>JAZQXH010000001.1:0-43230 GCA_045632745.1 Alloprevotella sp.
CGTCTTTGCGCTGAACGATGACGGTTACTGGAACGAATACGAAGGTCTGATGGCACCCGGTTCAATCTTCGTTCATGGCTTGCGCGAAGTTCGTCCATTCGAGGCGTATGTGCGCAGCACGAAGGCGCTGCAAATGGCGTGTCTGAAGATTGGCAGCGTATTGCCCACACATATTACGAGCGTGCAAAGTGGAAAGGCTGACACCGAAGCATGGTACACATTGCAGGGCAAACGCCTGAACACGAAACCTGTGCAGACCGGATTCTACCTCCATGGCGGAAAACTGGAATTCGTGCGCCAGCAATAAAAATAGCTGTATATAAAAAAGGAGACTGCAAAGCGAGCATTGCTTTGCAGTCTCCTTTTTTTATTAGGAACTGCGAAGCTGATGAGCGTAAACGAATAAACGAGAGGGGCAGACTTGAGCGCTTGTTTGTGCGCCACACCCTACGTAGAGACGTCCCATTGGGGCGTCTCCCTCATGCACCGCATAATGCCAGACTGACAGGCACCCACTGGGACGTCTCTGCGCACAGTTGTATTTGCGATACGAAATGCACAGCGCTATTCATCTCACACAGACAACTCACAGACTTTCGCGAGCCTTGCTCGCACCATCCGGATAGTTGAAAAGATACTGAGGGCGTCTCCGCTCGATTGCCGTGGCGTTTGAGCAGAGCGAATCTGCCCGGCACAATCCAATAGGTATGTGCACCTTGAAGAGGTGCACATGCAACGAGCAACGAATAGCAAAGTATTAGGGCACCTACTCTGGGTGCGCATACCCACGCTTTAATGAGGGTTTGTCAAAACAGGCTGTTCACCCTCTGGCGGTCGAGCTACTTTAGTTGCGGAGGGGGCTGTTAAAGTTCTTGGGGCAACTGCTATATTATTGCCAATAAAAAAAGCGAGGGTGCGTCAATTTTTTTTGACACACCCTCGCTTAGCATTAATATTATTTTCACTCAAACCGAATTACTTTTCAGCCTTCATCTGAAGATTTACGGCTGCAAGCTTTTCGTTAAGGAGTGACAAATCGTCCTTGAGGCGTTCGATCTTCTTGAGAATATCTTCAACAAGCGAGTTGCCTGACTTTGACTTAGAATTGAAGAAGCTCAGGTTTGTTTCGTAGTTCTGAATTTCGCTCTTCTTTAATTCGATGTCACGCTGGAGGCGCTGACGTTCGCGCGACAAGTCGTTGCCACCCTTTTCTGCCATGTTCTTCTTGAAGTTTTCGAGATGGCGCTTGCCTGCTGTTGCATGGAAACCTTCGTAAAGTTTATCGCAGATTTCGCGGTAGTGCTTGAACACCTTGTCCTTCTTGCGGAAAGGCACGTGGCCCACTTCGTTCCACTCTGCCTGGAGGTCCTTCACAGCCTGTACGTTGTTGCTGCCTTCATCGAGGAGCGCCTGAAGTTTTGCGATAATCGCATTCTTCTTTTCAAGATTTTCGTTTTCAACCTGGCGAACATCGACAGTAGCCTTGCCCTTCTGTTCGAAGAAGTAGTTGCAAGCATCGTTGAAACGCTTCCAGATTACTTCCGACACTTTGTGGGGTGCAGGACCGATGGTCTTCCATTCCTTCTGAAGTTCTACGAATACGTTTGCTGTGCGCACCCAATCCGTGCTGTCTTTCAAAGCCTCAGCCTTTTCGCAAAGTGCTGTTTTCGCAGCGAGGTTGGCGCTGTAAGAATCGCGTACACCACGGAAATGCTCTGTCTTTGTCTGGAAGAAGCGGTCGCAAGCAGTGCGGAAACGGTCGAAAATCTGTGCATTGAGTTTCTTGGGAGTGAAACCGATGGTCTTCCACTCGTTCTGATATTCAATCACCTGCTTTGTCAACTCTTCCCACTCTGTGAAGTTTGTGGGTGCGCTGAGATCGATGGCTTCAACCTTTTCGCAGAGAGCCGTTTTGCGCATGAGGTTTTCTTCTTCCTGCGCCTTCAGGTTTTCAAAGTGTGCTTGGTGGCGCTTGTTTACGTTGGTTGATGCTTCCTTAAAGCGATTCCAGATTTGCTCACGCAATTCGCGTTCAACAGGACCTGTTTCGCGGAAGTCCTGATGCAACTTCTGGAGTTGGTGGAATGCGCTTACAACGTCTTCCAACTCTGCCAACTTCTCAGCAGCTTCGCAGAGTTGCGTCTTGATTTCAAGGTTCTTCTTGAAGTCGTAAGCACGCATTTCGTGGTTCAGGCGGAGCAAGTCGTAATACTGCTCAACGTAGAGCTGATAGTTCTTCCAGAGTTCTGTAGCACGTTCGGCAGGCACAAGGCGAATGTCCTTCCAGTCGGCCTGAAGATTCTTGAATTCTTCGTAGTGCTTATCGACTTCCTCAGACTGTGCCACCATTTCCTTAATGCGTTCGATGATAGCCAACTTCTTTTCAAGGTTGTTTTGCTTTTCGGCTTCGAGTGCTTCAGCAGCACGCTGACGCATGTCCTTGATGATATGGAGCTGCACTTTGAGTTCAGCTTCTGTATTGTCGGGCGCAGGCATGAAGTCCTCGGGCGCACCGCCTTTGCTAATAAATTCCTCGCGTGCGGCAGCAGCTTCCGCATTGTGGATTTTGTAATAAATCTGCTTTAAAAGGTCGATTTCCGAACGTTCAGCATTGCTTGCATCAGCAGCAATTTCCTTTAAGCGCTCGATTACCTCTTTTTTAGTTGCAGGAACCGCCTTCTTTGCGGGCTTTTCCTCAACTGCGGGTGCTTCAACTTCAGCCGCCGCTACTTCAACTTCTGCTACGGGAGCAGTTTCCTGTACTTCAGGATTCAAGATTTCTTCCATACTTTTTACCTATGGGATTAATGAGAGATTAGAGCCAACTCAAGCGTTGTGCTCGGGACTAAGAATGCCCCCTTCAGGAGCATCCAACACACATAATTTATCGTAAGCGTCGGCACATGATTTGAGCAAACTTTAGCACATGCCTTTCGCTTTGAGTCGCAAATGAAGTTATTTTATTTGGAGTGGCAAAATAAAAATGCGAAATTCTCTATTTCTCAACGTTTTTTTATCGAAAGATGATTTATACCGCCTCTAAATAGGGAATTATATAAAGGTGCGTTCTATATTCCAACAGATTGAGTACTTAATATCTTTTTGCCGTACGACAAAGCGAATTAATAGAACCCACTTGATAAAAAAAGAGAGGACCACACAGATTTGTGCAGCCCTCTCAACAACTTATTTCATTATTAACCTAAAAAATTACTTCTTCGGAAGAAATATTACTTAAGCCTTCACACGGTTCTGGTATGAACCATCGCGAGTGTCGATTTCGATCAATTCGCCTTCTTCGATGAAGAGGGGAACACGTACCTTAGCACCTGTTTCAACGATAGCATCCTTGAGAGTGTTAGTAGCAGTGTCGCCACGAAGACCGGGTTCTGTGTAAGTGATAGTCAAGCGAGTCTTAACGGGCATTTCTGCATAGAGGATAGTTTCTGTAGAAGCGTCACTTACAACTTCAACAACGTCGCCTTCCTTCATATATTCAACACCTGTGATGAGGTCCTTAGCGATAGGAATTTGTTCGAAAGTTTCGTTGTTCATGAAGATGTAGTCAGTGCCTTCCATATAGAGATACTGGTAGGGACGGCGTTCTACGCGAACGTCTTCGAGCGCTTCGCCAATGTTGAAACGCTTTTCGAGCACACGGCCTGAAACAACGTCCTTCAAAGTTGTACGCATAATTGTATTACCCTTACCTGGCTTCACGTGAAGGAAGTCAATGCAGAAATAGAGCTTACCATCCAAGCGGATGCAAGTGCCTTTCTTAATGTCCTGTGATTTGATCATAATGGATTGTGAATTATAATTTTGATTTCGGGCGCAAAATTACAATTTTCTTTTAAAAAATTCACAATTTATGCGGATAAAACTCGCAAGAAGTTGCAGAGGAAAACATTTCTTGACACTTTATAAGCCCGAAAGCGCAGTTTGAAGCAAATTTATGCCCTATTTTCCTTAAGAATTTATTACCTTTGTTGGCTGAAATAGTGTGCGCACGTGTAGAAGCGTGCGAACAAACTTCGATAGCAATGATTAAGAAACTCGATATTTTTATTCTGAAGAAGTTTGTGCTGGTCTTCCTGGCTGCCTTTTTCATTACGCTCTTCGTCTTCATGATGCAATTCACATGGCGTTATGTCGATGAGTTGATTGGCAAGGGACTTACGCTGGATGTATTAGGACAATTCTTCTGGTATATGGGTATCACGATGGTGCCCACTTCGTTGCCGTTGGCTGTACTACTGGCTTCGCTCATCACTTTCGGAAACATGGCGGAGCAATTGGAGCTACTGGCAATGAAAGCAGCCGGTGTGCCGCTCATCCGCATCATGCGCCCTATTGGCATTGTGGTGGTGATGCTCACCGCTACGTCGTTCGTATTCCAGAACAACATGGCGCCCTCGGCACAAATCAGCATGCGACAACTGCTCATCAGCATGAAGCAAACATCGCCTGCGCTGGAAATACCCGAAGGGCAATTCTATAATGGGGTGCCCAACGTAAACCTCTACGTGCAGAAGAAAAATGCTGCAACAGGCATGCTCTACGACATCATCATCTACAAAACCGACCGTGGGTTCGACCGAGCGCAAATAGTACTCGCCGACTCCGGACGAATGGAAATGTCGGCAAACAAGATGCACCTCATACTGGACCTCTGGCAGGGCGAGCAGTTCGAAAACCTGCAAGGACAGAATGCCATGGGACTACAGAAGGCTGCAAGCGTGCCCTACGACCGCGAAACCTTTGGCTATAAACGCTTCATCATCGACTTCGATGCCAACTTCAGCCTCATGGATGCGGAAGCCCTGCGCGACATGCCTTCAACAAAAAACATGGCGGAAATAGAAACCAGCATCGACTCGCTGAAGCACCTGATGGACAGTCTTGCCACCTCGTACTACGAAAGCATGCGACGCACACACCTCCGCCAGCCCACGCTGAACAATCGCGACACGGCACGCTTCGCCAAGGCTGTGGCTAACGTAGCCCACTTCGACTCTATCCTTGTAAAGGAAACACGACGCAAGGTGGCAAACGCCGTAAAGGGAGCGCAGAGCCAGGTGCAGTCCTATATGTTCGACCTTGACTGGAAAGCCGAAACCATCGCATACTACGAACACCACGTGAGACGCCACTGGATAGAATGGCATCAGAAGATAGCCATGTCGCTGGCGTGCCTGTTCTTCTTCTTTATCGGCGCACCGCTCGGAGCCATCATCGGTAAGGGAGGATTGGGAATGCCTGCCGTAGTGAGCGTACTTATCTTCATCGCCTACTACGTTATCAACACCGCAGGGATGAAAACGGCGCGCGAGGGCTCGATTGCGGTAGTCGTCGGCATGTGGATAAGTACGGTGATTCTCGTGCCCTGTGGTTTCTACCTCACATTTATGGCAAACCGCGACTCCGTAGTGTTCAACAAGGACGCTTACCTCAACTTCTTCCGTCGCTTGCTCGGATTGCGCACTAAGCGCACCATCCATAAGAAGGAAGTCATCCTCTACGACCCCGACTACGAAAAACTCATCGCCGAGGCACAAGCACTGAGCGAAGCCTTCCTCTTCTATCGCGAACGCAAGAAACTCTATCGTGCGCCCAACTACATCCACCTCTTCTTCCGACGCAGAGTGGACCACACGATAGACGACCTCAACAATCGCCTGGAAGCATTCATCGAAGAACTGTCGAACACGCGCAACATGCGCATTCTTCGTGAACTCAACAAACTGCCGATTATCTACGTCACGGCTCACACGCACCCCTTCAGCCGCAAGCGCTACAACATCCCCGTAGGTGTTTGCTTCCCACTGGGTATCCTCGTATGGAACCGTATTTGGCGATTCCGCTTGCGACTCATGCGCGACATCAAGCAAATTGCGAAACGCATGGACCGACTGCAAGGACTCATGGCGGAGGAAATGAAAAATCCCACCCGACGCTAACCTGCAGGACCTTGACCTTTGCTCGGAAATGAGCAACAAACCCTCTTCTAAAAAAACTATTCACACAACTATAAATTAACCACTCAATATGCAAAACACATATCCCGTTTCTACCATTGAGGAAGCACTCGAAGACTTCAAGCAAGGCAAATTCCTCGTTGTGGTAGACGATGAAGACCGCGAAAACGAAGGCGACCTCATCATGGCTGCCGAATGTTGCACCCCCGAAGCTGTCAACTACATGCTGCGCCATGGTCGCGGAGTGCTCTGTGCTCCCATCACCCTCGAACGCTGCAAGCAATTGGACCTCGACTTCCAGGTGCAACGCAACACCAGTATGCTCGGCACGCCCTTTACCGTAACTGTAGATAAACTCGAAGGTTGCACCACCGGCGTTAGCTGCGCAGACCGTTGTGCCACCATCAAGGCACTCGCCGACCCTGCTTCAAAGCCCGAAGACTTCGGACGCCCCGGCCACATCAATCCGCTCTATGCTCAGGACCGCGGTGTGCTTGCACGCGCCGGCCACACCGAAGCTGCAGTTGACCTCGCACGCCTCAGCGGTTTTCAGCCCGCTGCCTGCCTCATCGAAATCCTCAACGAAGATGGTACGATGGCGCGCATGCCCCAACTTCAGGAATTCGCAAAGCGCGAAGGATTGAAGATTATTACAATTAAGGACCTCATCGCTTACCGCCTGCGCCACGAATGCCTCGTTGAGAAAGGCGAAGAGGTAGATATGCCCACTGCTTACGGCCACTTCCGCCTCATACCTTTCCGCCAGAAGAGCAACGGTCTCGAACACGTAGCTTTGATTAAGGGCGCTTGGGAACCTGGTGAAGAAATCCTTGTGCGCGTTCACTCTTCGTGCGCTACGGGCGACATCTTCGGAAGTGCACGCTGCGATTGCGGCGAACAGCTCCACCGCGCAATGACAATGGTTGAAAAAGAAGGCAAGGGCGTTGTGCTCTACCTCAACCAGGAAGGTCGCGGCATCGGACTCATGGCTAAGATTGCGGCCTACAAACTTCAGGAGCAGGGCTACGACACTGTTGACGCCAACATCCACCTTGGCTACGACCCCGACCTTCGCGACTACGGTGTAGGCGCACAAATTTTAAACCTCCTCGGTGTTACAAAAATGCGTCTCATGTCGAACAACCCCGTGAAGCGCGTTGGTCTCGAAGCCTACGGACTTGAGATTGTGGAAAACGTACCCATCGAAATCCAGCCCAACGAATTCAACGAGCGCTACCTCAAGACAAAGAAAGAGCGCATGGGTCACACGTTGCACCTCAAGTAAAATCACGCTTTAGGATAGTTGGTAAGTTATTAGGTACTAATAAACGAGATTATTAGACTTGCAATCTGCGCTGCATTAAGACCTCCAAACCTCACAACCTTATAACATCTTAACCAAACCACCTCATGCACGACGATTTTTACGAAAGTTATGAAGTGACGAAAGCACAGCAAACGTCAGCATTTGTAATATTCATGCGAGATGTGTATCTTTGGATGACATTTGCCCTTGCAACTACAGGTCTTACCGCTACATACGTAGCCAGTTCGCCTACATTGACGCAGATATTTTCAGGAAATGTTACTTGCTGGATCCTTGCAATCTTTGAGCTCTGCATCGTTTGGTACTTAAGCTCACGCATCACATTGCTCTCGTTCCCAACTGCAAGTATCCTATACGTGTTGTTCTCCATCCTGAATGGACTTACACTCAATTGCATTTTCCTCGAATATGCGATGGAGTCCATCGAAACAACGTTCTACATCACAGCCGGAACATTTGGAGTAATGACCCTCATAGGCTACTTCACGAAGAATGACCTTTCAACCAAGAGAAGTTTCCTGATTATGACGCTCATTGGTCTCATCATCGCTACCATCGTCAACATCTTCCTGCAAAGTACTCAAATGATGTGGCTCATCACCTACGCCGGCATATTGATTTTCTGCTGTTTTATAGTGTACGACACTCATAAAATCAAAACAATGTTCCTTGTAATGGACGGCGATAAAAGCGAAACTAAACTTAAAGCAGCGCTCATCGTCAGCCTCGCACTCTACCTCGACTTTATCAACCTCTTATACTACTTGCTACGCATCTTCAAAGGTCGTCGCACCTAACTAAAACCTTTTAACCTCAAACCTTATGTACGACAAATCTTACGGAAATTACTCAAAATCGGTAACACAGACGTCAGCGATTGCAACGCTCATGCGCAACGTGTATCTTTGGATGACGTTTGCTCTTGCAACAACAGGTCTTACCGCTGCATACGTAGCCAGCTCGCCTGCATTGGCGCAGATAGTTTTAGGCGGTTCTACTTATTTGATTCTTGCGCTCATTGAACTCGGCATCGTTTGGTATTTAAGTTCACGCGTCATGTCGCTCTCGTTCTCCACAGCAAGTATCTTATTCGTATTGTTCTCCATCCTGAATGGCGTTACGCTCAGTTGCATCTTCCTTGTATATACAATGGAATCCATCGCAACGACGTTCTTCATCACAGCCGGAACATTTGGCGGAATGAGTCTCGTGGGCTACTTCACTAAGAAGGACCTTTCGACCATGGGACGCTTCCTGATTATGGCACTCATCGGCCTCATCATCGCTACCATCGTCAACCTCTTCCTGCAAAGCACTCAAATGATGTGGCTCATCACCTACGCCGGCGTATTGATTTTCTGCGGCCTCACAGCTTACGACACTCAGAAAATCAAAACAATGTTCCTCGAAATGGGCGGCGAGAAAAACGAAGCGACACTTAAAGTTGCGCTCCTCGGCAGCCTCACACTTTACCTTGACTTTATCAACCTCTTTATTTACTTGCTACGCATCTTCGGAAACCGTCGCAACTAACTTAAACCAACGATAACTATGACACAACTTTCAGCCACAGTTAACCGTCTTGCTCCATCAGCGACACTCGCTATGTCGCAAAAGAGCGCAGAACTCAAGGCGCAAGGTCTTGATATCATCAACCTCTCAGTGGGCGAACCCGACTTCAACACGCCCGATCACATCAAGGAAGCCGCAAAGAAAGCTGTTGACGACAACTTCTCACGCTACTCTCCCGTACCCGGCTACCCTGTATTGCGCGAAGCCATTTGTGCAAAACTCAAGAACGAAAACGGACTTGACTACACCCCCGCACAAATTTCATGTTCAAACGGTGCAAAGCAGTGTGTGTGCAATGCTGTCATGGCTGTTGCAGGCACAGGCGACGAAGTAATCATCCCTGCTCCCTATTGGGTGAGTTATCCTCAAATGGTGTTGCTCGCCGACGCAAAACCCGTGTATATCGAAGCAGGTATTGAGCAGGATTTCAAAATCACCCCCGCTCAACTCGAAGCTGCCATCACGCCCAACACGAAGGCCATCATCCTCTGCTCACCCAGCAACCCCACAGGTTCTGTTTACACGCAGGAAGAACTCGAAGGCCTCGCAGAAGTTTTGCGCCGCCACGAACAAGTAGTAGTTATCTCCGACGAAATCTACGAACACATCAACTACATCGGCGCACACGCTTCAATCGCAGCCTGCGAAGGCATGAAGGACCGCACTGTCATCATCAATGGTGTTTCTAAGGCTTACGCAATGACAGGTTGGCGCATTGGTTTCTTAGCAGGTCCCGACTATATCGTTAAGGCGTGCAACAAACTCCAGGGTCAGTACACGTCAGGCCCTTGCTCCGTGAGCCAGATTGCAGCTGCCGAAGCATTCGCCGGTCCTCAGGATTGCGTTGAAGAAATGCGCAAGGCTTTCGAACGCCGCAAGGATTTGATCGTGAAACTCACAAAGGAAATCCCTGGTCTCGAAGTAAACAACCCCACAGGTGCCTTCTACCTCTTCCCCAAGTGCAGCAGCTACTTCGGTAAGAGCTACGACAAGCACGTCATCAACAACTCTATGGACTTTGCAATGTACCTCCTCGAAGAAGGCCACGTTGCAACAGTAGGTGGCGATGCCTTTGGTTCGCCCAACTGCTTCCGCATGAGCTACGCTACAAGCGACGAAAACATCGTCGAAGCCATTCGTCGCATCAAGGAAGCCCTTGCAAAATTAAAATAAGCTTGACGCTATATATATTAATATTGAGTCATAAGCCACAAAACCAACCGAGGAGTTGCCCCACACGGAGCAACTCCTCGGTTTTTATAATTACATAAAGTTCTAAAACTATATTCTCCTCCCTACACCGAAACTACTGCCTTGATATGCGGATGTGCGTCGTAGTTCTCCAGAGTAAAGTCCTCGTAGGTGAAGTCAAAAATATTCTTCACTTCAGGATTCAAGCGCATGGTTGGCAATTTCTTTGGCTCGCGCGTAAGTTGCAACTGCGCCTGCTCCATGTGGTTGAGATAAAGGTGGGTGTCGCCCGTAGTGTGTACAAACTCGCCAGCCTCAAGTCCGCATACCTGCGCCATCATCATGAGCAGCAGGGCATAAGATGCAATATTGAAGGGCACGCCTAAGAAGCAATCTGCCGAACGTTGGTAGAGCTGGAGCGAGAGTTTTCCGTCTGCTACATAGAATTGGAAGAGCATGTGGCAAGGGGGCAACGCCATGTTATCGATTTCGGCTACGTTCCACGCCGAAACGATGATGCGGCGCGAATCGGGCGTGTTCTTAATTTGGTCAACCACCTGCTGAATCTGGTCGATGTATCCGCCATTGTAATCGGGCCACGAGCGCCACTGATAGCCGTACACATGTCCAAGGTCGCCGTTTTCGTCAGCCCATTCGTTCCAGATGCGCACGCCATTTTCCTGCAAGTACTTCACATTTGTGTCGCCCTTCAAAAACCAGAGCAACTCGTGGATGATAGACTTCAGGTGGCACTTCTTAGTCGTCACCAACGGAAAGCCATCAGCGAGGTTGAAGCGCATCTGATGGCCGAAGACCGACTTTGTCCCCGTACCCGTACGGTCGGTTTTCACGGTCCCTTCATCGATGATGCGCTGCAAAAGATTCAGATATTGTTTCATTTTTCAGATGTTTAATGTATTTGGTAGGCACAAAGGTAAAGTTTTTTTGAAGAATGTTGTACTTTTGTAGAGAATAAAGGTGCGCAAATCCAAAACTTTCTGCGCCACCGCTCACTCTAACCTACAAATTCAGCTCATGACGAAGCCACTTCCTCACGACTTCATACAGCAAATGACGACGCTCATCGGTGCCACCGAAGCGCAACAACTTTTCTCCGCACTGCAGCAAACGGAACCCTCAACAAGCATCCGTCGCAATTCGCTGAAGACAGCGACGCCTGCCACCGAACTCTTCGAGAATCAAGCCGCCACGCCCGTGCCCTGGTGCGCCGAAGGGGCTTATATCTCCGAGCGTCCGTCCTTCATCCTCGACCCCACACTCCATGGGGGCGCCTACTACGTGCAGGAAGCCGCGTCGATGTTTCTGGAGCAAGCCGTGCGCCGAATTCTGAGCGATGCCAATCCCCGGCGCGTGCTCGACCTCTGCGCGGCTCCGGGCGGAAAGAGCACACTGTGGCGCAGCCTGCTGCCCGAAGGCACGCTCCTCGTTGCCAACGAGCCGATGCGCCAGCGCGCCGACATCCTTGCGGAAAACATGCTGAAGTGGGGCCATCCCGACGTCGTCGTAACGAATGCCTACCCCAACGAATTTCAGGGACTCAACAGTTTCTTCGACGTCATCGGCGCCGACGTACCCTGCTCGGGCGAAGGCATGTTTCGCAAGGACGACGTTGCCATCAGCGAATGGTCCGCACAAAACGTCATCGACTGCGTCAGCCGCCAGTGGCAAATCGTTTGCGACATTTGGGACTGCCTCCGTCAGGGCGGCTACATGGTATATAGCACATGCACCTTCAACCACATGGAGAACGAGGACATGGTGCGCCGCATCTGCACAGAACTGGGCGCCGAAGTCGTAACGATCCCCGTCGAAGCCGATTGGAACGTTCACACACTCAGTCCCGAGGGCAAGGTCATCAACGCCGCCGAGGCCAACAACGGCATGTACCACTTCTACCCCCATAAGTCGAAGGGCGAAGGTCTGTTCCTCTGCCTGCTGCGCAAAACGGCTGAAGCTCCACTCATGAAGCCGAAGAAAGCCAAACCCTCTCCGTCCGACAAAGTGCAGATTCCAGCCGAAGCACGCCGCGCGCTGTCGTGGCTACAATCGCCCGAGGCATTCCAAGTTGCGAGCAGCAATGCCACAGAGTGGGCTGCCGTGCGCCAATCGCTCGCTGCCGACGTTGCGCTGCTGCAAAAGCAAGTGCGCTGCCTCACTGCCGGCATTCCACTTGCGGAGCTGAAGGGCAAAAAGCTCGTTCCGCTCCACGGACTTGCGCTCTCCACGCAATTAGCTGCTGACGCCTTCCCCCGTTGCGAAGTGGCGCTCAACGTAGCCCTTTCCTACCTCCATCGCGAAGCCATCCAGGTCGATGCACCTACGGGGTGGACACTCGTTTGCTACAAGGGTCTGCCCCTCGGATTTGTCAACAATTTAGGAAACCGCGCCAACAATCAATATCCCCAAGCATGGCGCATCCGACGCAGTATATAAAAACTATAAAGACTATAGAATCTATAAAATCTATAGCCCCTATAAATACCACATAAAAAACACTACTATGAAATATCTTGAATTTACCTTCACGCTCCAGCCACAAAACGAGGCTTACGAGGACGTACTCAGCGCCTTGCTTGCCGACATAGGTTTCGAAAGTTTTGTGCGCACAGCTTCGCTCGACCTGCCACGCATTGGCAGCGTCGATAACTTTCCCGAAGCGCCCATCTTCTCCGACGAAGCCGAAGTAGGACTCTATAAGGCCTACATCCAGACCTCGCTCTACGATGCCGACGCGCTGCAGTCGCTCATCGAGGACTTCCCACTGCCCGACGTGAAAATCAGCTTTGAGCAAACCGAGGCTGAGGACAAGGACTGGAACGAAGAGTGGGAGAAGAACTACTTCCAACCCATTGTCATCGCCGACCGTTGCGTCATCTCCAGCACGTTCCACAAGGATGTGCCCTCGGCTGAATATTCCATCAAGATTAATCCGCAGATGTCGTTTGGCACAGGCCATCATGCCACCACTTCGCAAATGGTGGGCCGCCTGCTCGACGACGAACTTACGGGCAAAGAGGTACTCGACATGGGATGCGGCACGAGCATCCTCGCCATCCTTGCCCGAATGCGCGGTGCAGCCCACTGCGTGGCTATCGACATCGACGAATGGTGCGTGAAGAACTCTGTGGAAAACATGGAGCTCAATCAGGTTGATGGTATCGACGTGGTTCTCGGCGATGCCGGCGTGCTCCCTGCTTACGGCCCGTTCGACCTCGTCATTGCCAACATCAACCGCAACATTCTCCTTGCCGACATGCACCACTACGTGGCACGCATGAAGCCCGGCGCAGCCATCTTTATGAGCGGTTTCTACAACGAGGACGTAGAAAAGCTCGTAGCCCACGCCACATCGCTGGGCCTTGTGCTCACCGACGTGCGCAGTCAGGACGGCTGGGCTTGCATCAAGATGACATTGAACCAAAACTAAGGCTTCCGCCCGCTGCTACATCAGCGTCCGAACCTCCCTGCAACCATCCACACGCTCATTATGACTACCCCCAATTCTCCCAAAGCATGGCTACTCGCAGCGCGCCCCAAGACGCTCTCGGCTGCCCTCATCCCCGTAGCTACGGCAACAGCCATGGCCTACGCTCACCACACCATGAAGTGGCAGGCAGCCCTGCTCTGCGCGCTCTTTGCCGTCCTCATGCAAGTGGCGTCGAACTTCATCAATGACCTCTACGACTTCCGCAAAGGTACCGACACCGCCGAACGCCTCGGCCCGAAACGCGCTTGTGCGCAAGGCTGGATTAGTCCCGGTGCCATGCGCATCGGCATCGCAGTGACGCTCATCGCAGCCTGCTGCGCCGGATTCGCACTCATCGCTTACGGCGGCTGGTGGCTCGTAGGCCTGGGCGCAAGTTGCGTAGTCTTCGCCTTTCTCTACACCACGCTCATGAGCTACCACGGCCTGGGCGACCTGCTCGTGTGGGCATTCTTCGGATTCGTGCCCGTCATAGGCACGTATTATGTGCAGGCCGGCTCGCTTCATAGCGACGTGTGGCTACTCTCGGCAGCATGCGGCCTATGTGTTGACACCTTACTGGTGCTCAACAACTACCGCGACCGCGAAACCGACCGCAAGGCGGGCAAGCGCACCATCGTGGTGCTCTTTGGCGAACGCTTCGGCAGTCTTGCCTATCTGCTTCAGGGCATTGCCGCCTACGCCTGCGTGGCTATGCTTGCGCTCAACGGCAATCAGTGGCTCGCCATCCTGCCAGCCTTCTACCTCCTGCCCCACTATCTCACATGGCGCAAAATGGTGCAAATCAACAGCGGACCTCAACTCAACCGCATCCTCGGCTTCACTTCGCGCAACATGCTTACGTTCGCACTGCTTGTTGTCGCCGCCTATTTATCCTACAATATATAGTACATTTTATATAAAAACGCATACAATGAAAAAACTATTAACAAGTCTGCTCTGCCTGGCAATGCTCGGCACGCCCGCCATGGCTAAGGACAAGAAAAAGGACAACAAAAAACAGTCAACCACCGTAACTAAGGTGGCTGACCTTCGCCCCAACTTCTGCTACACCATCGAAACGGGCGACGTCGATTGGACCATTTCCGACGACACAACCCACCTCGTGAGTCTCAAAGCCACAAAACAAAAGAAAGATAAGAAGGACAAGAAGGATAAGAAGAAAAAGAAGAATACACTGCAACAATTCTCTATCCTTTCTACCAACGGCCGCACATTCTACCTCTACAGCGTGGGCGCAAAGGCTTTTATTGAAAAAGACGGTAGCCTGAGCAAAACGCCCACCACGCCCATCACTATCAAGGAAGGCAAAAAGGAAGGCAACTTCACCCTCTCCTTTGCAGATACCCTCGTGATTCAGGGCAGCAAAAACGAAGCATTGCTCATTGCCAAGCAACCTAAGAAAGCCGAACTCGCCCTCACCAAGATGAAGAAGGTAGGTGAGTTCAGTGCCTCAGCAGCAACTTCAATGCTCGAAGACATTGATTACAAAAGCGAAGTGCAGCACGGACTTTTCAACATCAAGAAAGGTCCGAAGGAAGAGTGGTTCTGGGACATCCCCGACTCGCTCATCGGCCGTCGCATTCTGCTCACCGTGCGCTTCACGAGCACTCCTGCCAGCACACTGAAGTATGGCGGCGAACTGGTGAAGCAGCAAACGGTGTATTGGGAAGTTTCGCCCAAAGGCGACCTCCTGCTCCGCGCTGAAGCCCTCGTCAACGTTGCCGACTCGGCAAGCGCCATCGGTCGCGCAGTCGAAATCAGCAGCACCAACCCCATCATCGCTTCGTTCAAGGTGGTTCACCACAAGAAGGGCTTGCGCCGCATCGATGTTGCTGGCCTCTTCAGCAGCGACGACAGCGCACTGGGCCTCTCTTCAGCCAACAAGCAGCAGTTTGGATTGGGCGGCTACATGTCCAACCTCTCCTACATTGAAAGTATCAAGACCTTCCCCACCAACACCGAAGTACGCACCGTGAAGACGTGGAGTTCATCGGGCACAAAAACGCCTGCCGGTGCGCGCAGTGGCAAGGTGACAATGGGTTTCAACTACTCCTTCGTGCTCCTTCCCAAGGACCTCATGCAACGTCGTTTGTTCGACCCCCGCGTGGGCTACTTTGCCGACCGCTTTGTGCGCTTCAGCGACAGCCAGCACCGCGTGGAAAACGAACGCTACAACGTGCGCTACCGCCTCGAACCCAAGGACAGCGCTGATGCCGAACGCATGAAGCGCGGCGAACTCATCGAGCCCAAGAAGCAGATTGTTTACTACATCGACCCCGCTACGCCCAAGCAGTGGCGCAAGTACCTCATCCAGGGTGTCAACGACTGGCAGGTGGCTTTCGAAAAAGCCGGTTGGAAGAATGCCATCGTCGGCAAGGAATGGCCCGAGGACGACCCCACCATGTCGATGGAGGACGCTCGCTTCAGCATGATTCGCTACCTCGCATCTGACATCCCCAATGCTTATGGTCCTAACGTTCACGACCCCCGCACGGGCGAAATCATCGAAAGCCACGTGTGCTGGTACCACAACGTGATGACCCTCGTTCACGACTGGTACATGGTGCAGGCTGCCAACATCGACGAAGCCGCACGCAAGATGAACTACGACGAAGAACTCATGGGCCAGCTCATTCGCTTCGTGTCGTCACACGAGGTGGGCCACTCGCTCGGACTTCGCCACAACTTCGGTTCAAGCAGCACCGTTCCCGTAGATAGCCTCCGCAACAAGGCGTGGGTCGAAAAATACGGCCACACACCCAGTATCATGGACTATGCGCGCTTCAACTACGTAGCACAACCCGAGGACGGCATCAGCCGCCAGGGCATCTTCCCCCGCATCAACGACTACGACATCTGGGCGATCGAATGGGGCTATCGTCCTATGTTTGCTGCCGACGCTATGGCTGACCACGAAGCCCTCGAAACACTCATCAAGGAACAGCACGACGGCAATCCTCGCCTTTGGTTTGGCGACGGCGAAACCAACCGCACCAACGACCCACGCTGCCAGACCGAAGACCTCGGCGACGATGCCATCAAGGCGAGCGAATACGGCATTCTCAACATTAAGCGTTGCCTCAAGGAACTCCCCACATGGAGCTACGACAAGAAAGATATCTACGCACAGAATCTCAGCAGCATTTACCAACAATATCTCACGCAGCTCAACCGCTACATGGGCCACGTGCTTGGCAACCTGGGCGGTGTGTTTGCCGACTTCAAGACTATTGATCAGGAAGGCACCGTTTACAGCAACGTAAGTCGTGAACGTCAGAAGAAAGTGATGGAATTTGTACGTCGCCACGTAGCCACCGAACCCACTTGGCTCATCGAACACGACTACATGAATCGCATCACCCCCGATCCTCAAAACATCACTATCAGCTTTGGTCAAGTAATCATCAACCGTTTGATGGTTATCACAAGTCGCCTCACACCCGAATACCCTGCAGCCGACTATCTAAACGACCTTTGCAAGATGTTCTTCAACGAAGCCACAAGCGGTGCTAAGGTGAGCGAATATCGCAAGGCATTGCAACGCCAGTTGATAAATCAGCTCTGCTCAAACTTTAAGAATGCCAGCACAGCAAGTTCCCTCCGTGCTCCTATGCTCAGCGTACTCCGCCAGCTTCAGCGCCAACTCCACAATGCGGGTGGCAATGCTGACAGCAAGGCACACTTCGCAGCTCTGGCACATACCATCGACGAAGCATTGGCAATCAAGTAAACTCATATATGTATATGTGTAACTTATTTTTTACCATTACTAAGCTAAGAAATTGCGACAGTAAAGCAGACAAATGCTGATAAAACATGAATCAAAGCTGATTTGGATTTCGAACGAAAATATATTATCTTTGTACTACAAGGAGGAAACCACGCGGTTTCCTCCTTTTTTTGGGCCAAAAATGGGAAAAACTACCTCAAAGGTCATTTAAATTTCTTCAGACATCGGAGAAACAACATCAAAGATCTTTTTTCCTACCTCGTATGTCTGAAATTTTACCTCGAATTTCCCTCTCAAAACCTCCCTTTTCGAAACAAAAACAACTTTTTTTAATTTTTTTTGTTTTGCTAAAGCAGAATAAAGAGCAACGCGATTTTTTATTGAGTACAACTGACAGAGTACAAAGTACAACTTCCATCCGGATGGCTTCTCGTCAACTCGTTTACTCGTTAACTTGTTTATTCGTTAACTTGTTTACTAATTAAATACTATAAATATCGTAGTCAGCTACTATTTTTATCGTAGAAAGTTTTGCCATGTCTATTTTTCCTACTATATTTGCCGTAGAAAACAAAAAAAGAGAGTTTAAATCAATGTTTCTAAGGTCAGAAAGGGACTAAGAAGAACCTTGAAGACCTTAGAAATTTTAAAGAAATCAAACTTATTATGCAAAAGAATTTGACAAAGGCAGAATTACAATTGATGAACATACTTTGGGCGAAAGGCGAAGCCACAGTAAATGAAATTATCGAAGCCATGGGCGAACCGAAACCTGCTTATACCACGGTGCTCACCGTGATGCAAGTGTTGACGCGCAAGGAAGTGGTGTTCCCCGAGCGCCGAGGCAAGGCGCACGTGTTCCGCCCCCTACTCTCGCGCGAAGCATACATCAATGGCTTCATGCACGAAACGCGCGACACGCTCTTCCACGGTTCGCTCCGCAACTTCCTCTCTTATTTCGTGAAGAGCGAGAAGTTAAGCAAGGAGGAAATCCAAGAGCTTTTGGAGGAAATCAATAGTGAGAAGTAAATTTTAGTTTGTCTAGAATATCTAGAGCATCTAGAATATCTAGAGCATCTAGAGTTTCTAGAACCTCTAGCTCATCTAAAGCAATTAAAAAGCCCCCTTATGATAAGCCCATTCCCTCCCCTCCTACAAGCTTACGGCGCTATGCTCCTCGTGTCCGTGTTGCTAGTGGCATTCTACCTCATATTCCTCTCCAGGAAGCACTCCTACCGCTTCCAACGCAGCTATTTGCTCGCCATTCCCGTGGTGTGCTTGTTGCAAATAGGCGCTTACTTCACGAAATCTTATTTGGAGAAGCAGCAAGCGCCCGAAGTGCTGACCATGACACAAGCAGAAGCCTATACTTACCTAGTGGAACATCCCGAAGCGGTAATTCAGCAAGAAACAATAGCAACGCTTGCTACAGACGAAGTACCTGAAACCGAAACACCTGCCATCATATCGTTCACAGAAGACACCTTGCGCACAGCCCTCTGCATCGCTATTCCTGCGGTGTCGGTCGTCTTACTCCTTATTATAATAGTGCCCCTCGTGCAATTGCGCTTCAAGATGCGCAAACGCTCGTTCGGTGATGAAAATTTCAACAACGACATTCTGCGTGCGTCGTGGGTGCAAACGCCCTTCTCCTTCGGACGCTTGATATTCTTGCCCGCTGGTCGCACACCCGCAGATGAGCGTCTGTTTATCCAACACGAACAAGCCCACATCGCTTGCCGACATTACATTGATGTGTGGGTCATAGAGTTGCTCACACGCCTCTTGTGGTTCAACCCCGTATTATGGATGGTGCGCAAAACGCTGCGCGACCTTCACGAATTTGAAGCCGACCGCATCGTACTTGAACAAGGCGCGAATGCCTACACCTATCAGTGCCTCCTCGTGGGCGAAGCTTCGGAAGATTGCACCATCATTGCCAACGGTTTCAACAACTCCTTCATCCGCCGTCGCATCAAGGAAATGAAGCGCACGGAGCTCATAGGCGTTAGTCGCTTTGGCAAACTCCTTACCGCCCTATGGGTAATTATGCTTACGGGCACTACGATAGCCTTTGCCCTACCCCAAAAGCCTGCTACAATTGTGCAAGTCATAAGAGAGGCATCCGTTAGGGGCGTTGACACCTGCCGTGTGGAAGAAAGCGTTACCCCTCCGCAGGTAACCATAACCCAACCCTCATTTATCGTACATACGCATGGGGATACCACGGAGTTTACAAGCATCGTTAGCGAAACTCCCGATAGCATGTATTCACAACGCCTTTTCATCAAATACCCTGCGCGCTCAAAAGAGGAAGCAACCGCGATTTCGAGTCGCATACAAAATCAGGTGCAAACCATGCTCAGATTGGCAGATGTGGATAAGTTGCTACAAGATGTAGAGCAAGCACCTACCGCTCCATTTCCCGCGCCTCAACAAAAGGCAACCGAGGAACCTTCCACCCCCACCGAGGCACCTACTCCCACCCACGACCACAACGGTTGGCGCTATGTCGTAGACCTTCCCTTGCACGACCCCAATGACCAACGTCGCATGTGGATTCGCCACGTGGGCAACGAAACCCACATCACCTTTGCGAAGTACATCAGTAGCGACGACGAACTCGTGCGCTTCGGAGGTCCCGATAGTTACCTTGTCGATCCCGCCACAGCCGAACACTACAAAGCCCGCCGTAGCATCCCCGCCTACGCCTGGCATTACTTCCACGTCAAAGGCATGAAGGGAAAAACCGTGGACATCACCGTGGTATTCCCCCGCATTCACGACTCCGCCCAATGGATAGCGCTCTACCAAGTCACCTCACATTTGCAGAGTGGCGAGCGATACAATGTGAAGCAATATTTGGAGAAATAAATCATTGAAGTTTCGCATAAGCTCAACTTCATAGGTTTTAAGGGTAAAGGTTATAAGGTTTTAAGGCTATCCAGATCGCATGGCCTTATAATAATCAAATATCTGAAATGACGAAACAATCCGAATGGCACCTTATAACCTAAAAACCTCATAACCTCACAACCTCTATAAGTTATGAAAAATATCCTTTTCCCCCTCATCATCATCCTCTTCCTCGCATCATGCGGTCCTAAATATTATATTGTAGCCGACCGAGATGAACAGGGCAAAATTATCTCCGTAAGAGAAATGACGGAGGCTGAAAAAGCAGAGGCCATGCGTGTGCAAAAAGCCACACTGACCTATGACACCGTACCTCATTTCCGACTCGCCACACTCAAAAAACCTGCGGAGAATTACGACCCCGAGGACTACAATACCTTTGCCGTCTATACCCATCCGCATACCGTAGCACCTTTGCAGAGCACCCAAGGTACGGACAACATGGCGATATGGTGCACCAAGGAAGCCACTTACCTCGCTATCGTAGACGAGCAAATGTGGACAAGCAGATACCATCAGATTCCCAAAGAAGTTCACCTCCGCGATAGTCAAACGGGCAAAACGTACCCCATCATCAAACTCTTGGGTTACCCCTTAAATCAAGTTTTTTGGATAGAAGGCATCCCCGGCGAATGGCGTTGCCGCGTCCTCGTCTTCCCACCTCTGCCCAAGCAATGCACCACTATCGACTTCATCAACGACGGTCCCAAGCCCAAGCACGTCAAGGGCACCACAGGTTGGGGCATTCGCAAATCTCTTTACAAAATTCCCGTCAGCACACTTCAAGCACAACAACACATCGCCACGTTTAAGGAAACCGTGGTCGTGGAATAAAGGCATACGCATCAACAAATCTGGGGAGCGGAAGTCCCTAATGCCTCCGTTCCCCTTTTTCACCCACCGATGTACTATAAAAATAGTATGAAGCAAAACTATATCCCAGTTAGTAAAAACTAAGTGCCTAATAGTTTTTCATATCCCCAACGTTGCTTCTACCGCCCCTCTTAATCATCAACTTACCCCACGAACGTAAAAAAAAACATAAAAATTCCCTAAAAAGTATGTCACAAAAAAGCATCTCCATCGTTTTATAATTAGAAACTCTTAACGCATAATTTTCATGAAACACCTATTCCCCCTCCTCATTGCGCTCTTCGCCCTTTCGGCACAGGCGCAAACCTTCAAGTTCAGCGTGAAGGGCACCATCGTTGAAGAAGGTACGAAGGACGCACTTCCCATGGTGAAAGTGCAACTCCTCACCACCGACTCCGTTCGTGAATCTCACGCCACGACCAACGAAGAAGGCGCCTTTCTGCTCAAAGCCAAGAAGGCGGGCAAGTACATTATCTGCGCCGAAATGGTGGGCTTCGAAACGCTCTATCAGAATGTGGAGTTTACCTCGAAGAAAACCGCTATCGACCTTGGCACACTCACACTCACGGCTGAATCTTACCAACTCGAAGAAGCGCAAGTCACCGCCCTCTCGCGCATGATGACCGTGAAGGCCGACACCCTCTTGTTTAACACCAAAGCTCTGCGCCTTCCACCCAACGCTTCGCTCGCCGCAATGATGAAGGAGTTGCCCGGCATTTCCATTGACAAGGACGGCAACCTCACCTTTCAGGGCAAGACGGTGAGTCAGATTCTCGTGGACGGCAAACCCTTCTTCGGCGATGTGAGTACGGCGCTCGCCAACATGCCTACCGACGCCGTGAAGGACGTGAAGATGTATGAGAAGACGGACGAGGAAAAGGAGTTTCGTGGCGAACTCGACACGGACAAGGCTACCGTCGTAGACCTCACGATTAAGGAGGAATACAAGTCCACCTGGATGGCAAACATTGACCTCGGCGCTGGCACCCACGACCGCTACATCGGCAAGGTGTTTACCACGAACTTCACCGACCGCCGTCGCACCGCCATCTTTGGGCAGGTGAACAATGTCAGTCAGAATCAGAGTGTGGACGAAAACGGCAATTGGACCTATTGGGGCGGACTCAACGGCATCTACACCTATCGCAAGGCGGGCGCCATGCTCCAGTGGGACAACGGCAAGGGCAACAAGGAAGCGGGCAACTTGCGCGTGAATGGTAACATCAACCTCTGGCACAACGACCAAACGACCATCACCGACAACAACAATGAAACCTTCCTTGGAGGCGGAAAGTCGCAATACGGCTTTGCTCACGCTGAGCAAAAGGCGCATCGCGTAGGTGGAGATGCAAATGCAACCCTCACGTACAACATCGACTCGCTCAACCGCATCTTCCTACGTGCCAACTATTCGTATAACACCAACGATAGTAAGAGCCAATCTTTCTCATCCACCTATCACGAAGCGCCCACCGACAATGGCAACTTGGCGGGTAGCCTCATGGCAAACGACGTTCCCGAAGCGCTCCGTCAGCAAGCGGTGAATGCACAACGTAGTGCGGGATTAAGCACGTATAACAACCACCGTATGGGCTTCTACGGCAACTATACGCACGTGTTCCAAAAGGCGGGTCGCACCATCGACTTTTACGTTACGGGGAATTACAACACTACGGACAACGAGAGCGACGCCCTGCAACATTACCGCTACTTCCGCCCCGACGCTCCGCGCCCCGAATTGACCAACCGCCAATTCACGTATGGTCCCAGCGATAATTATTACTTGACGGGCGAAGTGAGTTATAGCGAACCCTTGAGCAAACACCTGAAACTCAAGGCAACTTATAATTACACGCACGAGAAGAAGGACAACCGCCACGACCTTTACCAGCTTGACCGCTATGATTACTACGCCAACCCCAACGTGCCCGTAGGTTTCCGCCCCACTCCGGGCGATTCGTTAGAGTTCGTGCGCAATGTGGAAAACTCCACGTTCTCCGACCTTTACAACAATGCCCACCGCGTCGTTTTGCGCCTTCAGGGGCAATGGGATAAGGTGGACATGGCGATTTCTCCGTTGGTAACGCTCAATAATGAGAATCTTTATTATCAGAAGGGTAAGGATTTCTTTGCTCCCACCCGCACATCGGCACATTGGAACCTCTTCGGGACATTGAAGTATAAGTTTGACGCTCAAAACTACATTCAGCTCAATTATCAAGGTTCTACCTTCCGCCCCACCCTCCAGGAATTGCTCCCTATTCGCGACACGAGCGACCCGATGTCGGAAACGGTGAACAATCCAGACTTGAAGACGGGATGGTTTAACTACATTTACTTCACCAGTCGCTTCTTCAACACGAAGCGTGGCGACTCGTACAATGTGTATGGTGGCTTCAGCCAATCGTCTAACGACGTAGTGACCACCATGCAGGTTGACCCCGCAACGGGCTTCACACGTTACAACAAGAAAAACGTGAATGGCAGTTACCGCACGTGGGGTTCGGTAGGCACAGAGCAACCGCTCGACACGGCGCGCCACTGGACGCTTACCTCAAGCCTCTACATGAGTTACGACCACTCTACGGGGTTTGTAGGTGCCATGGGCAACGACCTCGGACTTTCCAGCATCAACAATGTCAACACCACCGCGCGCCTCGGCCTTCGCTATCGCAAGGACATTTGGAGCGTGTCGCTCAACGGGATGTACGAAGGGCGCTACACCCGCTATAAGGAAACACCTCAGTACAACCAAGACGGACATACTTACGAAGTCATCCTCTCGCCACAAGTGGACCTCCCCTTCGGCATGAAGATTAACGCTCAGTGCATCTTCTACACCCGCGCGGGGTTCTCCGACCCCATGCTCAACCACGACCAATGGATTATCAACGGTTCCGTATCTCAAACCTTCCTGAAGGATAAGTCGCTCACCCTCCAACTCGAAGTCACCGACCTGCTGAAGCAACGCACCGCGGAATTCAGCCACCTCAGCGCCACCTCGCGCACCTTCAGCCGCACCAAATGCTTCCTCAGCTACGTCATGCTCCACGCGATTTATCGTTTGAAACTATAAAAACTCAACTTTCGCAAGCTTCTGTTGAGTTAGGTTATGAGGTTGTTAGGTCGCTTCGCTTTAAGGTTTTGAGGACTAGCCAGAATGTAAGGCCGGATGGTAAGTAAACCGAATGGTAAATCTTATAACCTTAAGGCCTTATAACCTAACAAGTTGAGCACTTGCGAAACTTGAATAAAATCTATAGCATCTATAACACCTATAGCACCTATAATAAAACTCGGGCACCGCCAATGGCGATGCCCGATTCTTATTTCTACTTCTTCTTCACCGAAACTGAAAGCAACACGCCCAGCACGATACCGAGCAAGGCAGCAAAGAGCACGCGCTGCTCGGAAGGTAAGAGGAAGGTGATGGTATGTGCGGGATACCAGAAGAAAGGTATCGTCTTCTTAAACACAAATCCCCACTGCATCTGCCAATTGATAGCAGCAAAGCGCTCTGCCATCGGGATGGGCGTCAGCAACGCTTTGAGCTTACCACCATGCACGGCGATATGTGCATCGGTAATTTTGTGGAACGTCATGAAGACGGGGGCAAAAATCGTGTTCATCGCAACCGACACAGCAAGCGCTACCCACAGTTTGTCCATCGTAAAGCCATCGGCTACGAAACTTTGCACTGCATTCGTCATGCCCATATATTCAAGGAACAGGGGCGTGCCTTTCGAGAAGATAATCATCGCCATGTTAATGCCCATGCCCAGGAATCCCCACACAATGGCGCGAGGCAGCACGCCGAAAGCGGGTCCGATATATTTGCCCGTCGAAATGCGACAGCCCAGCATTTCGCCTAAGGTTGAAAGCACACCGAATTTCAGAAAACTCATCACCATGCCGTGCTCGGCGTTGAAAAGTTTATAGGCATCGTAGAGCGCATCGCTCAATGCGAAGGGAAGGAATATTGCCACTATGGCAAGTGCGAAAAATAAGTCTGTTCGTTTCATTGTTGATTGAGATTGAGAGGTTATAAAGGGGAAGAAGGAGTGCTAGAGGTTCTAGATAATCTAGATGTTCTAGATGCTCTAGATTATCTAGACGTTCTAGAGACTCTAGATTATCTAGATATTCTAGAGGTTCTAAATTTGAGCTTTGTAATTTCTATAAAAACTGTCTGCGCGTTTCTCTGAAAAATCTTTCATTACTCGCCCACTCCGAGGTCGGTATTTTCTAGGAGAACTTCGGCTTTGGGATGCAGCTTCAGCTGAGGATAGACTTCTGCGGCAAACCACTGCGCCAGCTCCTTGTCGGCGCGAACGGAGGTGGTGTTTTCACAAAAAACATTGACGCTGAAATATTCAAAGTGTTGCTCCGCCAGAGCGATGTCTTTCAAAATGCGTTCGCGGCTGTCGCCCTCGGTGCAACAGAGCAAGCACACGCCGCTGAAGTAGTGCGCCACGTCGGCTGCCGTCACTTCGGGAGCTACGCCTTTGTTCCAACTCGTACGCAGCGAGGCGTCAAACGTCTCTATACCGCAACGAAACTTCACCTTTATCGGAGCAAAGCGCGCGGCGAAATCTGCCAAACGGTGGCGATACATGTAATGCGCCTCGAACCAAAGCGTATGTACGCCCAGCTCGAAAGCTCGGTCCTTGAGCGCAGTGAGCGTTGCTTCGTCCATCTCCATCGCCGAGCCCGAGTTGATTACATCTACCACTCCATACGCACCCGTCAGCTGTTGCAACACGGGCTTGTTTACTTCGTAGGGCGACTCGGACACGTCGGTGTAGTAATCGCAGAATGCACACTTGCGCCACTTGCAACCGCGCCCTTGCAGCAGAATGAACTCACGCGGAAATTTATCGTGTATCAATGAATAGCGGTCCATGACGAAAGGCGGTTAACGTTTCCAGCGACGAATGGCATGAACAACGGCATAAGCCATTGGCGTACCCATCGTTGCTTCTATCAGCAACTTCGAACAATACTGGAATACCATCATCAACAACAACTCGCGCGTCGAAACGGTTCCGGCAAAGGCTATCAGCACGAAGGGCAGCGTATCGAACACATAGCCCACCATCGAACTACCGATGGTACGCACCCAAAGGCGACGGCCCTTCATCTTGCGCTTGATGCGCTCCATGAGCCAGGCATTAGAAAGCTCGCCCAGCAAAAAACCTGCCAGCGACCCTAACACGATGCGCGGAACGTAAGTAAACAGATGGTTGTAAGCCGCTTCCGTCTCTGCCATATATTCGGGCGAAGGCAACCACACACCCACTTGCGTGCAGACGACCATCACAATGTTGCAGACGAACGTCGTCCAAATCACCTTCTTCGCCGTTCGGAACCCCCAGATTTCGGTGAGCACATCGCCCAGCATATAGGCAAAGGGAAAAGTGATTGTGCCCGCATCGAAATAAAAGAGGTTCGCCAAGCCGATGACCTTAACAGCCATCACGTTCGACACCAGATAAAGCGTTACAAACAAAGCCGTCACGAGCATCAATGGTAGCCCGTCGGCTGTTCGGTTTTTGAAAGGGTTTTCCGATACCTTGTTCATAATAATAAAAGTGTTTAGTTTTGAAAACTGCCTGCAAAATTAAGAAACAACAACGAATCACACCTACATTCCGACGAAAAAACTTTACTTTTCTTACCACAGCACCCCTATTTTTTTATTATACAGCAGAAAAGGTTTTGGATTAAAAATGTAACTTTGCAAACAACTCTTTTAAGTTGACAACGTTTTTTATGAAAAAAATAATTTACCAGACAGAGGGCACCTGCGCACGCATCATCGAACTTACGGGCAGCGAAGGTCGCATCGTCGATGTGAAATTCTACGGAGGTTGCAACGGCAATCTTCAAGGCATCAGCGCATTGATTAAAGGCATGCCCTACGACGATGTCATCGCTCGCCTCAACGGCATTCGTTGCGGCGCCAAGCCTACATCGTGCCCCGACCAGCTTTGTCGTGCAATCGAACAGTTGAAAGAAGCTAACGAGTAAAATCTGAAGTTTCCATAGAATCTATAGAGACTAAAACATCTAAAACATCTATAACTTCTAGAGCATCTAGAATATCTAGAACTTCTAAAAAAATCCCCCCACAAATCCTCCCATCCCCAATGACTTACGAAGAAAGAATAGAGCGCGCCGTTGCGCTTTTCAAGAGCGGTTACAACTGCTCGCAGGCTGTCGTAGCAGCCTTTGCCGATATTTATGGTTTCACTGAAGAGCAGGCATTTCGTATGTCGGCATCGTTTGGCGGTGGCATTGGCCGCATGCGCCAGACGTGTGGCGCAGCCTGCGGCATGTTTCTCTTAGCCGGACTCGAAACGGGCGCCACCGATGGAGCCGACCAGGAAGGCAAAGCCCACAACTACGAAGTGGTACAAGCCCTGGCTGAAAAATTCAAAGCCGAAAACGGCTCGCTCATCTGCGCCGAACTTCTCGGACTGAGCAAGCAAGCGCCCACTCCCCACACGCCCGAAGCGCGAACCCAGGAATACTACCAAAAGCGCCCCTGCGCCATGATGGTCGAAACCGCAGCACGCATTTTTGCCGAATACTTACAACAAAAGAAGTAATTCTCCGCCATGCGCATTCTCCTCTTAGGCGATTATAGCAACGTACACGCCACGCTTGCCGAAGGTCTGCGAACATTGGGCCACGAAGTGACTGTGGCAAGCGATGGCGACGGCTGGAAAAACTATCCGCGCGACATCGACCTGCGCCGCCACATCGAGCGCGGACGCATTGCCGATATGGGCTACTACTTCAGCCTGCTCCGCAAGTTCCGCAAATTCAAGGACTACGATGTGGTGCAACTCATCAACCCCGTCTTTCTTCCCCTCAAAGCCGAGCGCCACAAGCCCTTCTACAACTATCTGCGCCGCCACAACAAGCGCGTGTTCATGGGCGCCTTCGGACTGGACCACTACTGGGTGAAAGCCGGGCTCGACTGCACCACCTTTCGCTACTCCGACTTCAACATGGGCTGCGAAGTAAGGGAAAGCGAGGACATCGACATCTGGACTACCGACTGGCTACGCGGACCCAAGGGCGAGTGGAACCAATATGTTGCCGCCGACTGCGACGGCATCGTTGCCGGACTCTACGAATACTACGCAGCCTACCGCAACGAGTGGGGCGACAAACTCACATTCATCCCCTTCCCAATCAAAACGCAACCCGTAGTCGTAGCACAGACGCCGCCCCGAAAAGTTCGTTTCTTCATCGGCATACAGCGCAAGCGCTCTGTTTACAAAGGAACGGACATCATGCTGCGTGCGCTTGAGCGACTCGAACACGACTACCCCGAACGTTGCGAAATTGTCAAGGTTGAGAGCGTTCCGTTCAACGAATACGTGACACTGATGAACGGAAGCGACGCCATCCTCGACCAACTCTACAGCTACACGCCCGCCATGAATGCCCTCGAAGCCATGGCACGCGGTCTGATTGTCGTAGGCGGCGGTGAACCCGAGAACTACGAAGTGCTGAACGAAGCGCAGCTCCGCCCCATCATCAACGTGGCGCCCAACGAGCAGAGCGTTTACGAAGCGCTCCGCCACCTTGCGCTCCATCCCGAACAAGTCCCCACTCTGCGCCAACAAAGTGTTGACTACATCCGCAAGCACCACGACCACATCAAAGTAGCACAACAGTATCTGGACTGGTGGAACAGTTGCGCTCAGAATCGTTGAAGCCTCAAAACCGAAGTCATAGATTCCTTATAGATGCTACATACTCTATAAATGCTATAAGCCATGAAAGTCCGGTAGCGCCCTTTGCCCGAGAAGTTCCAAGGCATGTTTAGCAACGATTTTAAGCAACTTTATCGCGAAAATCATTTATACTTTCATTTCTTTATTGTAAATTTGCCACGATAACCAAAGTATAAACCCCACATGGACGACTATTACGCGGAAAATTGTAGCGAATAATAGGACGGGTAGGACAAGCGCGTTGCTTCCCTCTCCGTCAGTGATTGCTGAACTTTCTTGGAGGTCAACGAAGCCTACTACATGATTACTTTCTGGAACTTTAACAAAGCGCTGCGCACGCTCGAAGAGTGGCAGCCCGATTGCTGGGTGCAGGTAACTTGCCCCACAACCGAAGACGAAGATTTTTTGACGGGCGAACTGGGTGTGCCCTCTTATTTCCTTGACGACATTCGAGATAAAGACGAGCGCTCGCGTTTTGAATACGACGAGGGCTGGCAACTCATCATCCTGCGTATTCCCTACGTGAAGGAGGTACGCTCGCGCACGCCGCATACTACTATTCCCTTGGGCATCATCCTGAAAAAGGGCATCTGCATCACGGTGTGCAACCACGAAACGAACATGATGATTGACTTCGTGAGCTATCAGCAGAAGCGCAACATGGGTTTTACCGACTCCGTTGACCTCGTGTTCCGCCTGTTCCTCTCCAGCGCTGTGTGGTACCTGAAGCGCCTGAAGCAAATCAACGTGCTGATAGAAGAAGCCAAACAAAACCTTGACCGCGCCATCGACAACGAGGACCTCATCAGCCTTTCGCGCCTGCAGGATAGCCTTACTTACTTCATCACCTCTATCCGTGGAAACGAAACGCTGCTTTCGAAGCTGAAATTCAAGCTCCCCGTCGATGAACTCGACGCCGACCTTATCGAAGACGTCACCATTGAGATGAACCAGGCACGCGAAACGACCAATATCTACGCCCACATCCTCGACTCTACGATGGAAACCTACGCCTCCATTATTAATAACAACATGGCGAGCGTCATGAAGCAAATGACTTCTGTTTCCATCATCCTCATGTTCCCCACGCTCATCGCCAGCATCTTCGGGATGAACCTGATTAACGGCATGGAAACATCCTGGTGGGGATTCCCCTTGGTCATCGTTTCGTCCATCAGCGTCACGGCTCTGTTCTACTGGATATTCCGCCGCCGCACATGGATTTAGTAATTTGTAACTTACATAAAATCAAAAACAATCTCGCCCTGCAACATCAGGACGAGGCTGTTTTCTTTGTACTCAAACTTGCGTTTATTCACGAATGTCCAATTCGTCGAGCAAATAGGTGCTACCACCGAAACGGTCGATGAGGAACAACACGAAGCGGATGTCAACATTGATACAACGCTGCAAAGCGGGATTGAAACGGAGGTCGCTCGAAAGACTTTCGATATTGCCGTCAAAAGCCACGCCAATCAACTCTCCGCGTGCGTTCATCACCGGCGAACCTGAGTTGCCGCCCGTAATATCGTTGTTCGAGAGGAAGCAAGTGGGGAGTTTTCCGTTAGGCAGAGCGTAGCGTCCGTAGTCGGCGTTGTTGTAGAACTTACGGAGTTCTTCGTTCATCACATAGTCGGGGTCCTTCGGATTTTCTTTTTCGAGCATGCCGTCGAGTTCAGTCATCCAGTCGTACTCAACAGCGTCGCGAGGCGAATAACCTCCGACCTTTCCGTAAGTCATACGGAGCGTGAAATTGGCATCGGGCGCCTTTGTCCAATCATACATTTCGCAGAGTCCGCGTGTGTAGATTTTGTCCAATTCCGCACGCTTCGCATTGTAGTTTGCAAGCGCCTTAGAGAAATGCTGCTTTGTAAACGTCTGATAAGCCTTCCAGTAAGCGTAAAGAGGATCGTTCTTCAAAGCCTCAGCCGAGGGAGCCGCCAGGAAAGCTTCGAGCGCATCGGCAGAGCGGAAGATGCTCTTGGCATAAATCGCCTCCATCACTGCCTTGAAGTCGGGCGTATCCACCACGGTCTTCAATCCAAGTCTGTTGTACTTTGTCCAGTAAGGAATGAGCAATTCTATCGTAGCGCGGTCGAACTCAAGGTCCACCTGTGCATTCATCTTCTGCACGTTGCGAAGCGCCTCAGCCGCAGTTTCAATTCCTGCTGCACTATCTGCCTCAAGCGCTGCGAGATAGTTTTCCACAGCTTTGGGAGGTACGTTCATTCTCATCGCACCGAGGGTGTAGTTCACGAGGTAGAAGTCGTGCAACGTGTCCTTCACAGCCGCTACGAGCGAGTCGATACGGTCAATAATATTCACGTATTCCTGCTTTCCGCTCTTTGCAGCAAACTCACGAAACGCCTTTTCTTCTTCTGCCTTGATGCCCATAAGGCCCGTCTTCTTCACGCTCTCGTTCATACCACCGTAGTTCTTCACCACGTTGCCCAGGCTCATGTATTCATCCGCCAACTTGAGGTTTGCCACGCTGTCGCGGTCCATCAGTGCCTTCATGAAGTTGAGCTGTGCTTCGCCCGCAAGGTTAATGGGGAAGTTCTGGCTCTGTGTACGGAGTTCCACTTCCGAAGCGGTGAGATAGCGGCTCGTACGTCCGGGGAAGCCCATAATCATTGTGTAGTCGCCCTCTTCCACACCCTTGAGCGAAATAGGCAAGAACTTCTTGCACTTCAAAGGTACGTTGGTCGCAGCGTAATCAGCAGGTTCGCCGTTGGCATCGGCATACACGCGGAACACCGCGAAGTCGGCATTGTGGCGAGGCCAAAGCCAGTTGTCCTGATTGAAGCCAAACTGCGCGATATTCTGCGGCGGATTTACGACAAGGCGAACGTCGGTAAACACCTGCTCGTAGAACATGTAGAATTCGTTACCACCGAAGTAAGGAACAATTCTGGGTTTCAAGTTCTTCTTATCCTTGAGGTCGCTCTTCGCGAGCAATTCCTTTGCAAGGGGCTGAAGGAAACTCTGACTTTGCGCTGTATATACGTCCACTTTCTTTTCTGCCGCAGCAGCGTTGACGTCGGCAGTGACATCTACCACACGGAGCACGAAGGTAAAGTCAAGGTCGGGCACAGAGAGTTCTTCTGCGCGGCTCTTTGCGAAGTAACCGTCCTGCAAATAATTGTGGTCCATCGTACTCATTGCGTGAACGTAGCTAAAACCGCAATGGTTGTTTGTCAGCACCAATCCGTCGGGCGAAATGATTTCTCCCGTACATCCATTACCGAAGATACCCACACACTCGCGGAGCGAAGGCGCTGTTTCGGAATAAAGTTGCGATGTTTTGAGTTTCAGCCCCGACTTCTTGAGTTTCTTGTCGAGCTGCTGACGCTCCATAATCTTGAGCAGCCACATGCCCTCGTCGGCAACGGCTGTCGTTGTGCCTGCAAAGAGGCTCAGCAATGCAAAAATGATTTTTTTCATTTAAATAAATATTTTTTTTGAGGTTGTGAGATTATGAGGTTATAAGGTTATGAGGTTGGGAGGTTAAGAGGTTGGGAGGTTAAGAGGTTGAGAGGTTATGAAGTTTGGAGGTACAAGTAGACGAGAGGTCAGATTCAATCGCTGGCATGCACTCCGCAAGGCAACCTTAAAACCTTAAAATAGTAAACAAGTTATTAGGTACAAGTAGACGAGAGGTCAGACTCAATCGCTGGCATGCACGCTGCATAGCCTTAAAACCTTATAACCTTACGACCTTAAAACCTAACCTTATAACCTTAAAACCTAACCTTAAAATGGATATCCGATGGCAAAATGATATGCGAGTCCGTCGCTAAACTTTGGGATGTTGTACCACCCCTTCTTCTCCGTTTCGTAAGGAGCGTGGAGCGCCATACCTACGTCGAAGCGCAACACGAGGAAGTCCAGGTCGTAGCGCAAACCGAGTCCCGTACCTACAGCCACATTGTCGAACGAAGCGCTTGAGAATTCTGCTCCGGGGCGCAATTCGTCCTTACGCAGCAACCACACGTTGCCGGCATCCACAAAGACTGCCCCATGCAAATCGCCAAACAAACGCGCACGGAGTTCGGCATTGACTTCGAGCTTCACGTCGCCCGTCTGGTCCATGTAAGCAAACTTCGCCTGACTGCTGCGATAGGAACCCGGCCCCAAAGTGCGTGCCGTAAATCCGCGCACACTATTCGCTCCGCCTACATAGAACTGGTCGGCATAAGGTGCCGTCGTGCTGTTGCCGTAACTGTAAATCACGCCCCCAAAGAAGCGGTAGGCAAAATAAGCGCGGTTCGTAATCTTGATGTGGTTATGAAACTCCGCCGTCGCTTTCAGATACTGCGCAAAGGGCGTTCCCATCATCTTTTTGTCCTTTTCCTTAAAGTCCTTACCGCCGATCGCATAGACGAGCGACGTCAGATTCCCTGCCTGTTTGAATGTAGTCTGCAACCAGATGGGATTGCGATGAAAATCTGCCGACACATACGTAAACGTGTAGCCCATAGAAGGCACAAACTGGTCGCGCATACTGACGTAAAGCGCCGGATTGTTCTCACGAATGGCGTCAAACTCTGCAGTCGTTGATATCAGTTTGTTGTAGTCCAGACTGAAGATGTTCAACTCGTGCGACACGTTCGACATTCTGTGCCAATTATACGTCATGCTTCCGCCGACCGTTGCCATCTGGAAGAACTTTGCCCTGTTCTGCCAGTCGCCATTGAGCGCAAACTTCGTTGACGCCGGAAAGCGAAAGTGGCGGCTACCTATAAACGGCGCAATGAAGCGCGGAAACTCCACCGAGAGTTGTGTCCCCATTTCATAGGAATTGAGCAACGACGCCTTTGCGCCCGACTGCTTGTTGAGTTGCCATTCGTACGACCCATACAATTTCCACGTCACCTTCTCTGCTCCGCCAAAGGCATTGCGCTTCGACAGGCTGTAAGCCACGCCCGGTCCCAACTGGTCGTTACTCTTCAGCGTGGCGTTCATCTCGAACGAGCTGTCGTAGAGTTTGTCGAGCATAGCCGTGACGTAGATGTCGAGCGTGTCGCATGCCGCCGTCGTGTCGCGCGGAAAGTATTGCACGTCGAAATTGCTGAAGGCATTCAGTTGAGCCAGTTTTTCAAACGTCTGCTCCTGATGGCTGCTCTTGTAAAGGTCGCCCTTGCGATGCGCTATCGCACGGCTCAGCACCATCGGTCGCACCATCGGTTTCTTTCCGCCGTAGTGGAATGTGTACGAACGCATTGCCAATTCCTGATCGACAACTTCGTCCGACGTACGCCGCAGGTAGAAGTTCATATTGCCAATATAGTATGGCTTAAACGCTTTCTCATTGCCTGCCACCTTCGGACGCACACGCAATTGCACATACTTTTCGCGCTGCAACGTGTCAGCCTGATACGTGATATCGTTTGCCGAAAAGTAGTAATATCCGTTTTCGCGGAAGAGGGTTTCCAGTCGTTTTCGTTCGTCGGTCAAGTCGAGCACGTTGAAGCACTTGTCGCGCTGCAAGTAACCCTTCCAGGCATTTTGCGCCACGAGCGTATCGAGTCCTGCAGGAAAATGCTGGTAAGCGATGCTGTCCAGTCTGTAGGGCACACCCGGAATTACTTCGTACGAAATCTTTGCTTTCTTGGGATTCCTCTGCGTCAGCACTTCGTAATCTGTATGTGCGGAGAAATAGCCATAGTTGTGCAGCGTGTTGAGCGCAATCTTTGCTCTCATCTCCGGACTCACCGTGCTAATCAAGATGGGCGCTTTCGCAAATCGGCGAAACATCCACTTTCTGATTCCGCCGTGCGAGTCGTAACAGCTGTTATACAGGCGCAACCTGAATTGCAGCGGCGAGCGCAGCGACGAACTGCCGAAGAGTGCACCGTTGGGTTCGTAAGCCAGCACCGCCTCCAGTTCTGCCTGCACCTTTTCAAAATGCAGTGTTTCTTCCCGCTGCCTGCGCTTCAGTTGTTCCTTCTCTTCCTTCGTCAGTTCTATAGTCTCTGCCTGCTTGGGAATTTCAAATTTCGGTTTTTTGATTCCGCTCAGGAAGTTGTCAACGTCCGTCACAACGTCGCTCACCGCCGTAATTACGCCCGTCGAATCCGTAGCTCGGGCGTTCACCGGCGATTTTGAAAGAAAGGCTCCATAACTTATTTCGTCAATCCCTACGTACAGCTGCTCGCCCTCCGGAATATTCTTTGTCAGGGAGCAACTCCACAACTGGAGCAAACATCCCACAACGACGATTCTTATTGTTAATCTCATGTTTTTTTAAAAAAAAGTTTAGGGTGGGAAGAGCTAAGAAAATATAGAAAATCTAGGAAATCTAGATAATCTAGAAAATCTAGGAAATCTAGATACTCTAGATACTCTAGAAAATCTAGATACTCTAGGAAAACCTAAGACCACCTAGAAAATCCCAGGAGCCCCTAGCCTCCCCTTGCTCTCCCCCGCTACTACCTCCTACCTAAATATAAATAGCTCTCCCAGCTTGCTTGTCTTCTTGCGCAGCACGATACCGCCGCCCATCTTTGAAAGTTGTCCTTCCAGCGGGTCGAAGGTGCTGCGGTCGTAAAACACCTGGACGTAGCGCGTAGCGCCCTTATCGAGGCGATACTCCAGCGTCACATTGTCGATAATGCTGGCTGCCGAATTGTCGGCTTCGGACCCCGTGCTGACGCGTCCGCCCACGTTAATCGCAAAGCGGTCGCCAAAGAAGCGTTTGGAGAACTGGAAGGAATAGTCCGTGGTCGTTGCTCCGGTTGTCGTTGTAGAATTTTCCACTCCGAAATTGATGTCCACCGTCTGGAGCGCACTTCCTGCGATACTCTGAATTTCGCTTTGCAGGAAGGCGTTGAGCGCCGAACTTGCCTGGAATCCGCCCGTTGCCATATTGCCCTCTGCTATGAACAAGCCCGTTGCCATGAGCGAAACAGCCGTCTTCGAGCGCTGGTCTGCCGTCATCGTGGCAAGCTGATTCTGGATACTCAAATCTTCGGGGGCTTCGATGGTAAATTCAAATCCCATGTCCTCGAGTGTCTTCGATATGGCTACACCTACGTCGAACGTCACGGAGCGTTGTTTGTCGTCCTCCGTCACGAGCGCCTTCATGCGCTCCGCAGCCTGGATGTTGAGTCGCGGATTCATCATGTCGCCAGTAAATTCCACGTAGCTACCTCGCTGCAGTTTAAAAGTCTTCATCGGAATGATGGGGAGTGCATATTTCATTTCGCCCTGCTCCATCGTCATGCGCCCGATAAGTCGCATCTCGCCTTGCTTTGTCATGCGCAGCGTGAGGTTTCCGCCGCCCTGAAGGTCCACATAACTCTTGCCGTCCTCCGACAGATTGCAGTGGAAATTTGCCGCCTCGCTGATACCGATGCCCAGCGTCACGTCGATGTGCGTTTCGGGCAATGCTTCGGTCTGCTGCGTTTCGTCCAGTTCAAAGTCCACAAATTCCACCAGTCCGTCCAGTTGGTTTTCCACCGTCAGCGGACTGTCCTTTAATATATACGTGAGGTTCGTGCGGTTCAGAATGTTCAGGTCGCCGCGCACAACGAGGTTGTCCGTCGCTCCCTTCATCGTGCAGTCCACATCGACAAAGAGTTTTCCGAATGCCACCGACGTCGGATGGCGCTTCGCATTGATAAGTTCAAAGTTCTTGCCCTTCATGCTGAAGTCCATCGTCACATTGTCGAAGTCCGACATATCGAGCACGCCGTCGAGCACAAGCGGTTCCTTGCCCTTCGTAGTGAGTTTGAAATCCTTCAGATTCATACGACTGTCCTCAAAGAAAATCGGCTTTTCGTCCATCATGAAGTCAAAGCTATACACATGCGAGTAGATATGCGCGTTGGCAAACGACAGTTCGCCGTTGACGCAAGGCGCATCGAGCGTTCCCTTCACACCGAGTCCGCCCTCAGCCGTACCTTTCAGGAAGATGTCCGTACCTTTCAGGAAACTGTTGGCAATCGCCAGCGGAAAACTATTCAGCAATGCCTCGCCTTCAAACCATCCGTCACCCTCGCTCTGATACGTTCCGCTCAATTCCATCACGTTCTCGCCCTGCGCTGTGACAAACATGTTGGCAGAATGCTCATTCTCCGATTTGGGCAGATATACGAAGTCTGCGCCCAGGTCGCCCAATTTTGTTTCATCAAAGCCAAATTCCTTTGCCATCACACTTCCCTTCGCCGCCAGGTTCTTATGGTCGTCCATAATACGGAAGTCGGCACTCAGGAGTCCTGCCAGTCTTGGCATATAAGGCACCACGTTCGAGAGTTCGCGCAGATTGACGTTGCTCAGACTGAGTGTGAGGTCGTTCACACTGTCCGAGGGTTCACAAAACAGCTGGAATCCGGTGTTGTCGTCGGCTATCAGTCGCACGTCGGCTTCAAAATGGCGCTCTTTGTCGAGGCGGATATAGTTGTCCTTGTTAATCTCAAAATTTCGGAAGGCGATAATGGGAGTTTCGGGGTAGAACTGCATCTGCAGACCGTGGTCCACAATCTTTGAAACCAGTCCGATGTTGAAGCCTACTTCGTTGTTCTTGTTTCTAAAGGTGATGTCGCCGCCCACGCTCTCTTCCAGCAGAAAGGCGCGCGCCTCAAACTTGAATTTATTGGGATTCTTGCGCGAATGGTTGTGAATCATGGAGTTGATAACAATGCCGCGCTTGCCGTGGCTGATGTCAGCCTTCACTTCGTCGAGCAACAGGTTGCCATATTTGATGTTGTTCACAAACAAGTTGCCATTAATCCCCATATCGGGTGCCGACTTGATGTCGATGCCCATCGTATCTACGTCGTAGCCCATGAAGCGCAACACGTTTGTCAGCGGATTGTCAGCCCCTGCCTTCATCAGCAGGCGCATATCGGGAGCAAGCACCTTCAGCGTATCGTGGTCCACGCGCAACTGCTCGATGCTTTCTTCTATGTAGGCGATGAGCGGGTCAAGACTCTGTGCCACCTCCGACACATGTCCTCTACCACCAAAATTCAGCAACAGGTTTCCTGCCTCAATGTGCGCTATCGTGGTGTCGGCATTCGTTGCGCAGCCTAAGAAGATGTCCTTCATCATCATGCTTCGCTCTTCCGTCGTAATCACATTGTTACACAGACTGCCTTCCACCTCTACGTGCGATAACTCATCGTTCAAGGTGGCTTTCATATCTATCGCAGTTCCGATGTCCACAACTTCCTCAGCTCCGGCAAACTGCTGCATCGAGAGTTTCTCGAGCATCATCGACAGGTTCACATCATAGTCGTCGTGCAGCGCAGCCTGCACCTTTCCTTCGCCAACGATGCCTGTCGTATTGGCTTTAAAGTCGAGGTTGAGCAATTGGTGCGCCAGGTTGGCTGCAATCCTCATTCCTCCGAAGTCCATCACTCCATAGTTGAGCGAGTCCGTTGCCACCGCCAGGTTCATCTCTGCCTTTGGGTGCATGGGGTCGAAGCGCTTGCCTTCTACGTCCAGGCGCGCCACGATGGGGCGCATGTCGAGTTGTGGCAGGAACGAGCGCACCGACAGACTGTCCATATTTGCCTTCAGCACATAGCGTTCGCTTGCAAGGTCCACTTCGGTTTCGAGCGTCATGAATCCCTCGGGAGTGGTCATCGCCAAAGCTCCCGAGCAGATGCTGCCCTTCATGTCGAACGTTCCTTGCGTCGTCATGCCTTGTGGCACACAGAAAGTGGTGTCCGCCCACCCCATTTGCTCAAAAACGGGGCGCATATTGCCTGTTCGCAACTCAAAGTCTATACCGACCTCGAGCGCTACGGGCTTTCCGCCCGCCGTATCGGGTATCACGTGTGCCACCGCACCTGTCGTCTTCAGTTCAGCCACACCGGGCATCGCAGCGTCCATGTGCTTCAGCTCCAGCCAATCTACATTGCCGATGGCATCGATGGTCAGCATCAGGTCGCGCTTGGGATAGTAGTTCTGCAAAGCGGCTACGTCGAACATTTCGCCCACTCGGCTCACATCCTCATAGCCCACCTGAGCGTCCATTCGCACTCTGAGCAAGTCCTCGTTGTGGGGTTCGAGGGCTGCGAAGGGCACATTTGCTGAAGCTGAAAGCAGCGTATGCGGAGTGGTCAGCAACACTGCCGGGAGGACTATCTGTGCGCTGTCCATATAGACCATTGCTGCCAAATCGCTCAACTCCAATCCGCCCTGCTCGCGCAGCGTTGCGTCGTACAAGCGTGCTGTCAATACGCCGTTTGCTCCATAGTCCACACTGTCAATGCTGCAGCCCAGACTGTCCACGAAATAAGCAAAGCAAGGTTGCACTCCATGCGCCGAACGATGCTGCAAAAACATTTCAAACTGCGCATCCGTTGTCATTATCGAATCCACGCCTGCCGACAGTGCCACCGACGACTCTCGCAGCTGGAATTGCTTTGCACTATAGTGTCCCGACAGCAGGTTGAGCTGCGCCGTTTCGAGGCGAGCACCGCCAATGCGGGCAAAGGCGAGCATGCAGTCCTCGGGCATACTGAATGCCACGGCTATATTCTGCAACGTCACTTCGGGCAAGAGCATCGTCCACGGCAACGGTTCGGACGTTGTCGTGTCGGGTGCTAAGCTGTCCACCATTTCTACTGTCAACTGGGCATCGGCAATGTGCAATCGATTCAGATTCACCAACTTTTCTGCAATATCCACCCCGCGACTCTGTGCCGACAAGTGTCCCAATGTTCCCACCAGGCGCGTTTCGGATATCAAGGTCTTCGTATCGACTTCCACCTGCTCCAGCGCCAGCTGCTCTACATCCACTCTGCCCGAAAACAGGGGTGCAAAGGCGATATCGAGGTTCAATGCCTCGGCAGCCAAAACCAACGACTGCCCATCGTCCACCCTCACACCGCTCACGGAGAGCGTCAGCGGAAAGGTGAGGCGCACGCACTCCACGCTGACTTCCATCTGCATCGATGCCGACAACTCTTTCTCCACCTTGTCAACAACGGCATCCTGAACGGCAGGTATATACAACACCGCCGCCAACATCACCACAAGGCAAAGAGGCAACCCTACCACGAGGGCCACCAACCGTAATATATAGCGAAATATCGTTTGAATCGGAATCATATTTTTTTAGTAGACGAGTTTTTAGGTACGAGCGAGGGGAAAGGAGAAATGAGAAATGAGAAATGAGACTGCGAAGCTGATGAGCGTAAGCGAATAAAGGAAAAAGGAGACTGCGTAGCTGATGAGCGTAAGCGAAATAAATGAGAGACCATCCGGATTGGTTACCTTAAAACCTCACAAGCGAAGCGACCTCATAACCTTATAACCTCAATATAGTAAACGAGTTTTTAGGTACGAGTAGACGAGATGGTTTGATTCTAACGCTTGCCTGCATTCCGCACGGCTATTTCTCCTCTCTCCTTTTTCCTTTCTCCTTTTTAAACTCGTCTCCTGTGCAAAAATACAAAAAAGGTGCGGTAAAAAAATAAATCACCCACTTTCCTCATTAAATATATAGTTAAAAATTCATTAATCGTACCTACAACCCTACGCTCCCCCTATTTGTATCAACCAAAAAGTTTTAGTTATAAGTCAAACTTTTCTGAATTTCACCGAAAGTTTTAGTTATAAGTCAAACTTTTCGTATTTTTGCAAAAAGTTTTAGTTATAAGTCAAACTTTTCATGTTTTCAAAGAAAGTTTTAGTTATGAAGAGAATTGCAAGAAACAAATATATTGACAAAATTGTTAATTTGTTAGGCAAAGGAGAAGTCATTGTGCTGACAGGACACAGGCGAGCCGGTAAAAGTTGTATATTGGAAACACTCAATGAACTACTTACTGAAAAGGGACAGGTGCTTTATCTGGATATGGAAAATCCTGATTATGCCGAAATTTCAGATTTTGAAAAACTCAACAGATGGATTAAGGAGCACATTGCAACAAACAAACACAATTATATATTGATTGATGAAGTACAGGAAATCGCTGAATTTGAAAAGACTTTAAGATATTGGGTTAAACAAGAGAACGTAGATATCGTAGTTACCGGTTCAAATGCTATGATGCTTTCAAGCGACATTGCATCAGCCTTTGCAGGTAGATATTTTAGAGTTCACATATATAGTCTTAGTTTTTCAGAATTCCTATTATTCAATAAGTTAGACGCGTCGGAGTCTTCGCTGCTTTCTTACTTGGAATGGGGGGGACTTCCCTTCTTAAGCAACATTTCGTTTAGCGACACACGTAGCAAGCAAGATTATCTCAGCAGTATTTACGATACTATTTTTGTGAAGGATGTTATAAAAAGAAAGCAGATCCGTAATGTCAGTTTGATTGACAACCTCTGCCATTTTGTAGCTGACAATAGCGGAAAACTATTTTCTTCCAATAGTATTGCAAATTATTTGAAGGGTAAAACAGGATTCATTTCTTCAAACACAATCAATGAATATATGGAAACACTATGTGATACATATATGATTGACCGTGTAAAGAGATATGATATTAAGGGAAAACGTCTGTTCGAACAACAAGAGAAGTTTTATTTTGAAGACTTAGGCTTGCGAAATTATTTGTGTAGAGACAAGCGATTTATGGACATTGAAAAAGTATTGGAAAATGCTGTTTACCTTAAGCTGCGCCAGGACGGATACGAGGTGTATGTTGGACAATTGGATGGCAAGGAAATCGATTTTGTAGCACAACGAGGCGAGGAACTTGCATACTTCCAAGTGGCTCTACGTATTCCTAACGAAGAAACGTACGAAAGAGAATTTGGCAACCTTAAGAAAATCAAGGACAATTATCCAAAATTCGTTGTTACGATGGACCCACTGGTCTCTATGGTTGCAGATGAAGGAATACAAGTGATTCAAGCACTCCATTTTTTTCAACAATAGAAATAAGAGGGTGTGTTAGAATGAGTAAAATGTAAGTCAGAAATTGAGGAACAACGCAACTGTTTGCTCATTATAACACAACGCTCTGCGTGCCCCCAATAACAGTGTTGAAGCAAATTTCTGCTGCGACGCGCGAAAATCATTCGAATTTACAAGGTCAAATCATTTTTAATTGTAACTTTGCACCCGATTTACGATTCAACCTCAATAAGGAAAGGTGCTCGAGTGGTTGAAGAGGCACGCCTGGAAAGCGTGTATACGTCAAAAGCGTATCACGGGTTCGAATCCCGTCCTTTCCGCTTCCATAAAACTCCACAAATACTCACCCACGCTATACAAACTCAATATAGTCTGAATAGCATGGGTGAGTATTTGTTTTTTGTGTGCCTGCAACTTATGTCTCCACGGATCACGAGTATCACAAGTATTTAAGAGAACGAATATGCACGGCAGAATAAATTCCGTGTAGATCCCCGCGATACGCCGGAGACAAACTTGCAAACTGAAACTAAATCTCCACGTATCACGAGTATCACAAGGATTATAGAGAATGATGTGCACGGCATAAAAAATACGCGTAGATCCCCATGATACGCCGGAGACATAATTACAGACTGAAACAAAATCTCCACGTATCACGAGGACCACGAGGATTTAAGAGAACGATATGCACGACATAAAAAATACGCGTAGATCCCCGTGATACGCCGGAGTAAAACTTGCAGACTGAAACATAAGTCTCCACGTATCACGAGGATCACGAGGATTTAAGAGAACGATATGCACGGCATAAAAAATACGTGTAGATCCCCGCGATACGCCGGAGACAAAAATTACAAACTGGAACACATGTCTCCACGTATCACGAGTATCACAAGTATCTAAGCATAATACCACGTTTAAAATATAAACAATCCACTCCTCGCGATCCGCCGGAGCTAAATAAACCGCACGGCAGCTGTACTCTGTTCTCTGAACTCTATTTAAATTCCGCGTAGATCCCCGTGATACGCCGGAGACAAAAATACAGACTGCAACAAAGTCCTGTTATGTGTTTTCACGCAAAATACACAAATATCATTCATATTCCCCCAGCCTTCGTAATATACTATGGAGAAATTCCTGCTTTGATATTTTTCGTGCATTTCAAATTTTGCGCCCAAAATCGGACTTACAAAAACCACCCTTTTTGTAAGTTTAGAAATAGCAAAAGAGGATGTGAAACTGTTAACTTTTGTAAAAATGTCGCGAAATGCAGATTTGGATTTCGCTGAAAAATGATGTATATTTGCATAAAGTTAAGGAGGGCATCGCTGCCCTCCTTTTTTTGTGACCTTTCTCCTGAAAACTTCCTTTGAAGAAGGATTTTTTTCCTTTTAAGTAGGAAATTTTTCCTTTTAAGTAAAACGTTTTTCTTTTTAAGAAGGAAAAATTCGCGCTGTTTTCCGAAAAAATTTGTTAAACAACGTAAGTTTTTCTTAACAGAAGTTAAAGTTTTAAACTTTTTTACTTTTTGAGCGATGTTAAGGGATGTTAAAAA
>JAZQXH010000002.1:0-26465 GCA_045632745.1 Alloprevotella sp.
CAGTAGAATACGGTACTATCCGCACTCAGTTGACAGGTTTCCGTGGTTACATCATGAGCGAAAACGATTACGTTATCGAAGGCAACAAGTTGACAATCAATGTTCCTGCTGAATATATCGAAAATCAGTCTGCAATGCAGATTCGCATGAATGTAATCGATGCTAACGACATGTACGTTACATACGCTTTCGATCCTGAGTATGGATACGATGGTGCTATCATTCTTGAATGGACTGCTCCTGTTAAGGCAGACCTCTTCAATATGGTATCTTCAGACCCCGCTGCTGGCGAAGTTGAAAAGCTCGATGTTATCAACGTAACATTCGCTGATGCTTTCGAAGCAGTAATTGGTGGCTTCGATACTTCTAAGACTGTAGTTGTTCTCAACGCTGCAGGCGACACTGTTACAACTGCTGCAATGGAAGTTGTTCAGGAAGATGGCTGGAACACTAATACAGCTAAGTTCACTCTCGCAACTCCTGTAACAGAAGCTGGTGAATATACATTCGTAATTCCTGCCGCTACTGTTTACAACGAAATGTTCTACGAATGGGCTGAAGACTTCGGTGTAGAACAGATGGGTGCTCTCTACAATCCTGAAATCCGCATCGCTTACACAATCTCTATTGTAAACGGTATCGAATCTGTTACTGTAAACAACAAGTCTGGCGTTTACACACTCGATGGCCGCAAGGTGAACGGTGGTAAGCTCGTTAAGGGCGTTTACGTAATCGATGGCAAGAAGGTTTACGTTAAGTAATCCGTATTGTGAATCAACAAATCTGCTTTTTCCTTTAAAAGCATGATGTAGTAAAATATTTGTGGGTGCGCCGACTGTAAAGTTGACGCACCCACTTTTTTCTTTGCATAATGTGCTAACGTTAGAGCGGACTTTCGGCGTATCGGTCAGACTTTCTTTCCGGCAAGTTCTGCTTTCAGCAAAATTACCCTTGAGTTTGCTTTCCGCTTTTTGTATTATTACCATCAAAAAAAAAGGATGTGCTTGCAGTTCGCAGGCACATCCTTTTTTAAATTTTGTTGTATGTAAGTTGAAATTACTTTACGAGTGCGAGCGTGTCGCTGGCAATCATGAGTTCTTCGTCGGTAGGAACGACTACAACCTTTACGCGGCTGTCTTCAGTAGAGATGATTTCTTCTTCGCCAAAGTTCTTGAGGTTCTTCGCTTCGTCGAGCTTTATGCCGAGGAATTCGAGTCCGCTTACAGAGTTGTAACGAACGTCCCACTGGTGTTCGCCCACACCGGCAGTGAATACAATCACGTCAACGCCGCCCATGATAGCTGCGTATGAGCCGATGTACTTCTTGATGCGGTGGCAATACATTTCGAGAGCCAACTTAGCGCGTTCGTTGCCGTTGTCAGCAGCATCCTTCACTTCGCGCATGTCGCTCGAAACGCCTGAGATACCGAGCACGCCGCTTTCCTTGTTCAAGAGGTCGCTCATGCGGTCAGCGTCGTAGCCTTCAGCCTTCATGATAGCGAGGACTGCCGAAGCGTCGATGTCGCCAGAGCGTGTGCCCATCATCATACCTTCGAGGGGAGTGAGACCCATTGAAGTTTCGAAGCACTTACCTTCCTTCACTGCTGAGATTGAAGCGCCGTTACCGATGTGGCAAGTGATGATTTTGAGGTCTTCAACCTTCTGTCCGAGGAATTCTGCTACGCGAGCCGAAACGAAGCGGTGGCTTGTGCCGTGAGCGCCCCAACGACGGATGTTGTTGTTTTCGTAATACTTGTAGGGAACGGCATACATGTAGCACTTTTCAGGCATTGTCTGGTGGAACGCAGTGTCGAACACGAATACCTGGGGAAGGTTGGGCAACATGTTCTTCACTGCCTGGTAGCCCTTGAGGTGAGCGGGGCTGTGAAGGGGAGCGAGGTCCATGTACTGCTTCCATTCTTCGAGCATAGCGTCGGTTACAATCTGGCTTTCAGTGAAGCGACCGCCAGCCACGATGCGGTGGCCTGCTGCAGAGATTTCGTCGAGGCTCTTGATTGCTCCGTATTCAGCGTTGAGCAAAGTGTCGAACATGAGCTTGATACCTTCAGTGTGAGTGGGGCAAGCGTGGTCGATAATCTTTGTTTCACCGTTAATTTTAGTTTTCAGGAACGAACCTTCGAGGCCGATTTTCTCAATACCACCTGCTGCCAATACAGACTTGTCGTCCATCTCATACAGCTTGTACTTAATAGAAGAACTGCCGCAATTGATTACGAGAATTTTCATGATTAAAAAGTATGTTTATTGTTAAATTAAATTACAACTGAGTGCCTAAGAACTCTTAGGCAGTGCAAAATTACAAAAAAATATTGGCGGGGGATAACTATCCTTAAAAATCCTTTCTTTATAGTGCGTAAAAAGATATTTTATTTTAGACTTGTAGGTTGGAAGTTTGTGGAATCTACCTCTCATCTTTTTATAAAATACCCGTTGTGCCTTTGTGGTGGCGAATTTCGAAGGGCGGCTCACTGCCGATGACTACGATGGCATCGATGCGTGCGGGTTGGTCGAGTCCATTTTTGCGCAGGTAGGCACCTGCAGCCTTGCGGATGTTTTCCATTTTGGCATCGTCGATGCTGCTCAGCGCCGGCGCAAAATGTTCGTCGGAGCGTGTTTTCACTTCGACAAAGACTATTTCGCCGTAGAACTCGGCAACGATGTCGAGTTCCAGATGCTCGTAGCGCCAGTTGCGGTCGAGCAGCGTGTAGCCCTTTTGTGCGAGGTAGCGACAGGCGGCTTTTTCGCCTAACGTACCCAGAGTGTTGTGCTGAGCCATGGTGCGTGGTGCGTAAGTTTGAGCCTTTGGATGTTTTGTTTCGCCTATATATAACTATATGAGTGGCGCGAGTCGATATGTTTGCGGTGCATGCTGCGAGGTTAGTGCTTACTTTTTGCGCTTGCGCTTAAAGAAGTCTTGCATCAGCGCGCCGCATTCCTCAGCCAGCACTCCGCTCTCGACTTCCGTCTTTGGGTGGAGCGCCTGTGGGGCAAAGTAGGAGTAGCCGCGTTTAGGGTCGGCAGCGCCATAGACAAGGCGCCCCAACTGCGACCATCCGATTGCGCCAGCACACATAATGCAAGGCTCTACCGTGACGTAGAGCGTGCAATCGTTGAGGTATTTTCCGCCGAGCGAGTTGGCGGCAGCGGTGATGGCTTGCATTTCGGCATGAGCCGTAACATCGTGGAGCGTTTCCGTTAGGTTGTGCCCACGAGCAATGATTTGGTCACGACAGACGATGATAGCACCTACGGGAATTTCGTCTTCATCGAATGCAGCGCGCGCTTCCTGGAGTGCGCGCTGCATGTATTTAAGGTCGGCTGCGGTAGGCATGGGCGTTACTTGTTTTGAGGCACACCTTTCATCGACAACGCCACGCGTCCGCGCGCTTCGTCGATTTCGATAACCTTCACCATTACTTGTTGTTGCAGCTGCACCACTTCGGATGGGTTGCGCACAAATTTGTCCGCCAACTGCGACACGTGAACCAGCCCCTTCGTCTTGATGCCCAGGTCAACGAAGCAGCCGAAGTTTGTGACGTTCGACACGATGCCCGGTACAATCATGCCTTCCGAAAGGTCGGACAGGCTGCGCAGCGATGCGTCGAAGCTGAACACCTGGCGACTGCCGCGCGGGTCGCGCCCGGGTTTGTTGAGTTCCTGCATGATGTCGGTGAGCGTGGGCATACCTACTGTGTCGGAGCAATATTTGTGCAAGTCAATCTGCTGTCGTTTCTCCGTGCTTGCTATGAGGTCAGCCACGCTGCAGGCTGCGTCCTTCGCCATGCGCTCTACGAGTGCGTAGCTTTCGGGGTGCACGGCAGTATTATCGAGCGGATTGTCAGCACCCGGTATGCGCAAGAATCCGGCACACTGCTCATAGGCCTTAGCGCCCAGTCGGGGCACGCTCTGCAGTTCCTTGCGCGAGCGGAAAGCGCCGTTCGCGGCGCGATAATCCACAATGTTTTGCGCCAGAGCAGGTCCAAGTCCCGAAATGTAGGTGAGCAGGTGCTTACTTGCGGTGTTGAGGTTCACGCCCACGGTGTTTACGCAACTTTCGACGGTGAGGTCGCGCGCCTGTTTGAGGGCAGTCTGGTCTACGTCGTGCTGGTACTGTCCGACGCCGATGGACTTCGGGTCAATCTTGACCAATTCCGCCAGCGGGTCGGCAAGGCGGCGCCCGATGCTGACGGCGCCACGCACCGTGACGTCGTAGTCGGGAAATTCGTCGCGCGCAATTTTTGAAGCCGAATATACGGACGCCCCGTCTTCGCTTACGAGGAAAATGGTGAGGTTGGGCAAGTGGAGCGAGCGCACCAACTCTTCGGTTTCGCGGCCTGCAGTGCCATTGCCTATGGCTACGGCTTCAATATGGTATTGCTCAATGAGCGTAGAGAGTTTTCCGCACGAGCGCGCCCATTCGTTGCGTGGCTGATGGGGGAAGATGGTGTCGTTGTGCAGCAGGTTGCCTTGCGCATCGAGGCACACCACTTTGCAACCCGTTCGGAAGCCCGGGTCAATACCCATGATACGCTTCTGGCCTAAGGGCGCAGCGAGCAACAGCTGGTTGAGGTTGGCTGCAAACACGCGTATCGCCTCCTCATCAGCGGCTTTCTTCGAACTGGCAGCAAATTCGGTTTCGATAGAGGGTTTGAGCAGGCGCTTATAAGCGTCGGTCATGGCTATCACTACCTGTTCGCCGCAAAGTCCGCGTGTGGGATAGCCGCGCAGCAGGCGGTCGCGAGCATCGTCCTCGTCGCGCGGACTGATACTTACGCGGAGGAATCCCTCGGCTTCGCCGCGGCGCATGGCGAGCAGGCGGTGGCTGGGCAGGCGGCGTAGCGGCTCGCTGAAATCGAAGTAGTCGGCATACTTAGCCGCCTCTTCGCGCTTCGCCTTGACTACGCTGGAGCTGATAACAGCCGTGCGCTCAAAGGTGGTGCGGAGCGTGGCGCGGATTTGCTCGTCTTCGCTCATGCGCTCAGCCAGGATGTCGCGCGCACCCTGCAGGGCGTCGGCAGTAGTGGGCACTTCGTCGGTCAGGTACTTTTCCGCCAACTGTTCGGGGTTGGCGTTGGGGTGGAGGAGTATGGCGTCGGCAAGCGGTTCGAGTCCGCGCTTGCGAGCCGCTTCGGCACGCGTTTTGCGCTTAGGCTTGTAGGGCAGGTAGATGTCCTCTAAAATGGTGGCATCCCAACACTTGGCAATGCGCTCAAGCAGTTCGTCGGTGAGTTTGCCCTGCTCTTCGATGGTCTGCGTGATGTAGTCCTTGCGGTGTACGAGTTCGCTGAGTTTGCGCTGCTGCTCCGCCACTTCGGCAACCTGCACGTCGGTCAGTCCGCCCGTGGCTTCCTTGCGGTAGCGCGAGATGAAGGGGATGGTAGCGCCCGTGTCGAGCAGTTTGATGGTGTTCTCAACTTGTCGCTCCTTGATATTGAGCGATCGGGCTATGATGGAATATATTTCTTGCATAGTATGGTGGGGAATGAATGTTTGATATCTTTGCAAATTTAGCGAAAACAAATGAAGCCGAGTTATTATTATTTGTAAATTTGCACGGTATTTGTAAAAAATAAAACGGTGTTTAGGAAAACTTCTTCGGCTGAGCGCGAGGTGCTATGGAATGGCAATTATCTGCGCGTGTGGTCCGCCAACTTCATGATATTTTTCAGTTTCATGTTGCTGACGCCGCTTTTACCTTTGTATTTGAGTGAATCGTTTGGTGCCGACAAACATACGATAGGCGTGGTGCTCTCGGGTTATACGATAGCTGTCATGCTGGTGCGCCCGTTCAGTGGCTATTTTGTCGATAGTTTTTCGCGACGCAAGGTGTTGCTCATTACGTATTTCCTGTTCTTCCTCTGCTTCATAGGCTATCCGCTGGCAGGCACGCTGTGGCTCTTTGCCCTGGTGCGCACGCTCCATGGTTTGCCCTTCGGCGCAACGACGGTGGCAAACACTACTGTGGCCATCGATGTGCTCCATCCTGCGCGTCGCGCTGAGGGAATCGGCTATTACGGACTGAGCAACAATGTGGCAACGGCGCTCAGTCCGATGCTGGCGCTTGCGCTCTACGAGTGGACGGGGAGTTTCGAGTTGCTCTTTGTGCTTGCCATCGCTGTGGCTGGTTCGGGCTACGTCATCAACCGCGGACTGAAACTAAAGCCGCGCGAACCGGTGCCGACAACGAAGAAACTGTCGCTCGACCGCTTTATCCTGGTCAAGGCGCTGGGCATGGGGGTGAGTTTCGCCTGCCTGTCGTTTTCCTACGGCGTGATTTCCACCTACATTGCCCTTTATGCCAAAGAGGAACTCGGATTGCTGAGTGGTTCGGGCGTATTCTTCATGCTCATTGCCTTGGGGCTGATTGTTTCGCGCCTTTATGGCGGACGCTCGCTGCGCCAGGGTCGCGTGTTGCACAACGCTACGCTCGGATTGCTCGTGTCGCTCGTGGGCTATCTGCTCTTTGCCGGTGTCCACAACTACTGGGGCTTCTTCGGGGCTGCATTGATTATCGGCTTGGGTAACGGTCACATGTTTCCAGCCTTTCAAACGATGTTCATCAACTTAGGTGGCAGCCAGAAGCGCGGCACTGCCAATTCCACGATGCTCGTTTCGTGGGACGTTGGCATGGGGCTGGGCGTGTTCCTCGGTGGAGTTGTGGCTGAATACACTACGTTCTACCACGCCTTTTGGATGGCGTGGGCAGTCAATGCGCTGGGCGTGTTGCTCTACTTTGTATATGTCCGCGGATTCTATCGTCGAGAGGTCGGCAGTGATAATTAATTATTCAACTTTCTCAAGCTTCAGTTGAATCAGGTTGAATCAGGTTATAAGGTTGTGAGGTCGCTTCGCTTGTAAGGTTATAAGGCTATGCAGTGTTTTTAGAGTACAGAGCACAGAGTACAGAGCACAACTGCCGTGCGTAATGCAAGCCTGCGTGCAAACAAGCGTTCGAGTCTAACCTTCTCGTCTACTATTTTGAGGTTATGAGGTTATAAGGTCGCTTCGCTTGTAAGGTTTTAAGGTAACCAATCCGGATGGTCTCTCCTTTCTCCTTTCTCCTTTCTCCTTTCTCCTTTACTCGCTTACGCTCATCAGCTTCGCAGTCTCCTTTCCCCTCGCTTGTCTACTAAAAGTTGACAAAATTGCTTTGTCAACTTTTTTAACATCTCTTAACGTCGCTCAAAAAGTAAAAAAGTTTAAAACTTTAACTTCTATTAAGAAAAACTTAAGAAGTTTAACATAATTTTTCGGAAAACAGCGCAAATTTTTCCTTCTTCAAAAGAAAAAAGTTTTTCTTCAAAGGAAAAATTTCCTACTTCAAAGATAAAAAATCCTACTTCAAAGGAAGTTTTCAGGAGGAAGGTCACAAAAAAAGGAGGGCAGCGGTGCCCTCCTTTAACTTTATGCAAATATACATCTTTTGTCAGCGAAATCCAAATCTGCATTTCGCGCTGTTTTTACAAAAGTTAACAGTTTCATACCCTCTTTTGCAATCTCTTACTTTGCAGAAAGTACCGTTTTTGCGACCGCTTTTTTTGAGGCAAAAATCGAAATGCACGAAATAAAGCAAAACAGATTTTTCGGTAATGTATATTACGAACTTTAGAGAGAGGAGACTGCGAAGCTGATGAGCGCAAGCGAGTAAAGGAGAAAGGAGAAATGAGAGACCATCCGGATTGGTTACCTTAAAACCTTACAACCTTACAACCTTCTATATAAGCTCCTCACCTGCACTTCTTGTCGAGCGAGGTTGCTGAGCCCTGGAGTGAGTCGGCGAGTTCGGGTTTGAGTTCGAGCGCCTTTCGGAGGTCGTCGGCAGCGCCGAGCATGTTGCCCAAATGATGTTTCACAGCGCCGCGCGCCATGTAAGCCTCAGCGAAGTCGGCAATCTGCTCGATAGCGTTGTCGTAGAGGGCTAGTGCTTCGTCCCAACGCTTTGCCTGCTGCAGGAGCGCGCCGAGGCGGAGCACCACATTGCCGGCTGTGGGTTTCTGCGTAAGGATGCTGTGGTATGCCGCAATGGCGTGCTCCATTTGTCCGTCGATAGCCAGAATGTCGGCGCGGAGCAGTGCATGAGCAAGCGTTTCGGGGTCGAGCGAAATGAGGTTATCGACGTCGGCGAGCGCTTCCTTTGCCTGTCCCATCTGCACGAGCGTAACGGCGCGCAGTGTGAGTGCCATTTTGTCAGTCGGATGCGCTGCAAGATGCTGCGTCAGGAGGGCAATGGCTGCGATGGGCTGATTGTCGTTAATGAGTTTCGTAGCTTGTTCAATCATAATCATTCGACTTAAAAAGGGGCGCATCCCAAGGCTCCTTTTTCGGCCTTCGGACACGCCCCTTGTTTGTTGTTATTCAGTAACGCTGTTATCCGTAGATGATGTTACCATTTTCGTCTTCGAATTCCTCAGTCGAACGTGAGTACTGATTCATTGCGCGAAGGCTCATACCCATGCTTGAGAAGCCGCCATCGTGGTAGAGGTTCTGCATTGTCACCTTGCGAGTGTAGTCTGAGAACATCATCACGCAGTAGTCAGCGCAGTCCTCAGCCGAAGCGTTGCCGAGGGGCGACATCTTGTGAGCAAACGACATGAGGTCGTGCATGCCCTTCACGCCATTGCCGGCAGTTGTGGGCGTAGGCGACTGCGAAATGGTGTTGATGCGCACGTGCTTTTCGCGACCGTAGATGTAGCCAAAGCTGCGTGCGATGCTTTCGAGCAAACTCTTAGCGTCAGCCATGTCGTTGTAACCGAAGAATGTGCGCTGTGCAGCTACGTAAGAGAGCGCGATTACCGAACCATATTCAGCGATAGCGTCCATCTTCTTAGCCACCTGGAGCATCTTGTGGAAAGAAATTGCCGACACGTCGAGTGTCTTTTCCAGGAAGTTATAGTCGAGGTCGTCGTACGTACGTCCCTTGCGCACGTTGGGACTCATGCCGATAGAGTGGAGCACGAAGTCAATCTTGCCGCCAAGAAGTTCTTGCGACTGTTCGAACACAAGTTTCAAGTCCTCAACGCTCGTTGCATCCGCAGGAATTACGGGTGCATTGAGTTGCTTTGAAAGTTCATCGAGTTCGCCCATGCGGAGGGCAATGGGAGTATTGCTGAGTGTGATTGTAGCACCTTCTTCAACAGCCTTCACCGCAACTTTCCATGCGATAGACTGGTCATTGAGCGCGCCAAAGATGATACCGCGCTTTCCTTTCAATAAATTGTTTGCCATAAGTTTATCTTCATTTTACAAGCGGTGGAAGACCACCACTTATTTTTAAATTTCGCACAAAATTACGATTTTCGTGCAAAAATGGGGAGACGCCACCTTGCTTTTCCGACAAGCGAACGGGAAATAGGTCGTTTTTGATATGTTTGATTCCCATTTACAAGGCTAAAGAGCAGTTCTTAGTAAACCAATGTGCCGATGGGCTCGCCGTTGAGCACTTTTTCGAGGTTGCCATAGACGTCCATGTTAAAGACGTAGATGGGCAACTTGTTTTCCTTACACATAGCCGTTGCAGTGATGTCCATCACCTTGAGACCGCGCTGGAGCACTTCGTCGTAAGTAATTTCGTCGAACTTCGTAGCGGTGGGGTCCTTTTCGGGATCGGCTGTATAGACGCCGTCAACGCGTGTGCCCTTCATCATTACTTCGGCTTCGATTTCGATACCGCGCAATGAGCTGCCTGTATCGGTAGTGAAGTAGGGATTGCCCGTTCCGCCGCTCATGATGGCTACTTCGCCACGTTCCATCGCTTCGATGGCCTTCCACTTAGAATAGTATTCGCCAATGGGCTCCATGCGGATGGCGGTGAGCACTTTGCTCTTCACGCCGATAGCGCCGAGCGCTGAGCTGAGCGCCAATGAGTTAATCACTGTAGCGCACATTCCCATTTGGTCGCCCTTAACGCGGTCAAAGCCCTTGCCGGCTCCCGAGAGTCCGCGGAAAATGTTGCCGCCGCCAATGACGATTCCTATCTGCACACCCATGCTGAGTGCTTGCTTAATCTGTTCTGCATACTGGTTGAGGCGGTTTACGTCAATGCCATAACCCTGTTCGCCCATCAAACTTTCGCCCGAAAGCTTGAGCAATATTCTCTTAAACTTTGCCATATAAATATTGAGGTTAAAATTAAATACTTGTAAGATTTATAAGTGAGGAGGAAGGAGATAGAGGCGCGTTCCGTTGCTGCCCTTAATCAATACGAGGTGCTCATGGAGCGGACATTGCTGGAGTTCGGTAATCACTGCATCGACGTCGGCAAAACATCGGTAGCCCGCAGCCTCGGCACCGGCATCCTTGAAATTAGGTCCGACGGTCCACACCCAGCTAAAGCCTGCCTCGCGGAGGAGCGCAAGGACAGCCTCGTGTTCGGCTTGCGAAGCAGTGCCCAACTCGCGCATATCGCCAAGGATGAGCAACTTCTGCTCGTGGGGGATGAGCCTGAAGTTTTCAATCGCCGCGCGCATGCTCGTAGGGTTGGCATTGTAGGCATCGACGATGAGCGTATTGTGGGGCGTGTGCTGCAATTCGGAGCGCTTGTTTGAGGGCGCATAGTCGGCAAGCGCGGCGCAGATGGCTTCTTCGCTCACACCAAATCGGATGCCCACGGCGGCGGCTGCCAGCATGTTGTTGGCATTGTAAGCACCCACGAGTTGCGTCTGTACCACGTGCCACTCACCGCCGTTCACCCTCCAGCGCAACACTACGCAAGGGTTGCACTCCACGACCTCGCCTTCGATGTCGAAACCATTGCCCGGCGCGCCATAGCTGACGGTCTTCAAGCCCGAAGCCTCAGCCGTAAGCAACGCGTCGCCGCCGTTGATGAAGACGAAACCCTCGGGCTTACGTTCGAGGTAGCGGTAGAGTTCGGCTTTGGTTTTCACCACGCCTTCGAGCGAGCCGAAACCTTCAAGGTGTGCCTTGCCCACGTTGGTAATCAGCCCACACGTGGCATCGACTATGGCACTCAGGTCGGCAATTTCGCCCGGATGGTTGGCGCCCGTTTCGATAACAGCGATTTCGTGGTCGGCGCGGAGCTGTAGGAGCGTCTTAGGCACGCCTATATGGTTGTTGAAATTTCCTTGCGTGAAGAGCACGTTGTACTTCTTAGCCAGCACGGCAGCCGTAAGCTCCTTCGTCGTGGTCTTGCCGTTCGTACCCGTGATTTGCACAACGGGAATGCCCATTTGCATGCGATGATGGTGCGCCAGTTCCTGGAGCATGAGCAGCACGTTGCTCACGTAGAGCATGCGGCCGTCGCTACCCGCCACTTCAGGGTCATCGACCACGGCGTGGGCGCATCCTTTGGCGAGTGCCTCGTGGGCAAACTTATTGCCATCAAAGTTGTCGCCTTTGAGCGCAAAGAAGATGGAGCCTTCGGGGCAGTCGCGTGTGTCGGTCGTGATGACGGGGTTTTCGCAAAACAGTTCGTAAATACCTTCTAATGTCATAAGTCTTTCGTAGAGGAGGTCACATTTCGCCTCCTTATCCGACAAAATTACGTAAAAAAACGGAACTCCGGCGGAAGTAGCCAATTATTCTACGTATATTTGTACGAAATTTCACGTTTTCAATTGTCAATGCCCATGAAATGCCAGTTCGATTCCCCGACACTTAATTGCAACGGAAGTCTGCTCAGCCTTAGTCAACCTATCGTGATGGGCATTCTGAATGCCACGCCCGACTCGTTTTTTACCGACAGTCGAGCGACGACCGAGCGTGCTATTAAGGAGCGTGCCGCGGCTATCCTTGCTGAAGGAGGAACCATCGTGGATGTGGGAGCATATTCGTCGCGCCCCTTTGCCACTGACGTTTCGGAAGAGGAGGAGATGGCGCGCATGCGAATGGCGTTAGGCAGTATTCGTGAGGAATTTCCAAACGCGATTCTTTCGGTCGATACATTTCGCTCCAGTGTGGCGCGCATGAGTGTGGAGGAATTTGGCGTGAGCATCGTGAATGATATATCGGGCGGTGATGCCGATAAAAAGATGTTTGCCACAATAGCCCAACTCAGGGTGCCTTATGTATGTATGCACATGAGAGGCACACCACAGACCATGCAGCTTGCGCCTTGCTATGACAATGTTGTGGGCGAGGTGGTTGCTGACTTGTCGAAAAAGGTGGAAACATTGCGCAGTCTTGGCGTAGCAGATGTTATCATCGACCCGGGATTTGGGTTTGGCAAGACGGTGGCGCAAAACTATGCGCTTATGCAGCAGTTGGAGGCGTTGCATATTTTCGGACTACCGATTCTTGTAGGCGTGTCGCGCAAGTCAATGGTTTATAACCTGCTCGAAACGACAGCTGAATCCGCACTGAATGGCACGACGGTGCTCAACACGCTGGCGCTGGCGAAGGGCGCAAAGATATTGCGCGTTCACGATGTGCGCGAAGCTGTGGAAACTGTGAAAATCGTAACTCAATTAATGTAACACGCAAAAATTTCTCGAATGATAGATTTTGGACTTAAAGATGTGATAGACATATTGCTCGTTGCCTTCATGCTGTTTTATATTTACAGACTGATGAAGCAATCGAGTGCGGCAAATGTATTTTCTGGTATATTGGTTTTCATCTTTGTGTGGTTGCTGGTGTCGGAGGTGTTCAGCATGCGCCTTATGGGCAGCATCATGGACCAGATGATGAGCATTGGTTCGCTGGGGCTCATTGTTTTGTTCCAAAAGGAGATTCGACAATTTTTCTCAAGTATCGGCGCGCGCCACCGTCGCTTGCGATTTCTTGAGTTCTTTGGCAATCGCAGACGAAATGAAGAGCGCATTCACCGCCACCATATTATACCGATAGCAATGGCGTGCCTCAATATGTCGAAGCAGAAGACCGGGGCGCTGATTATCATCGAGCGTGCAGTTTCGTTGCGCGAAGAGATGAGTTCGGGCGACTATATCAACGCCAATATCAGCCAGCGACTGATAGAAAATATCTTTTTCAAAAACAGTCCGCTCCACGACGGAGCAATGATTATCTCGGGAAAGCGTATTCACTCTGCCGGTTGCATTCTTCCGGTTAGCCACGACACAGATATTCCGAAGTCGCTTGGTCTGCGCCATCGTGCAGCATTGGGCATTTCGCAGAAGAGCGATTGCCTGGCAATCATCGTTTCGGAAGAAACGGGCAATATCTCGCTGGCTTCGAATGGCGAATTAAGATTGCGCCTTGGAGCAGAGGAACTTGAGCAACTGCTTACGAAAGAGTGGGGCGAATATTGATTTGTGGAGGAGGGGGATGTTTTTTTCTAGAAAATCTAGAAAATCTAGAGTATCTAGAATATCTAGAGCATCTAGAGTTTCTAGAACATCTAGAGCATCTAGCGAAACAAAACCTTAAAAACCTTACAACCCATGAAGTTGAGCACCTGCGAAACTTCTATACAAATAAAAAGTGGATAAGTCTCGCATGAGGCTTATCCACTTTTTATTTGTGTGAAGTAAACTCAGGAAGTTTAGTTTTCCTTTGACTTGACGATTTCGGCTGCGCGTTCGAGTGCTACGTTGATGTTGGGACAGATGTGGTCCTTGCCGATGTAGCGGTAGAAACCTGCGCGTTCCAGCGTTTGATGAACGCCGGGCGTAACGCCAGAGAGTACGATGTCTGTGCCTTCGCGCTGCGACATGTCGCAGAGGTTGTGGAGGTTATGGATACCTGTTGAGTCGATGAAGGGCACGCGGCGCATACGGATGATTCTCACCTTAGGTTTGTCGTTCATGTCTGCCATCATTTCTTCAAACTTGTTGGCAATACCGAAGTAGTAGGGACCATTGATTTCGTAAACTTCAACGCCTTCGGGGATAGCAAGGTGTTCTTCGAGGAGCATGTCGCTTTCTTCGTTGGCATCGATTTCATCGGTGAGCACCTTAATCTGCGTGCTTTCTGTCATACGCTTCATAAAGAGCAAGCATGCGATGATGAGGCCTACTTCGATAGCTACCGTGAGGTCGAAGATGACGGTGAGTACAAACGTGATGAGCAACACGCTGACGTCGCTCTTGGGGTTGCTAAGCAATTCGCGGAACGTGCGCCATCCACTCATGTTGTAAGACACAACTACGAGCACACCTGCAAGGCACGACATGGGGATGTAGCTTGCCAAAGGCATGAGCACAAGGAAGATGACGAGGAGCACGAGTGCGTGGATAATACCTGAGATGCAGGTGCGTCCGCCGTTGTTGATGTTGGTCATTGTGCGGGCAATGGCACCTGTTGCAGGAATACCGCCTACGAAGGGAGTGACGATGTTTGCAATACCTTGTCCGACGAGTTCCTGGTTTGAGTCGTGGTGATGTCCTGTGACACCATCGGCTACAGTTGCCGAGAGGAGCGATTCGATAGCGCCAAGAACGGCAATGGTGATGGCTGTGGGGATGAGTCCGTTAATCATGTCCCAAGTAACTCCCTCTGAGAAGATATTGAGCGCTGTGATTTCAGGAAGGGCAGCCTTGATTTCGCCAAAGCGGTCGCCGATGGTTTCGATTTGCGTGATGCCGGCAGCGTTGAGACCGTAAACAGCGAGCGTTGCTACGATAATTGCTACGAGCGAACCAGGCAATTTCTTCGAGAATTTAGGCGTGATGCAGATGATGACGATGCTCAGAATGCCGACAATCGTAGTGGGGAGGTCGAGCGTGAGGAAGTGCTTGCCGTAAGCAATCCACTTTTCCATGAACTCTGCAGGAACGTGGTCCATTTGCAGGGCGAAGAGGTCCTTGACCTGCGTTGTGAAAATCGTGACAGCAATACCGCTGGTGAACCCTACGACGATGGGGTAAGGGATGAACTTAATGATTGTTCCCAGGCGGAAAACGCCAAGCAAAACGAGGAACACACCCGCCATAATCGTGGCAAGCATAAGTCCTGTTAAACCAAATTGCGCCACGACGCCGTAGATAATAACGATGAATGCACCCGTAGGACCGCCAATCTGAACGCGGCTGCCGCCGAGCGCTGAGATAATGAAACCGGCAACGATGGCTGTGAGGATTCCGGCAACAGGACCAATCGTGTGGTTGGCATCACCGCCGGGGCTTGCTGCGATAGCGAAGGCAATGGCGAGCGGCAGTGCCACGATGCCTACGATGAGGCCTGCCATAGTGTCGGCAGCAAACTTTTCCTTGTTGTATTTGCGCAGGTCGCGCACAATACGTGGATTGAATTTGAATGTTTCCATTTTATACAAAGTATATGTGTAGAAAATTTGTTTTCAAAATTGCACTGCGAAATTACAGTTTTTTAAGATTCTGTATGATGAAATTTGAGTGTAAACAGATTACCTTTAACGTAAAAAATGTGATTTTTCGTAGTGAATAAAAAAAATGTTATTTTTTTGCAAACTTTGTTTCACAAAGAAAAAAACTGCGGAGCCATTACTCGGTTGTAATAGCTCCGCAGTGGAGAGGGATGATATGTAAGATGTATTTGCAAACTGTGGGGGATTACTTCACAATCATCTTGCGCGTCATTGTTGACTTTGTCGTTTCGATGTTGATGAGGTAAACGCCTGTTGGAAGTCCTGCGAGCGAGACGCTTTCTTCCTGACCGCGCTTAACGGACTGCAACTTGCGAAGTTCTACGATGCGTCCGTTGAGGTCGCACACGCGGATGTTGGCAAATGTTTCGTTGTTGTTGAAGAGCACGTTGCATGCTTCGTCGTTCGCCATGAAGCTGATGGGCGCATCCGAATTGAGAACATCGTTGATGCCGGATGAATTAGCAAGTTCGAGTGCCTTCTTCAAACCGCTGTAAGCATTGATTTTGCCGTAACCCCAAGCGTCGATACCGCCCTTGGCTGTGTGTTCGTCCTGCGAAGAAGTTTCCTTGAGAATCTGGAAAATCTGTTCGTAAGTAAGCTCGGGATTTGCTTCCAACCAAAGCGCGATGATGCCTGTAACAGCAGGCGCAGCCATTGAGGTGCCGGCATTGAGACCGTAGTAGTAGTCTTTATTCGACGTAAGTCCCGGAATGAAGGGGTGGGGCGTAGAGATGGTCTTCTTTTCAGTGGCGTATGAATCGTTCTTTACATCTCCGTCGAATGCAGTGCTATACTGGTTGAATGCTGCATTGATTAAAGCGCCGGGAGCCACAACTGTGGGCTTGATTTCGCCGGGTGTCAAGCAGGGACCGATGTTGCTGAACACGCTGAGCGCATTGGCTTCAGAATATCTGCTGAGCATCAAGCTTTCGCCGCTAAGTGTTGTCCAGTTGTACTTACCAGTGTTGTACGAACCTACGGCGACAACGTTCTTTGTGCTTGCCTGGTCAGAAACTGTGTAATTGGGGTTGGCGCTGAGCACCTGGCTTGCGCTGATTCCCGCAGTAGTAAAGGAAGTGGGGCGGTAGATGTCGCCAAGCATGGTCCAAAGGTGGAAACTGCTGCCTGCCTTACCCGTGATTTTGAGGCCAAAGATGGCAGAATTATCACCGATGTATTTCTTCATCGTTTCAACGCTGTTGTTGATGATGGCAAATTGCTTGCCATTCTTTGCGTCGATACCTTCCGTAAGGCTCAATCCCATGCGGTTGAAGTTGCTGCTGCCGACTACGACTGTCTTCTTTGTTTCGGAGTAGATACAGGGTTCGATAGTGAGGGGCGCAGTTTCGTTGCCGGTCTGTTCCCAGAGGTTGAGGTAGTTCACACCGTTTGCGGGGTCCTTGAAGAAAACGTAGCGCACTTCGCCATCTTCGCTGAAAGTGTGGTTTGTGTGGATGTCGGAATCGCCATCGTTGCCCACAGCCTTTACGAGGATAGCACCCTTGTCTGCAAGGTTGTTAAGACCTACGCTGTAGCTTGACGAACCATCGTGAGGACCAATCTGTCCGCCGAAACTCATGTTGATAACGTAGGGCATGCCCAATTCCTTAGCAGTGCGCTGAATGTAGGCAATGTCTTCGAGCACTTCGTTGTCCGAAAGTTCGCTAGGCACAAAGATGAGCTTTGCTTCGGGCGCCATACCATAAGTGCTGATGCCTTCGACCTTCGAGCCTGCTGCGATTGAGGCTACGTGTGTGCCGTGTCCGCCGTTGCTGTCCGCTTCGCCACCATCGGGGATTTTGGTTGTAGGCTGTTCTTTAGTAACGCGGTTCCAAATGGAGTGCAGGCGGCTCTTCTGTTCGCTGTCGAGGAAGGCTACGTGCTGAAACTCAAAACCGGCATCGATAACACCAATGAGAACTCCCTTTCCGGTGTAGGGCGTTTCGAGTCCTGTTCCTTTGTGAATTCTGTCAACGCCGGTGCTCTTAATCGCAAGGTTGTTGTAGAGCGAAAGGTTGTTCGAACCCGCTATGTGTTCTACTTCTTCGAGCTGTGCGAGTGTTGCGACAAACGAGGTAGGCACGTTGGTAGTCATCATATTGTCGGTGATGACCATAAATTCGTAACCCGCCTTTTCGATGATGTTTCCAACGACTGAGATGTCGGAAGTCGTGATGAGTATGTGGGCTGTCTGTGTGTTTGCTGTTGCAGAGTACGTAGATTGCGCCTTGTTCGACGTGTTGAACATGTGCTGCAACGTAGGATCAAGCTTTGAAACTTGCGCTGCTGCTAATCCTGGCAAAAGCACCATGCCGAGTGTGAGTAAAGATTTCTTCATATTAAGTCTTTATTGCTGTTATTTTATTTGGACGGCAAAATTACGACTTTTTTTGTAGTTACACTTAATAAAAAATATAAAAAGTGTGATATATAACGATTTAGTGCCATAAAAAAGATAATACACTTTACTTTCTGCTTTGATTTTTTTCGTGCATTTGGATTTTTAGCACAAAAATCGACCTTGCAAAAACTGCCTTTTTTGTAAGGTTCGAAGTAGCAAAAGTGGGGTCGAAATTGTTAACTTTTGTAAAAACAGCGCGAAATGCAGATTTGGAGATCGCCGATTTCTGTTGTATATTTGCACTAAGATTAAGGAGGGCATCGCTGCCCCCCCTTTTTTTGTGCCCTTCCTCCTGAAAACTTCCTTTGAAGTAGGATTTTTTTCCTTTGAAGTAGGAAATTTTTCCTTTGAAGAAAAACTTTTTTCTTTTGAAGAAGGAAAATTTTGCGCTGTTTTCCGAAAAAATATGTTAAACTTCTTAAGAATTTCTTAACAGAAGTTAAAGTTTTAAACTTTTTTACTTTTTGAGCGACGTTAACAGATGTTAAAAAAACGTATCTACGAAATTTTGCAAAATTTCGTAGATAGTAGACGAGTAAACAAGTAAACGAGTAGACGAGATGGTTAGACTCGAACGCTGGCATGCACGCTGCATAGTCTAAAGACCTTAAAGCGAAGCGACCTTATAACCTCATAACCTCACCTTATAACCTTAAAACCTCACCTCATTCATTACTCAAACATTTTAGCCCAGTCGAGGAATTTTTTTACGCCTTCCATGCCGAATTTTTCAAGGCTCTTCGCTGTTTGTTCTACGGTGCGTACGCGCTCAAGATGGCTCTTGGAGTAGAATTTGTCTGCGTAGCAAATGACTTGTTCCTCTAATGTCTCGGGACAATAATCGCGCAATGGTAGTGGGAGGTTTTGCGCTTTGATATTTTCGATGGTAAGTCCTGTTCCGGTGTGGCGTTCGCAAACGCGTGCCAGGTCCTCGCGTCCTTCTTTGCGCATTAATTCTGCTCCCAATGCACCGTGGAGGAGGTAGGGATGTGTGCCGTGGCATTCAATGCCGGGGGCGTCGGTCAGGAATATGCCGATATCGTGAATCCACGCCCCTTCTTCGAGGAAATCTTTGTTGAGTTTGAGTTCAGGGTGGCGTTCGTGGATGCGCAGGGCATGTTCCACTACTTGTTGACTATGATGAAGCAGGATGCGGCGAAGCGCTGTGTCTTCCGGATAGTATTTGAGTAACAGAGGGAGTATCATTTTTTTTATGAAATGTTGTTTTTAGATTTTGTTTACAAAGATAGTGAAAACCGAGCGCATGAAAAAAGAAGCTCGCTTGTTTTTTTATGCCGAGGTGCCTCCTATCTTATGAAAAGATAGTGAAAACCGAGCGCATAGAAAAAAGAAGCTCGCTTGTTTTTCGAAATTGCGATGCAGCGGGTAGGGCTCTTTGCAACGTAGATTTTGTTCGTAGAGTAGCGCTAATTTGGTTGTTTAATTCGTTTTTTGGGCATAAAAATATATAAAAGTGCCACTTTATATTCGCTATTTGTCAAAATATTTTGGTGTTAAGAATTTGTTTTTTATCTTTGCACCGAAAGGTAGGTGTGTGCACATGTTTTTTGCTTGTGCAATATGACGAACGAAAACATTGTGAGTTCGCTTGTAGGCATCGCTTTGTATTCGGACTTTGCGTGCACAGTATCTTTCTTGAATTTATAATTTTTTATCTCTATGGGTAAACGAATCCGAAAAATTAAGAATATTCGACTTCACCACGAAGGCAATGAAACGTTGATACTTTGCGGAGCGCTCTATTTGTTAATCAATGGTTCGCTTTATTATTTGTGCAAGGATAGTTGCATGGTGCTCTTCTGGATTGTTGCTGTCTTTACGTCTTTGATTTACGGCATTATCATAAACTTTTTCAGATGCCCGCTGCGCCATTACGAGGGCGAAACCGAAAAGACGGTGGTTGCTTCAGCCGATGGTCGCGTAGTGGTGATTGAAGAAGTCGATGAAAATGAATACTTCCACGACCGCCGCCTGATGATTTCGATATTCATGAGTGTTACGAACGTTCATGCCAATTGGTTTCCCGTTGAAGGTATCGTAAAACTTGTGCGCCACCACAATGGTAATTTCTATAAGGCGTGGTTGCCCAAGGCAAGTACGGAGAACGAACGTTCAACCGTAGTGATTGAAACCCCCGAAGGCGAAGAAGTACTTGTGCGCCAGATTGCAGGTGCCGTAGCGCGTCGCATTGTGACTTATGCTAAGGAGGGCGAAGATTGCGTTATCGACGAACACCTGGGCTTCATCAAATTTGGCTCGCGCGTCGATGTCTATCTCCCATTGGGCACAAAGGTGCTTTGCGAGGTAGGTCAGCGCACTACCGGTAACCAAACAGTTATAGCTGAACTTCCCTAACGATTTTTTATACTTACGAGTGGACGAGCAAATCAGTAAACGAGTGGCTTACGCAAAAGCCCAATACTCGTCTGCTCGTCCACTCGTTTTTTTATTTCATAAGAATAGTAAACAAGCGAGGAAAAGGAGACTGCGAAGCTGATGAGCGTAAGCGAGTAAAGGAGAAAGGAGAAAGGAAAAAGGAGAGACCATCCGGATTGGTTACCTTAAAACCTTACAAGCGCAGCGCCCTCATAACTTAAGAATAGTAGACGAGTTATTAGGTACGAGTAGACGAGATGGATAGACTCGCACGCTGCATAGCCTTATAACCTCACAAGCGCAGCGCCCTCACAACCTCACAACCTCACTTAAAACCTCATAACCTTACAAGCGCAGCGCCCTTATAACCTCAAAACCTCAATAGATATATGAAAAAGCACATTCCCAATACGATTACTTGCTGCAACCTTATCTGCGGTTGTATTGCAACTCAATATGCCTTGCAAGGCAATTTCTCTGTGGCACTCACATTTATTATATTAGGCGCAACTTTTGACTTCTTTGATGGTTTCGCAGCGCGTTTGCTCCACGTATCCTCTGCCATCGGAAAAGAACTCGACTCGCTTGCCGACTGCATCACGTTCGGTCTTGCTCCGGCAGCTGTTGTTTATTCGCTCATCAAGTTGGCGCCCCTGCCCGTTGCTTCAGAATGTCTCGCAGAGTTATTGCCCTATGTGGCCTTTATCATTGCTGCATTTTCAGCCTTGCGCCTTGCCAAATTCAACCTCGATGAGCGCCAATCTACAACCTTCTTCGGACTGCCAACGCCTGCCAACGCCCTCTTCTGGAGCGCTCTCGCAGTGGGTTCGGCAGAGTGGTTTGCTCAGACGTCGTGGAGCGTGTACCTTTTGCTCTTTGGCGTAGTGGCGTCGTCGGCAATTCTGGTAGCCGATGTGCCCATGTTTGCACTGAAGTTCAAGAATTATTCGTTGGCAGACAATAAGCTTCGCTACGGTTTCATTCTGCTGAGTGCTGCCAACTTACTCCTGTTCGGATGGACAGGCTTTGCAATTATTATTCCGCTCTATATTCTTACGTCGCTGGTGGCAAACCAATGTTCAAAGTAGGAGCGGCGCGATTTTTCTACCTTTAAACACACAAAACTAAATACTATGCACTTATTAGGATGCTTGTTCGGACTGCTTATAGTAGTAGTCGTCATTATATTGTTGGCTCCAATGATTCTGATGCAGATAGTACGTTCGTTTTTCGGAACGTCGGGTAGTCAGAAGTCACGACCTTTTGGACAAGGAGGTTTCTCGCAACAGAAGGAGAATACGCAGCAGCAAAGCAGAGACAACAATCAGTCGGAAAACATAAGACGCTCTAAACCCAACAGTCGCCAGCGTCGTTCAAAGATTTTTGAAAAAGGAGAAGGCGAGTACGTAGATTTCACGGAGGTGAAAGAATAATATTAGAAAGGAGAAATGAGAAATGAGACTGCGAAACTGATGAGCGTAAGCGAATAAAGGAAAAATGAGAAATTCCATCCGGAGACTGCGTAGCTGATGAGCATGTGCGAATAAAGAAGAATCATCCGCATGGATATTCCTTATCCCTTACCTCTCACCTCTCATCCCTCACCTCTCAACCCTCACCTCTCATCTCTCACCTCGTTTACTTAAAACATAAAAAAAGTGTGCCACATCATTTTGACTGGCACACTTTTTTATTGTTGTTGTTTTTGCAAAGTCATGGTTAGTACCATTCTCCGCCATCGTCTTCCACTTCAGTTTCGGAGTTGTTGTTGTTTTCTTTTTCCTCCTCGTGTTGCTGGAGTTCTTCGGGCGAGAGTTCGTCTTCGTAGCGCTGGAGCGGCAGGTCGTCAAACGATTTGAGCGATGCGTCGAGCTCGGCGGGTGCGAAGTGGTGTTCGTAGAACTTTGCGTAGTCGTCGTAGCTGAAAGCAGTTCCGATGAGGGCTACGTTTTGTTCAGAGATGAGGAACGTGCGTGCTTTCGACAGTTTGTTCGACAGTTCCGTGTTGAGCGACATGCGCTGCACGTACTGATGAACTTCGGCGAAGGAGTTGAATCCGCCTACGATGAATTGCGTAATGGCTTTTCCGCGTTGCAGGCGCAGGTCGAAGATGCGCGCCATGTACGATGTGAAGTTGAAGTGCGCGAGGTCGTAGAGCAACTGATTGTCGTTGATAGAGTCAGTGGGGTAGGCAATGAGGAAACAGAAGCGCGTGTTTTGCTCCGTTTCAAACTGCTGTTGCTCAGCCAATTCCTCTGCCGACTTATTGGTCGTTTCTTCGCGCATGCTCCATAGCGAACCGATGTCGAGAGCTCCGGTTCCTACTGAGCGTCCGCTTTCCAGTCCCTTTACCATCATGCCGGCAAGCGTGCTGACATCGCTTTTGGGATACGTTTCGACAAGGTTTCTTAACTCTGTGATAAGCGTGTCGGTCGATGTTGTTGCCAGTCGGCTGAGAATATCGACGAAGATAAACTTCGGGCGATTGAGTCCCTTGGGATAGAGTTCGGCTGACTGTCGTGCGCCTTCCCACACCTGTTCGTTCTTTCGGAGGCGATAGGCTTCGTAAGTGGCACGATAGAGCGAGTCTTCGAGTTCCTTGGCGTAGCGTGCGCGGTATTCGTAGTCGGGCGCTGTAATCATGATGGTGTTCTCGTCGTCGGGGAAGTGAGTTGCCATCATGTTGCGATAGTAGTCGGCTTTGCTTTGCTTGCCCCATCTTGAGTACATCAGGAACAGCTGATAGTAAGCATCCGCCAGTTTCTTGAATTCGGGGTAGTCGTGCAGCAGTCGTTCAAAGGTTCTTTCAGCCAGGGGAAAGTCCTCGAGCTTGTCCTTTTCGATGAGTGCAGCGTCGTAGAGCGAAGATTCGATGATAGCGTGTGCCGCAATTTTTTGTCCTTCCGTGAAGGGGATTTGTGCGAGGTAGTATTCGCGATTGTGGGGGTCGTTCTCCGGAAGGTCGGCAGTGAGCGCTGCGCTGTCTGCCAGCAGCGAGTCAGTCATGAGACTATCCGTCTTTAGCGAGTCGGTGCTTTCTTCGTTGTCGAAGGTGATGACGCTGCGATTGTTGCGTCGCCAGTCGTCTTCGAGTTTTCGTTTTCCCCAGAGTTTCTGGAAAGTTTGTTTACCTTGCGTTACGGCTGTTGCGTTGTAGAAGTACCATGATTGGTCGCCGCCCTGCTGTGCCGCATTGTTGTTCTGCTTGTTTTGTTGTGAGGGTGTGCCTCCGTTCTCCAGTCTTCGCGCTTCGGCAGCCGAGTCAGCAGCGAGTTCTTCCGCTTCTTTCTCCTTGCGCTTTAGTTCTTCGATGACGCGGTCGATGGCTGCGTTGCGGTCGGCTTCGCTCATGGTGGAGAGCTCCAGCAGACTGTCCTGCAAGTGGATGGCTGTCGTGATAGGTGCCAATTCGTCGAGCACGGTTGAGCGTCGCTTTATTTCGGCGTAGAGTTTGTGCTCTTTGTCGATGAGGCTCACGGCGTCGCTATAGCAGGTGCGGGCATTTTCGTAGTCGCCGCGTTCCCAGTAGAGTTCTGCCATTCGCAGTACGAGCACGCCCTTCTCCGGTCCGTTGCGCGTGGCTCCGGCGCGTCCTTTCTCGTATTCGCCGAGCGCTGTGAGCGTGTCGCCTGCTGCCATGTGAATGTTTCCGATGGCGTAGTATATTTGGTCGAGATACTCTTTGTTCTTATCGTCGTGTGCCATGCGCGCCAAGCGACGCAGCATTTTCTTTGCCAACTTTCCCTTGCCAACCACTTCGGTTTGGTGTATGCGTGCGTTGAAAGCAAGGTTGTAGGGCGGATTCTTGTCGAGACAGTCGTCGAAAGCCTTGTATGCCTTTTCCTCTTGTCCCAGGTGTTGATAGATTTGTCCTAAGAGGAAGTGCAGGCGTGCCTTGCGCAGATTGCTCGGCGCCTTTTTGGCAGCTTTCTCGAGGAAGGGAATGGCTTGTTCGTACTTCTCCTGTCGCAGCAGCAGGTTGGCTTGCGAGAGGTCGGCTATGCGGTGTATTTTTTTGTTCACCGTGTCGCGCTGCAGGCGGTTGTATATGTCTTCCGCGTCGTAGTACCACTCCAGTTCGGTGTAGCAGCGCATCAGGTAGGCGCGCGCTTCGTTCACGATGAGGGGTTGTGTGGCATAGTGGCGTGTGACGTAGGAGAAAACTGAGGCTGCTTCTAAGAAGTTGCCCTTCTGAAAGTAAGCTTCGCCCATAAGCATCCATGCGTGGTGCAGGAAGGGGTTAAACTCCTTTTGTGCCAGGTAAGCCTTGGTCTTTTCGCTGCGTTGCTGGGTGGCATCTATCTTAGGGCGCTTGCTGATGGAGTGGAGCTGTATGGCTTTTTTGCATTTTGTGATAGCAGTTTCAAAGTTGCTGCTGCCCACTGTTCGGCTTTGCTCGTTGCCCACCATGAATACGGGGATGAACGTAGAGTAGTTGTCTTTGTTGCTGCCCTCTTTTGCCAGCATGCCTTGCTTGTAGGCTTCGTGTCCGTTGTAGTATGTGTTGTAACGTGCTGTAAATGAGTGCCACATGCGCGAAGTTGCCGTGTTCTTTTTTGTAGAGCACGCTGCAATTCCTACCATGGTCGCTACGAGGAGCACGAGGTGGATGTATTTATTGATTCTTTTGCGCATGTTGCAGAGAAAAATGAAAAATGAAAAAGGAGACTGCGTAGCTGATGAGCGTAAGCGAATAAAGGAGAAATGCCATCCGGAGAAAGGAGACTGCGAAGCTGGTGAGCGTAAGCGAAAAAAGGAACTCTTAGGATTTTTATAGTTTCTATAGTTTTTATAGTATCTATAGTTTCTATAATTTCTATAATTTCTATAATTTCTATAGCTTCTATAACTTCTATCGCCTCTATCCCTTCCTCTTAATGCATACGTCGTTCGCCAATGATGAGGAATACTTCGTCCTTCACGGGGTTGGGCAGTTCGATGCTGCGCAGTTGCAGCGAGCGCACCCATCCGGCTACTTCGTCGTTGCGCATGGTGTAGAGCACTTCTTGAAATTCCTCCACTTCTTCGGCGGTGTATTCGTCGGCAGGGCGGAAACGGTAGCGGTCGAGTTCTTCGTCGTTGTAGTATTCTACGTCCTTGCTCACGGCAGCCAGGAGGCTGTCCTTTTCGCAGGTTTCGTGCTGACCGCAACATTCGGCGTCGGGAATGATGGGAGCGGGCATTTCGCTGATTTCTCCGCGCTCAATCTTTTTGCGGTAGGAGCGGTTGCGCAGATAGCCTATGCCCAGTGCCACGAGGCAGAGCACGATTAAGAGCGCTATCAGTAGGATGACGAAATACATGATGAGTGGACTTTAAGTTTGTTCGATTTTTGCAATGTCGTTCCAGAAGGTGGGGTAGGATTTGCTCACCACTTCCGGATGTTCGATGTTGATGGAGCTGAGGCGCAGGGCGCAGGGCGCAAATGCCATTGCCATGCGGTGGTCTTCGTAGGTGGCAATGGTGGGTGGGGGGAGTTCGGCATAAGGTTTCTGCGGATAAGCATCGCAGCGCAATTCGCTGTCGTCGATGCTGATTACGTCGACGCCCATTTTGCGGAGCTCAGTCTGGAGTGCGGCGATGCGGTCCGTCTCCTTGATTTTCAGCGTTTGCAGTCCCACGAAGTGAAATGGCTTGCACAGCATGGCACACGTTACGACGAGCGTCTGTGCCAGGTCGGGCTGCTTTGCGAGGTCGAGGCAGAGTGGCTCGTTCGTCGCTGTGCAGGGCGCTTTCGTGAGGACTACTCCGCTATCAGTAAACGTGGTGCTTACGCCGAGGTGGTCAAAGAAATGCTGTACGTGGCTGTCGCCCTGCAGGCTGTCGGCAAAGAGCAGTGGTAACTCCACGCATGCCGAGGCATCGGGGCTGAGCGCCACGAGTTCGTACCAGTAGGAGGCAGCGCTCCAGTCGCTTTCGATGCTGAATGTCGTGGGCGGAGTGTAACCCGTAGGGAGGATGTGCAGCGTGGCGTCGTCCGTCCACTCAGCCTTGGCACCACATTGGCGCATGAGCGCAAGCGTCATGTCGATATAGGGGCGCGAAATGATTTCGCCTTCAAGCGTCAGGCGGAGTCCCTTTTTCAGCGTCGGCGCAATCATGAGCAGTGCCGAGATGTATTGCGAACTGATATTGGCAGGCAGCGAGAGCGCTCCGCCTTCGAGCGATTTCCCCTTGATGCGGAGTGGGGGAAAACCTTCGTGTTCCGTATATGCTATGTCTGCCCCCAGACTTCGGAGCGCCTCGACAAGCACTCCTATTGGGCGCTGGCGCATGCGGGCTGTTCCGGTGAGGATGTGTTCGCCCTCAGTGGCGGAGAAGTAGGCTGTAAGAAAACGCATGGCAGTGCCTGCCGCCATGATATCGACTTCGCCTTCGCCAATG
>JAZQXH010000003.1:0-31883 GCA_045632745.1 Alloprevotella sp.
AAGTAAAACGTTTTTCTTTTTAAGAAGGAAAAATTCGCGCTGTTTTCCGAAAAAATTTGTTAAACAACGTAAGTTTTTCTTAACAGAAGTTAAAGTTTTAAACTTTTTTACTTTTTGAGCGATGTTAAGGGATGTTAAAAAAGTTGACAAAGCAATTTTGTCAACTTTTTAGTAGACGAGCGAAGAGAAAGGAGACTGCGTTGCTGATGAGCGTAAGCGAATAAATAACCTTGCGGAGACTGCGAAGCTGATGAGCGTAAGCAAATAAATGAGAGACCATCCGGATTGGTTTCCTTATAACCTCACAAGCGAAGCGACCTTAAAACCTCATAACCTCAAAATAGTAGACGAGATGGTTAGGCTCGAACGCTGGCTTGCATACCGCACGGCAACCTCATAACCTTAAAACCTTACAACCTTATAACCTTATAAATATATGACGCTGAAAGCGTCCCCGCTCAATAACCTCGGGTACACGTCAGTGCACCCGGGGTATTAATGCGTAGGTATGTGCACCCTGAATGGGTGCCCCAATAAGTTGCTATTCATTACTTGTTGCTCGGGCACCTCTTCAAGGTGCACATTCCAGTTTGGTTTATGCCGGGGGTATTCGCTACGCTCAAACCGCCGCGGTTAATGAGCGGAGACGCCTTCAGCGTCTTGGCCATTCGGATTCGTAGATTATCAATACCAAATATATTTCAAAACAGTTCCTATATTTTACAATTTTTAATACCCCATCCACTGGTACATCTCGTCATATTGCATATTCCTTAAAAAAAAATCTCTTTATATTCTCACACAGACTTCGCAGACTTTCACAGACTTTCGCGAGCATGCTCGCACCATCCGGATGGTAGTTGTACTCTATACATTATTAGCAGACGAGCGATGAAAAAGGAGACTGCGAAGCTGATGAGCGTAAGCGAATAAAGGAGAAAGGAGAAAGGAAAAAGGAGAGACCATCCGGATTGGTTACCTTAAAACCTCACAAGCGAAGCGACCTCAAAACCTTACAACCTAAGAATAGTAAACAAGTTATTAGGTACGAGTAGACGAGATGGTTTGACTCGAACGCTTGCTTGCACGCTGGCATGCATTCCGCATGGCAACCTCAAAACCTAAGAACCTAAGAACCTAAGAATAGTAGACGAGAGGTCAGACTCGAACGCTTGTTTGCACGCTGCACAGCCCTTGACCTTAAAACCTCAAAACCTCATCTTATAACCTTAAAAAAATAAAATCCCACAAGCAAAGGATGCTTGCGGGATTTTCTTTTTTCGTGTGTAAGTTCTTTTTAGTCTGCCTTAACAGCAACGCGCTTTTCCTTGATACGTGCCTTCTTACCTGTGAGGTTACGGAGGTAGTAGAGCTTAGCGCGGCGTACCTTACCAATCTTGTTCACTTCGATGCTCTCGATAGCGGGAGATTCGAGGGGGAAGATACGTTCAACACCTACTGTGCCTGACATCTTGCGAACTGTGAAACGCTTCTTGTCGCCATGACCTGCGATCTTGATAACTACACCGCGGTAGAGCTGGATACGTTCCTTTGTACCTTCGACGATCTTGTAAGCTACAGTGATTGTGTCACCAGCCTTGAATGCGGGGTGCTGCTTGCCTGTAGCAAATGCTTCTTCAGCAATTTTGATTAAATCTGCCATTTTTAAATTGATGGTTTTAAAATTGTTATCGCCCCAGCGCAACATTCTCAGCCGTTTCGCTTACGGATTCTGACAGCGGTTACGCGGAAAAGCGGTGCAAAATTACAACTTTATTTTGAAATGACAAAGAAAAAGAAGGTTTTAAAAAGGAGAAAGGAAAAAGGAGAAAGGAGAAAGGCCATGCGGAAACAGGAAATTAATTGCAAAGCTGATAAACGCAAGGAATAAAGGAGACTGTGCAGCTGATGAGCGTAAGCGAATAAAGGAAAAAGGAAAAAGGAGAAACCGGCTGCGCGACATTCCGCATGGCATTTTTCCTTTCTCCTTTCTCCTTTCTCCTTTCCCGAAGGGCCTATCCTATCGTGATGAGCGTTGTGCCTTCCATCACGCTGTCGCCGGGTTCGCAGCAGATGCCGGTCACCTTGCCGTCGCATTCAGCGGTGATGTTGTTTTCCATCTTCATGGCTTCGAGCACGAGAACTACATCGCCCTTCTTTACGTGCTGACCGTCGCCAACGAGTACCTTTGTCACTACGCCGGGGAGGGGCGCCTTGACTGGTGTGCCGGCTCCGGCTGCTCCCTTTGCTGCGGGAGCTGCAGGTTTCGCTTCAGCGGCAGGAGCGGGTGCTGCGGCAGGAGTTGCTGCGGCTGCGCCCATTGTGGGGAGGTCGTCTTCCGAGAGTGCCGAACCGATGATTTCTACATTGAAAGGCATGCCGTTGACTTCGAGTGTAGCCACCTGACCTTTGATGGCGTGAATGGTCACGTCGTAGTCGATGCCGTTTATTTTATAACTATATTGTTTCATGAACGTGAGGTTTTGTTTTATCCGTCTCCCCTGCGTCGCGAGGGCTGCTGCAACAGTCAGCGCAAGGCTTACGTGGAGCACACTTGCGGAGCGAGGTGAGGCGGTGGGGTTTGGAAAGAGGTTTACTTGTTCTTCATCTGTCGAGCCGGTGCGTTCCAGGGCGTTTCGCGGCGTTCGAGGGTAATGATGCCCGTTTCGTCGTCGTGCACCACTTCCGCTTCGTAGGTGAGGAGTGCGAGGCTGATGACACCTGCGATGTAGGGCATTTCCTCAGCAGTAGGTTCTACGGGTGCACCGTCGGCTGTGATGGACTTTACCTTGGCGAGCTTTTCGTCGAAGGTGATGATTAAACTCTTTCCGCCTACGCAATAATGTATTTTTTTCATAAATATGAGGCGTTAGGTTGAGTGTATGTCAGTACGGACTGCCTTGCGTTTTTACAAGGGTTCGTTGCCGTGCTTCTTGGTGGGGCGTGTTTCCATCTTCGTTTCGAGCTGTGCGAGTGCGCGGCAGATGCGGAAGCGCGTGTTGCGAGGCTCGATAACGTCGTCGATGTAGCCATATTCGGCTGCCTTGTAGGGATTGGTGAAGAGGTCGTTGTATTCCTTTTCCTTCTGTGCGAGGAACGCCTTGGGGTCTTCCTGTTCCTTCGCCGCCTTTGCGCTGAGGATGGCAACCGCTCCGCTGGCACCCATCACAGCGATTTCTGCCGAGGGCCATGCGTAGTTGAGGTCCGCCTTAAGCTGCTTGCAACCCATCACGATGTGCGAACCGCCGTAGCTCTTGCGCAGGGTGATGGTCACCTTGGGCACTGTGGCTTCGCCATAAGCGTAGAGCAACTTCGCACCGTGGCTGATGACTGCATTGTACTCCTGACCCGTGCCGGGGAGGAAACCGGGAACATCGACGAGCGACACGATGGGGATATTGAAGGCATCGCAGAATCGAACGAAGCGTGCGCCCTTGCGCGAAGCGTTGCAGTCGAGCACACCGGCATAGACAGAGGGCTGGTTGGCAACGATGCCGACGCTCTGACCGTTGAAACGTGCAAAACCGATGATGATGTTCTTCGCATAGCCAGCCTGCACTTCCATGAATTCGCCGTTGTCAACGATAGCACCGATTACCTTATACATGTCGTAAGCCATGTTGGGGTTGTCGGGGATGATTTCGTTGAGGAGGTCTTCCTTGCGGTCGATAGGGTCGTTGCATACGACGCGAGGTGTGCGCTCCATGTTGTTCTGAGGCATGTAGGAAAGGAGTTTGCGGATAAGGCCCGTGAACTCTTCTTCGGTCTTCGCTGTGAAGTGGCACACACCGCTCTTCGTAGCATGTACCGAAGCACCGCCGAGGTCTTCCTGGCTCACGTCTTCGCCTGTAACGGTCTTCACCACCTTGGGACCAGTGAGGAACATATACGAAATGCCTTCGAGCATCACGATGAAGTCCGTCAGCGCAGGCGAGTAAACCGAACCTCCGGCGCAGGGACCGCAAATACCCGAAATCTGAGGCACAACGCCCGACGCTTCAATGTTGCGCTGGAAGATGTTGGCAAATCCGGCAAGCGAGTTCACGCCTTCCTGAATGCGAGCACCGCCCGAGTCGTTCAAGCCGATGCAGGGAGCGCCCACCTTCATGGAGAGGTCCATCACCTTGCAGATTTTTTCTGCCATTGTTTCCGACAGTGAACCGCCGTTCACCGTAAAGTCCTGTGCAAAGACGTAAACGAGGCGGCCATTGATGGTACCGCTACCGCATACTACACCATCGCCAAAATATTGCTTCTTTTCCATGCCGAAGTCGTGGCAACGGTGAAGCTTAAACATGTCTAATTCTTCGAAAGAGCCCTTGTCGAGCAAGAGGTCGATGCGTTCGCGCGCTGTGGCTTTGCCCTTAGCGTGCTGCTTTTCAATAGCTACTTCGCCACCGCCAAGGCGCGCCTTGTGGCGGAGCTCCACGAGCTGCTTGATTTTCTTTAATTGTTCACTCATATATATAATAAGGTTGTAAGGTTGTGAGGTCGCTACGCTTGTAAGGTTTTAAGGTAAGGTTATGAGGTTATAAGGTTTTAAGGTTATGAGGGCTATGCAGCGTGCGAGCCAAACCATTTTGTTAATATTCAATATTGAGGTTATGAGTTAAGGTTATGAGGTTGTGAGGTTTTAAGATGAGGTTGTGAGGTTATAAGGTTTTGAGGTTATGAGGGCTATGCAGCGTTTTTAGAGTACAACGTACAACTTTCCATCCGGATGGTTTCTCCTTTCTCATTTCTCCTTTATTCGCCGTTGGCTCATCAGCTTCGCAGTCTCCTTTTTCCTTTCTTCCCCCAACTAATTTGCAAAATTAAGAAAATTCTATAAAGCCACCACATTTTTGCTTTAAAATTGACAAATTGGTGAAAATTCAGAGAGGCGAGAAAACGGTTGCGAGGGATGATATTCAACACATTAAAATTGAGTACTTTGATGTTTAAAGATTTATTTGCAAACCAAAAGTTTCAAAATGGGGGGGGTAGTAAAAAAAATGATACGATTTGTAATAATTTATTAAAAAGTTTGTAGTAAATCTTCGTACTTTTGCGACACAAAAATTCAACCGTCCTCACCGACCGATACACATTGAATTTCAATCCGATACAGAAATCAATAATTACTAATCTATAAACAAAATCAATTCAAACAAATGAAGAAATTTTTACTTATGCTCGCCATGATGCTTCCTTGCTTGGGAGCGTGGGCACAGACACCAACCCCCGTCTTCACTTACGAGAACATCACAGCACCTCAGGAACTCTCGACTGAAGACGCAACAACAATTCGCAACATGACTGAAATAACTTTTGTGGCAGACGTGGAGATTACCAACAGTAGCACTGAAGCACTCTTATTCTCAGCAGTTGCCGACTACACATCAAGTAACACAGACAACAACTCTATCTGGGGATTAGGCTTAGGAGGCAACCAAATGCGCTACATCGTAGGACCAAGAACTGGCGGATGGTACTCAAGAGGAAGCGTAACGACTTCTGCCACTCAGTTGGCTTACACATACGACGGTACTAAAATTAAAATGTATGTAGATGGAGTTTTACAAGGAGAACAAAATGCTGCCGCATTAAACGCTTTCTCTGGAGAAAACGCGAAGTTCTATCTTGGCGGTGTGAAATACAACACAAATACAAACTGGGGAACCTTTAACGGTACAATTTCTTCTGTAAAGATTTATGACAGTGCATTTACTGACGCCCAAATCACTAAAATGTTCTACCCCGGTGCCGTTATTACCACAGAAGATTTCGTAAACGGTAAGGTTTACACATTTAAAACTTCACTTGGATGGATGGGAGCAAAAGCAGATGGCGACAATGCTATTTCAACAGCAAAGACATCAAACAACGCTACAGGTAGCGCAGAAGACCCCTACTACCAATGGACAGTGTATAAATCAGACAAGGGTAACTTCTACATTTACAACGTTGGTAAAGAAATGTTCTTAGGAGAACAGAGCACAACAGGAAACGCATCAGTACCTATGTCTATCACTCCTGCAAAGGTAACGTTTAAAGCAACAACAAAGAGTGGCTATCCTCTTATGTTCAAGACTACCGACAATGAAAGTTGTGTAATTAATCATTCTACCGAATTTGGCGAAGGCCTTATCACATGGAACGGTGGTTGGTCAAACACGAACAATAATGGTAATTCCCACCTCATCTTAATGATTGATGACTTGGATGCGAATGTATTTGCAACAATCAAGAGCACCATCGACGCTTACGAAGCTGACAACACAGAAGCTGTCGCAGAACTTGATGCTACCATCACAAAGGCTCAGACTTTGTTTGATCAAATCACGATTGGCACTGGCATAGGTGAATACACAGTAACAAATGCTAATTACATAGATGATTTCAACGCAATCGTTGCTTTCCGCCAAGCGATTCAGGCTACAAACAATCCTACACCTGAAGCAGTTAAAGCTAAGACTGCAAAACTTGAAGAACTCATCGCTTCATTCTCTCTCAACATGCCTGAAGCTGGTAAGTTCTATCGAATTAATAATGGTGGAAATTATATTACAAGTAATGTTACTAGTGGTAATAGAATTGCTTTGAGCGCAGATTACGACAATGCAGCTTCTGTATATTACTATGATGGTGCTCACCTCTTGGCATTTAATACAGGTTTGTATATGGGCTTGAATGATACAGACTGGACATTCGAAGCTGTAGGTTCAAATAATATTTCTGCTATTGAATTTGTTGCAGCTGCTAATGGTGCTGTAGCTAAGTACAATATCAAATCAGGCGGTCGTTGGTTACATAAAGACAATGGTTTTGTAAATAGATGTCAGAATAACACTTGTGGTGATAGTCACAACTGGACAATCACAGAAGTAACATGGTTGCCTATCCCTGTAAACGTTGAAGCTGGTTGGACTACACTCTACTCTCCCGTAGAATTGGCTCTCTCATTCAATCGTTTCAAGGCTTATACAGCTACATCTATCGAAGATAACAGTGTTGTATTGGAAGAACAAACTGTAGTACCTGCTAATGTTGGTGTTGTATTGAAATTGCAGGAAGGTGCTCAAGTTCAAAATGGTTGCGTATTCCTCGAAATTAAGGCTACTGAAACAGAAGCTACATCTTTACTCGAAGGTACATATGCAGATACATACGTTGCTAAAGATGCTTACGTATTGAGTAGACAAATGATTGAGGAAGAATATGTAGTAGGTCTCTTTAAGGCTACTAAGAACCAGCAAGGAAATACTTCATTCCTCAACAACGGTTTCAAGGCTTACCTCCCCACTACTCAGGGTGCTTCTATGCAGGTTCTCCGTTTCAACTTCGGTGGCACAACTGGTATTGAAGACGCTATCGTTGCTCCTTCATTCGACGCTAACGCTCCTATCTACGACCTCAGCGGTCGCCGCGTAGTAAACGCTGTGAAGGGTGGTCTCTACATCCAGAACGGTAAGAAGTTTATCGTAAAGTAAGGCGTCAGTTAGAGTACAGAGTGCAGAGTACAGAGTACAGCTGCCGTGCGGAATGAAAACCAGCGTGCAAGCAAGTGTTCGATCTCGTCTCTCGTACCTAACAACTCTTCTACTATTTTAAGGTTTTGGAGGTTGTAAGGTTTTAAGGTGCCATTCGGACAGGTTACTCTCCTAAAAACTTAGGTAACTGTTCAAATTACATCGACCTACAACCTCAAAACCCGACCCATTCGAAACTTCAATAAAAACAACAATTAAAAACGATTTGATATTATGAAGAAAGAATATACAAAGCCCACTACTATCGAAGTAAAGTTCGAAGCACAGGGCATGATCGCAGCATCACTCAAGATGAGTGACCAGACAATTGATACATCAGCAGGTCAGCAGCTCACAAACAAGGGCGGCTGGGACTCATCTAACTGGGAATAATAACTGGTGAGGTTCTAAGGTTATAAGGTCGCTTCGCTCGTAAGGTCATTAGAGAACAGAGAACAGAGTACAGAGAACAACTACTGTGCAGCGTGCAAGCAAGCGATAGAGTAACCCCTCATATCGAAAAATCAGGCTCGAGAGACTCGAGCCAATGGTAAATAACTAAGAAGGAGAAATGCCAACGCGGCATTTCTCCTTCTTCTATTTTATAACTAAAACTGCTAATAATACAAAAAAACATTTATACCTTTGCATAAAGTTTAGACGACGTAACCCACCTTAAGCAATAAAAAGGAAAATACCATGAAAAATTTAACCGACATAAATGCTTTAAACGAAGATGATTATAACGCATTATTGCAACAAACCATAACAATAATTGAAACGTCTCGACAACAAATAGCAAAAAATTTGAATAAATTTGCTATTTCTTCTTATTGGGAGATAGGCAAGTTATTAGATGAGAAAAAAGTTGACAGCAAACATGGCGACAGTATCGTTAAAAGACTATCTATCGATTTAAAATCAATATATCCCAACATAGGCTTATCTCCAAGGAATCTATGGGATATGAAGAAGTTCTATCTCCGTTATAATAAGGAAAATGCAAAACTGCGACAGGCTGTCGCAGTTTTGCCATGGAGTCATAATCTGCTTCTGATGAACTACAATCTATCGCCTGAACATATTGTATTTTATGCAAATGAAGTAGTTTCTAAAGGCTGGACACGCGATAGAACCAGTAAATCCTCATACCGAAAAATCAGGCTCGAGAAACGCGAGCCAATGGTAAATAACTAAGAAGGAGAAATGCCGACGCGGCATTTCTCCTTCTTAGTTAGTAAATATATAGGGGCGATAGGAGCGATAGGAGCTATAGAGCTCCTAGAATATCTAGAGCATCTAGAATATCTAGAATATCTAGAGCATCTAGAGCTTCTAGAGCATCTATAATCCCCTCCTCCTTTAATACGGCAGCAAATCGAGGAGCATGATGAGCGACTCTTCGTCGCGCCAGCTCCACCAGCGGTCGTTCATCATGGCTTTGAACTTGTCGAGGCTGCGGTGGCTCACCTCACGGCGGATGTGGCTTTCGCTCGCTACGACGGCACGGCCCTTGACAATGAAGTAGTACTTATCCTTGAGCGGATAGCCCTCCTTGCGATAGTTGTCGCTATTGAGGTCGATAAAGGAGTTTGACATGCGCCCTATACCGTCGAACTCAAAGAAGGCACCATTTTCGGAACCGTCGGTCTCCTTCGTAAAGCGCTCCATATCGATGGTGCGCACGCGGAGGAGATAATTATAGTTCTTCGTGGCGATGACTTCGCCCAGCATCGTCTTGTTAATCGTGCGATACTCTACGGAGTCAAACTTCACGGCGATGACCTTGTCGAGGTAAGCCTTCTTGATGGTGTCGCCGGCAAGGAAGCAGAGCGAGGCGTCCTTCAGGAACACGTTTGCCTCTACCTCCACAAACTTGCCGAAAGGCTGAATCACCTTGGCTTTGCGGAACTGGGGAAACGAAAAATAGTGCGCGCTCCTCACTTCCTCCGTGAGCTGCGCTGCGAGGGGGAGTGTGGTAAATGTGAAGAGGAGCAATGCGAGGTTGGATAGTATAGACTTGTGTTTCATAAGGATTGCGATGTTGAAGGAGATGAGGGTTGCGATGTGGGTTGTGAGTTAGTAGCGGAGGAATGATGCGTCAGAAGGAACTCCCGGATTCGCTGCTGTATCGCCTGATAGTGGGGCGTAGCGACGTATCCGTTGTGGCGCGAGAGGGTTTCGGCAATGGGACGCGCAGTGTGCTGATAGGCGGCTTGCTCGTTTTGCATCTGCTTGTCGTGCTCCGCCAACTGGCGAATTTCGCGTTCGCGCTCACGGCGCAACACCTCGCACACCTTTTCGGCAACAGGAAGGACGATGCCATCCTGAAGGTCGTGGCCACGCATAAAGAGATAGGTTTGCTCAGGCGTTATGCCCAGTTGCTCAAGCTGTTCGCGCAGGGGACGGTAGGTCTTTCTGCCTTCGGGAAACTGGCGCTGCAGGCGGTTGACCTTTGCGTTGACGCGCTTGCGGAGAGCAGAAAGTTCGTTTTCGGGATGGTAAAGGTTGACTTCGCGCAGGCGCACCACTTTGTAGAAATCGACCAGCGAAAACTGCTTGAACTGCCCATAACGATACGCCCAAACGCTCCAAACAAAGAGGGGCCAGATGGTTTCGGAGAACTGCAGCAGGAATGCCTCAAAGTCGAAAATGCGGCGGTCGTTGAGCGTAGCCATTACGCAAGCGTTCTGCAGAGAAGAGGCGTGGCAGTAGAAACTCTCGATGGCATAGACATACGTGTGGAACACGTAGGGATTGAAGCACACTTCGTGGGAAGTGGCGGTGACGCCCTGCATCATATAATCGTAGTCGGCATCGACGCACGCAATCATGTTGGGACCGAGGCGATTGGCGAGCGCAATCTTCTTGCCCTTACAGAGCGACGTCTTCGAGGGCAACATCACTTCGAAATACACCTTCTCCGTCTCCACCCCATGCAGAAGGTTACTCCAGAAGAAAACATCCTCGAAGCTCTCAACATAGACCACAATCTTTTTGCGCGCCTGCTTTCCAGCCAAGCTGTTCGCCGCGCGGATATAATCGGAGTTGATATAATTGGAAAGCATAAGCGGAAAGAGACTTTAGGAAAGTATTCTGCGAAGCGGATGGTGGGCATGAGCCAGGAAGAAGGCAGCGAAGCGGATAAGCGTAAGTAAAAAGTTAAAGAATTTAGCAGCACATCTCCCGCAAGGTATTTCTCCTTTATTCGCTTACGCTCATCAGCTGCGCAGTCTCCTTTCTAAACCGTAATTTCGTTGACTTCCGTAACGCGGTCTTCCCATCCGTTCATGACGACGGCAGGGGAGTGCGTCGTGAGGATGATTTGCACATTGGGGTTGAGCATCATCATCATATCGATGAGTCGCTTTTGCCACTCGAAGTGAAGACTCGCCTCGGGTTCGTCCATGAAGAGCACGTAGGGCTGGAGGTCCTGCGTGAGCACAGTGAGCAGGATAATCAGTATCTGCTTCTCGCCACTCGAGAGTTTGTAGGGCGAAAGCAGTTCGTCGTACTGCAGAAAGCGGAGTTCGTTGCTCTGTCGGTCGATGGTCTTGCCCGTTTCCTCAAAGAGTTCGTCAACGAGATCGAGAAATTTATTTTTGAGTTCGGCAGCCTGCATCGCCTTTTCGCGTGCATCGGGTTCGCCGCAGGTGAGCATCTGAATCATGCGGTTGCCCACGTTGACCTGATAGTCGAGATAGCGGCGCTGCAATTGATAGAGTTGCCAATCGAGTTCGGTAACGACGGTAGCATCTGTGAGTGTGCGCAAGCGGTCGCCCTGTACGAGTTGGCGGTCGAAGCTGCGGATGATGTCGTAGCGAATGCCCGTAGCGTCGGAGGGTTCGAAGTCAATACATACACCAAGATGCGCCCCACCCATAATCTCGCCAGTCGTGGGCGCAGCATGGAGGTGCTGAACCATGCGGTTGAGGATGGTGCTCTTACCTGCCCCATTGCCACCACTGAGTACGTTCACTCCCGGCTGAAGTTCCCAAACAATGTGCTTATGGCCGCTCCACAAGCTCTTGATTTCAATGCGCTTAATATAATTGGCTAATTTCTGCATGGCGTAAAGTAACGAATTGGTTTGTAGGACTGCGGCGGAAAGATTGTTCTCCTTCGGAAAAGGAGCGCCCGTACCGCATTACAAAAGTACGCTTTTTTCTGAGAATGGGGGTAGAGAGGCGATAGGAAACTATAGAGACTATAGAAACTATAGAGACTATAGGAACTATAGCCTCTATCGAGAGTTACAAACTATCGGCTGCCTGCAAGGCACTATCGCGCCACAGTTCGGAGCAGGCATCGGAGGGCATTGCCCACGCTCCGCGCGGACTGAGCGAACAGGGAGTAACCATCGGACCGTCGGGCATGCACGAACGCTTGAACTGCTGATTGAAGAAGCGACGACAGAAGACGGTGAGCCACTTATGGATAGTGGCTTCATCGTAAGCCTCGCTGTACTGCGAAGGTTGGGCAAATGCCTGCTTGGCAAGGTAGAATATCTTTGAGGGCGAAAATCCGTTGCAGAGGGTGTGGTAAATGAAGAAGTCGTGGAGTTCGTAAGGTCCGACGAGGTCCTCCGTTTTCTGCGCAATCTCGCCCTGACTGTCGGTAGGAATCAACTCTGGCGAAATGGGCGTATCGACAATGTCGAGCAACACGCGCTTGATCTCTGCGTTGTCGGACGTAACAGCCAGGTGCTTCACGATAAGGCGCATCATCGTCTTTGGAATGGAAGCGTTGACACCATACATCGACATGTGGTCGCCGTTGTAAGTGGCCCATCCCAAAGCGAGTTCGGAAAGGTCGCCCGTTCCGACTACCATTCCCGACTGCTGATTGGCAATGTCCATCAATATCTGCGTGCGTTCGCGTGCCTGACTGTTTTCGTAAACCACGTCGTGGCTGTTGTGGTCGTGCTGAATGTCGAGGAAATGCTGCGTCACCGCCATAGCGATAGAGACTTCGCGCACGGAAATGCCGAGTTGCTTCATGAGGCTCAGTGCATTGGAGTGCGTGCGTCCCGATGTGCCGAAGCCAGGCATCGTGATGCCCCAAATGTTGCGACGGTCAAGGCCTAACTTATCGAAAGCACGTACGCAAACGAGCAGAGCCAGGGTTGAATCGAGTCCGCCACTAATACCAAGCACAACGGTCGAAGCGTGCGTATGGGCTATGCGCTTGGCAAGTCCTTCGCTCTGAATGTTGACAGCATCCTCGCACCATTGGTTAACATCGACTCCTGTTGGCACAAAAGGAGACGCCGAAACCGTGCGCGACAATACTGGCGAAAATTCAGCTACGCAACATTCGTCAACAGGAATACTCCGGTATGGCACCTGCAGGAGCGAAGACATGGCAGGAACGGGCATCTTCAGACGCTTGTGGCGCAGGAGTTCGACATCGACCTCGCACATCACCAGTTGCTGACTCATCGCAAAGCGCTTGCCCTCACTGAGAAGTTCGCCCGCCTCAGCCACGAAAGCATACCCGGGCAACACGGCGTCCTGCGTGCTCTCGCCATAGCCTGCCGACGCATAGATATAAGCGCAGCTACACTGCTGACTGTGGTGAATAATGCGCTGCTTCAAGTTTTCGTACGAACCCAGCACCTCAGCCTCAGCAGAGAGATTGAAGATAATTTCGGCTCCGGAAACAGTATGCAAAACGGAAGGAGGAAGCGGAGAAAAAAGGTCGCTGCCCACTTCTACGGCAAAGGTAAAATCGGACGTAGTGAACAACAGATTGGTGCCGAAGGGCACTGTATTTCCGCACAATTTACACTCTGCATTGGCAGGCAATGCGGCACCAGAGGCAAACCACCTTGACTGCGAATCTAGAGGGAGAGACGTTTTAGGAACAACTCCAACGATGCTGCCTTCCTGAATTACTATCGCACAATTATAAAGTGCACCATTGTGCATCACGGGGGCTCCCACAATCGTCGTAACGCTGAGCGTAAGCGACATTTGCCTTATGCTATTGAGTTGCGCTTCGACCTCGCGAAGCAGGAGTTGCTGACGAAAGAGGTCGGCACACGTGCTCCCCGTCATTGACAATTCGGGGAAAACAACGACACGCACGCCATTGTTGTCCGCCTCCATCATCATACTGACGATTTGCTCCACATTATATTTTACATCTGCTACCCTTACCTGAGGTACTGCAGAGGCTACCTTTACGAAACCATACATATTTTTTTGCAAAAGATAAGAATTTACGAAATCAATATTTCAGACAGTTGCTTGCGCTGCTTGGGCTTTGCCTCATCGGCAGGATAACCAATGGGAATCATGACTACGGGCTGCAGATAGGACGGCACGGGGAAGGCTTCGAGCAACTTTTCGACATCGAAATTGCACACCCAGCACGTGCCGAGTCCGACTTCGGTGGCTGCAAGACAAATGTGCTCCGTAAGAATGGCAACATCAATATCGCCATGCGGCTTCTGGTCGGACTTACGCACCCACTCTACTTCCGTATTTTTATATACTACAAGGCAGTGGGTGACCGTTTCGAACCATGCACGATTGTAGCACTCGCGCAGGGCTTTGATCTGCGCAGGTTTTGTGACGAAACGAATTTTCCATGGTTGAAAATTCACTGCAGAGGGCGCAAGCTGCGCACATCGAAGGATATAATCGAGTTTTTCCTGCTCGATACTGACTTCACTATATTGACGCGTTGAATAACGCTGCTGACAAAGTTCTAAAAAGGTCATAAATTTTGTGAGGTTTAGGAAGAGACGGGGGATTTGGGGGAGGGGCCTATAAGGGGCTAGAGGTTCTAGAGACTCTAGATGTTCTAGAAATTCTAGATGTTCTAGAGGCTCTAGATATTCTAGAGGTTCTAGAGATTCTAGATTTTTGGGGGGAGCTGTCAATCTTCTATTGGTTTGATGAATTTTGCAGGATTTCCACCCCACATTTCCTTTGGAGGAATGTTTTTTGTCACAACGCTACCGGCTGCGACAATTGATTTTTCACCGATGGTGATGCCTTTACCTATGATGCAATGCGCACCGATGAATACATGATTGCCAATACGGACCGGTGCGGTTTGAGCATTTTGTATGTCCACCAAGCGGTCTTCACGGTGTTGCCACTTAAGACTGTGGAAATTTGTATCGAAAATAATTGTACCCGCTCCGATGTTGACATAACTACCGATTTCAATATGGTTTTCGCAGTGTAGCGAAACATTGGAAATTCCGCTGTAGTCGCCAATGCGAAGCGTGGCATTCGGCTTCACCACAATTTTGCAACCGCCGGCATCGATGCAATTATCTATCGAACTGTTGCATACAAAACCTTTGCCTATAACACAACGTCCACGGATACTCAACTCACAAGGACCATTGAAAAGAATATCCCTACAGAATTCCGCCCCCGCCTTTTTCAATTGTCGGACGGCAGCCTTTCTGTGAAGCATGCGAAGGATATTCCTTTTCTGTTTTTTGCAAAATATGTAAAGTCGAATCATAATTTATAAGAGAGAAGGCAACTGCCTTATGAAGAGAAACATGCACTGGTCCTGGTAGCTAACTCGTAACTTGCAACCCTTCAGTTCTCGTTACTGTAACCCATTTATCCTTCACATGTTTACTCACCTATTTGTTTTCTCGCAAAAATAATGTTTTCCCACAACATAAGACGTAAAATCATTGTTTTTTTTAGGAATATGAGGTGGATATAGAGAGATACTCCAGAATATCTAGAAAATCTAGAGTATCTAGAATATCTAGAATATCTAGAGAATCTAGAGAATCTAGAGCTTCTAGAACATATAGAGCTTCTATAGCACCCGCAGCCTCTCCCTAAAACCAAAGGTGGGCACGCCAAGAAAACTGGCGTGCCCACCCTTACATCTTTTAAAAAAATCGCTTCGCCTTCTGCGCGCTTCGCCTTCTGCGCCCGACTACTTTTCGTCGAGTTCTACGGTGAAGCTCTTATTAAGTCCGCTCTGCGTCTTGGCACGAATCCAGAGCACACGGTCTGTAGAGAGATTGGCCTCTTTCACTGCTTCCTCCCAATCTGCAACAGTGCGAAGCTGGCGGTCGTTGACCTGAAGAAGGATGAGTCCTTTCACGATACCTGCCTGCTTCATCTTGCCTTCGCGCAAGTGCTTCACTACGAGTCCGTGTGTGAGATTGAGCGCCTGCTTATCGCGTGCAGAAAGTTCTTCGAGGGCGATGCCCATCTTGTCCTGGTCCACCTTACTGAGAACTTCGGTTGTGCCCTGAGCATTTTTGAGCGTAACGGTCACGGTGCTCACCTTCTTATCGCGCAGGTAAGTAACCTTCACCTTGTCGCCAGGACGATGCGTAGCGAGGGCTTCCTGAAGTTCGCCGGACTTTGTGATTTCCATCTTGTCGATGTGCGTAATGACGTCGCCTTCCTTGATACCAGCATCGTCAGCCGAAGATTCGGGCGTCACTGCAGCTACGTAAATACCATTGACAGTTCCGAGGTCAAGTTCCTTTCCGCGTTCCTTCTGCTGCTCTACGTAGTCCGCCACAACCTGGTATTGCACACCGAGCACTGCACGCTGCACATTGCCAAAGTTGCGAAGGTCGTCGACCACGCGCTGCATGATGGTCGTAGGAATCGCAAAACCATATCCGCTGTACGAACCGGTACGCGAATAGAGCATGGCATTGATACCGATGAGTTCGCCCTTGGCATTGACGAGCGCTCCGCCCGAGTTACCGGGATTGATGGCAGCGTCGGTCTGGATGAAGGATTCGATGCCGCCCGTAGCATTGAGCGTACGTGCCTTCGCCGAAACTACGCCTGCCGTAACGGTTCCTGTGAGCCCAAAGGGATTGCCAATGGCTAATACCCACTCGCCCAGGCTTGCTTTCGATGAGTCGCCCACCTTGATGGCAGGAAGATTCTCCGCCTCAATCTTGATGAGCGCAAGGTCGGTGGTTTCGTCAAGCCCGATGATGCGTGCCTTGAATTCGCGGTTGTCGTTGAGCTTCACGAGGAGTTCGTCAGCATCGGCAACGACGTGGTTGTTCGTCACAATGTAGCCATCCTCAGTGAGGATAACGCCCGACCCCGCTCCGCTGCGCTTAGGCGTCTGGATTTGGCGTTCGCGCTGCTGTCCCGGTGCTTGTCCGAAGAATTCGCTGAAAAAGTCATCAAACGGACTGCGATAGGGCACGGACTGCACCTTGGCATTCGTTGTAACCTTGATATACACTACTGAATTTACAGCATGTTCGGCTGCATAAGTGAGGTCCACACGCTCTGATGTGGGCGCCTGTGAGCAGGCAGTTTGCACCGTCATGGGCATCAGCAAGATGCCTGCTGAGAGAATCAATTGTTTTAGCATAGTTTTTATGATTTATGTGTTTAAAGTCTGAATCGGTAACAACCTAACAACCTCATAACCTGACTCAACTGAAGCTTGCGAAAGTTGAGTTATATATACGTAAGAAGGACTACTGCTTGAGCGCCTTGAGCAAACTGTAAGCCTTGTAGATGCCCAGTTCCCCTGCCCTGCTGAGGTCGGCTTCGGACTCCGCATGTTTTTCGTCCTCGTAGTAGAGCAACGCACGGTTGAAATAAGCCGGTGCCAGGCGTTCGTCAAGACGGATTGCCTGGTCGTAGTCGGCAATTGCCTCGGCCTTGCGTCCCTGGAGGGTATAAATCACAGCACGATTGTAGTAGGCAGGTGCCCATTCGCTGTTCGTGAGTTGCAGCAGTTGGTTGGCATCGTTTTCGGCAGTTGCAAGATAAATTCGGCGAGCAGGTTTGTCGTCGGTCTCTGCCTGCGCCAACTGGCAGTTCACTGCACAGCGCTGGAGCATGGCGCAGACGGAGGTTGAATCGTTCATCAACGCTCCCTTTGCATCGTCGAGCGCATCGCTGAAGTTGTAGCGCTGCGACTGAATGACAGAACGCAACACCAACGCATCGGCAAGCGTAGGACCTTCGAGCAAAGTGTAAAGTTGCTCTGCCACGCTCTCATAAAGCGAAGGAGCAATCTGTGGAACACTCTGCACCGAAATCACAAGGCGCAAAGGCAAAACGCGATGTGCGTTGATGCGCGCCACTTCATGGTAGAAATATTCACTCTGCGCTGACTCGGCAAGTTGCAGTTTTATCAATCCCAGCGGAGTGCGCTCCGCCTGCAGATTCTGCACGCGACCGATGAGTTCGTTGAGCAGCGTATTCACAGTATCGACTTCCTCCACCAACTGCTGATAATTCTCGATCGACTTTTCTGTTCGTGTTATCACCTTGCGAACAGGAGTCTGACGCTGTTTGCCGAAACGCAAATCAAGTCCGGCACGTTGCACAAAAGCCTCATCGCGCTTCGCCGCCTGCTCATCGCCAAGACGACGCAAGCATTCAGCCCTCAGCATATAACCGTAAATAAAATTGGGGAAATCCTTAATAAGCAACGTGAGGTCGCTCACTGCCGTCTGGTAGTCGCCAGTACGCTCCATGAGTAAAGCGCGGTTGTAGCGCGCCAGCGTATTGGTAGGCTCTTCGGTCAATACGTAATTAAAATCTTCGATTGCCTCGTTGTCGCGCCCCACTGTGGCAAGCAATAGTCCACGATTATAGTGCGCCACAAAGTGGTGAGGTATATACGAAATCACCTTGTTGTAGTCCGCTATCGCCTCGTCAAAGCGATTGATAGCGTGGCGCGCCTGAGCACGCATCATATAGTGGTCGCCCCACTCGGGTTCTAAATCCACCGCCTTCGTAAAACAAGTATCGGCTTTCTCAAACTCATCGACAGCCAACGCCAAACGTCCGCGCAAACTCCATGCCGAAGCATCGCGCTGCGTAATGGTGAGTAGCGAGTCTGCCCAAACAACAGCTTCGAGCGTATCGCCCTGCTCCATGCTCAACTGACTGCGCACCATATAGGCTCGAACATGGCGAGGGGCAATCTTCAGCAATTGCATAATGTCGGTTTGCGCCTCATCATAATTCTTCTCCTGCAAAAGGCAAAGCGCCCTATTGTAAAGTGCCGTTTGCTCCGTAGGTTCTTCCTTCAATACAGCAGCATAGTCGGCAGCAGCACCTTTCAAGTCCTTATTATGAATGCGACAAAGTCCACGCAATTGATACACCTCCGTAAGATAGGGATTGCGCTCAAGGCATTTGTTACAATCAGCCTCAGCCCCCAAAAAGTCTTCCAAACTAAACTTGGCATAAGCGCGATAATAATAGGGCTTATCAAGATAAGGTTTGGTCTCGATTACCTTATTAAAATAGCGAATCGCAGTAAGGTAGTCGTCAAAATAAAGTGCATGGCGCCCCATCAGCGTCACTTGCTCCGTATTAATCTGAGCAAGTAATGAGAGGGGAAACAAACAGCATATCAACAATATATATTTAATCATAATCATTGGGTGAGATGGTCGGGTCTTGAGGATTCAGGGCAGCATGCAAACAAGTATCCGCTTCAAACGGTTTCGTCTGTTCGTTCGCTAACGCCCCTTCCGCGAATCATCAACTGAGTATGACTGCAAAATTAATCAATGCGAACAAGAAACTTCTGGTTTTAATATATTTTAATATCAGATTTAGCAATTATTTACACGTTACGAAAAAAAAGTGGGTATGTCAAAACAAAGATATTTTGGCACACCCACTTTTCTTAATTTCTTATGAACGCATCACTATTCATGATGCTCAATTTTATTTTCCGCTAATATCAACTTACTTGATTCGGTAAGAACAATTCACCTTGCCCTTCATAATGGCGTTCAACTTGCTCTTCACCATCTGCTTGCGCAGGGGCGCGATTCGGTCGGTGAAGACCTTACCGTCAAGATGGTCGAACTCGTGCTGCATGACGCGTGCCAAGAATCCTTCGACCCATTCGTCGTGCGCCTCAAGATTTTCGTCCAACCACTGAACGCGGATGCGCGCAGGGCGCTTCACGGGTTCGTGGATACCGGGGAGCGAAAGGCAACCTTCTTCCTGACTGACCATTTCTGAATCGTCAACCTCAACGATGTGAGGATTGATGAAAGCGTGAAGATAACCTTCGTACTCGGGATGGTCTTCCTTCAAATCGTCAAGACCAATGACTGCCAGGCGAAGCGCTTTGCCAATCTGAGGAGCAGCCAAGCCCACGCCTTCAGAACGCTTCATCGTTTCGTACATATTCTGAATGAGCTGCTGAAGGTCGGGATAAGTTGTGGGGTCGAAGTCCTCGCACTGCTTGCGAAGAACGGGCTGACCGTATGTATAAATAGGTAAAATCATAAGTATCTGTTATTTTTATATGGAGAATTGGGACACGCGACTCGCCATGTAGTCCTGCAGAATAATGGTCGCTGCGATTTCGTCCACAAGCGCTTTGTCGCGACGGCGCTTCTGCCCGATGCCGCTTTCGAGCATTGTGCGATGAGCAAGCACGGAGGTGAAACGTTCGTCGTAGAACTCCACCGGAATTGCTGGCAACGCCTTGCGTAATTCGCCAACAAAACAGCGCACGCGCTGCTGGTTTTCAGAAGCCTCGCCCGTGGTTTGCGTGGGTAGTCCGACAACAAAGCGCTCCACTTCCTCCTTCGCACAATAATCTACGAGAAACTTCAGCAGTTCCTTCGTTTCTACAGTACAAAGTCCGTTGGCAATGAGCTGCAACGTATCGGTCACGGCTATCCCCGTGCGCTTCTTGCCATAATCTATAGAAAGCAAACGAGCCATAGATTTTGAGGTTATAAGGTTGTGAGGCTGTAAGGTTGTGAGGTCTTGAGGTTTTGAGGTTTTGAGGTTGAGAAGAACGATTAGCGAACCATCCGGATGGACTACTCTCTACTCTCTACCCATACTGCATAGTTCCCTTAAAACCTCATAACCTTAAAACCTTACTTTATATACTCTTCGCCGCCCATATAAGGTTGCAATGCCTTGGGAATGCGGATGCCTTCGGGAGTTTGATTGTCTTCAAGGAGTGCGGCTACGATGCGGGGGAGCGCAAGGGCTGAACCATTGAGCGTATGGCAAAGGTGGATCTTCTTTTCGCCATCGCGGTAGCGACACTGCAAACGGTTTGCCTGATAAGAGTCGAAGTTTGAAACCGAACTTACTTCCAACCAACGCTGCTGCGCTTCAGAGTAAACTTCAAAGTCGAAGCAGGTTGCTGCTGTAAACGACATATCGCCACCGCAGAGGTGAAGGATACGATAAGGGAGTTCCAACTTTTCGAGCAAACCTTCAACGTGTGCGAGCATTTCCTTGTGGCTCTCAGCAGAATGTTCGGGCGTATCGATGCGCACGATTTCAATCTTTGAGAATTCGTGGAGGCGGTTCAAACCGCGAACGTCCTTACCATAAGAGCCCGCCTCGCGACGGAAACATTGTGTGTAAGCACAATTCTTGATGGGCAACTCCTTTTCGCTGAGGATAACGTCGCGATAAATGTTCGTAACGGGCACTTCGGCTGTAGGAATCAAATAGAGGTTGTCGGCTGTGCAATGATACATCTGTCCTTCCTTGTCGGGGAGCTGACCTGTGCCGTAGCCCGATGCTTCGTTGACAACAGTGGGGGGCATTACTTCAACATAGCCGCTCTTGCGCGCTTCGTCGAGGAAGAAGTTGATGAGTGCGCGCTGCAAGCGTGCTCCTGCGCCGATATATACAGGGAAACCGGCGCCTGTAATCTTCACACCAAGGTCGAAGTCAATAAGGTTGTACTTCTTCGCGAGGTCCCAGTGGGGCACCTTGTCGCCTACTTCGGCAGCAACCGCTTCTTCAGCACGAGGGCTCATCTTCACCACCACGTTTTCCTCAGCAGAGTGTCCTTCGGGTACTTCGTCGTAAGGAAGATTGGGAATTGTGTAAAGCTGGAGCTTGAGCTGTTCGGCAGCCTCAGCCATCTTCGCTTCGAGCACCTTTGTTTGCTCCTTAATGTCTGCCACCTGCTGCTTTGCTGCTTCAGCCTCGTCCTTCTTGCCCTCCTTCATCAAACCACCGATGTTCTTTGAGAGCACCTTGATTTGTGCGAGCAAATTATCGAGTTCGGCCTGCGCTGCCTTGCGTTCGTTGTTGATTTCGAGCACGCGGTCGATTGCTTCGACAGCGCCTCCGAAGTGCTTCTTCTGCAAACCGCGAATCACGGCTTCCTTATTATCAAGAATTTGTTTAATCGTAAGCATAATTTCTATCGTTTTTTAATTATTTTCTTTCAATCGGCAAAGTTAATAAAAAATCGTCGGATAACTCACCGTCGCAAAAAGATTTGTCGCACCACTCATTATATAATATAGTATTTCCTTATTTTTTAAGAAAAAAGAAGGGTGCGCCAAATTGGAATGACGCACCGATTATAACAACTTTTGATAGAGTTGAGGTTGTGAGGTTTTGAGGTTTTGAGGTTTACCATCCGGATGGTTTATTCGCTTTCGATCATCAACTTCGCAGTCTCCTTTTTCCTTTCTCCTTTCCCCTCGCTCGCACCTATCAACTCGTCTACTAATTCAGCAAATACGCTTTCAGGGCTTCGAGCGTGGGAGCCATTTGAATGCTCTGTTTTTCGCCCTTCATGAACTCCTGGAGTTTCTGAGGAATTTCGATTTCCTCACCAATGATTTGCTCGATTGTATCCTTGAACTTCGCAGGATGTGCTGTTTCGAGGAACACGCCGACTTCGCCCTCCTGCAATCCCTCAACGAGCGATTGATAACCACACGCACCATGGGGGTCGAGCAGATAACCTTCTTCGTTCCACACGCGCTTGACGCAAGCTGCAATCTGTTCGTCTGTATAGGCAGCACCGCTCAGTTCCTTGCAGATAGCAGCATGACTTTCGCCGTAGAGGTCAAGTATGCGTGCAAAGTTACTGGGATTGCCCACGTCCATTGCGTTAGCGATAGTCGAAACCGAAGCACGGGGTTCGTACTTACCAGTTTGGAGATACTTATATACAATGTCGTTGCTGTTGTTTGCTGCTATGAAGCGTTTGATGGGGAGTCCCATGTGCTTGCCAAAAAGTCCGGCAGTGAGATTGCCGAAGTTACCGCTCGGAACTGCCACTACCATCTGCTGCTCCTTGCCCATGCGCTTAAGCTGTGCGTAAGCGTTAAAGTAGTAGAACGCCTGAGGGAGAAAACGGGCAATGTTGATAGAATTGGCACTCGTCAATTTAAGACGACGATTGAGTTCTTCGTCCATAAACGCAGCCTTCACCATCGCCTGGCAATCGTCGAAGCAACCATCTACCTCGATGGCTGTAATATTCTGCCCAAGTGTTGTAAACTGCTTTTCCTGAATTTCGCTCACCTTGCCCTTGGGGTACAACACGTAAACGTGGATACCCGGCACTCCGAGAAATCCGTTTGCCACGGCGCTACCCGTGTCGCCCGAGGTGGCAACCAACACGTTTACCTGCTTGTACTCGTCGCTCTGAATGAAGTGAGAGAGCAAGCGCGCCATGAAGCGACCGCCAACATCCTTGAAGGCGAGTGTGGGTCCGTGGAACAATTCGAGCGCATAAATATCCTTGCTCACCGGCACAACGGGAGTGTCGAAACTGAGTGTGTCGTTGACAATGGCGCGCAATTTGTCGGCAGGAACGTCTTCGCCAAAGAAAGCTTCAGCCACGTGGAAAGCGATTTCCTGAAAACTGAGTGTATCGATTGTGTCGTAAAACGATTGTGGAAGAGGCTTAATCGTCAAGGGCATATATAAGCCGCGGTCGGCAGCGAGTCCGGTTACAACTGCTTCTTCGAGCGACACGTCGGCTACTTGTTTATTGGTGCTATAGTATTTCATATATATAATTGAGGTGTTTTTTAGAGTGCAACTAATAGAGTATAACTAATAGAGTACAGAGTACAGAGTACAACTGCCGTGCGGAATGCAAGCAAGCGTTTGATTAAGGTTATTAGGTTTTGAGGTCGCTTCGCTTGTGAGGTTTTAAGGTAACCAATCCGGATGGTCTCTCCTTTTTCCTTTCTCCTTTTTCATCGCTCGTTTACTCATTCATTTACAATTCATGAATGCATGTATAAATTCATCGCGCTGGAGCAGACCGTAACTACCATCCAGGGCTGCAACTTCGTCAAAGGTCTGAACGTCGTCGGACGCAATCGTGGGATGCCAGATAAGGAAGGGTACGGGTTCAGCCGTGTGCGTACGCAGGCTGCAGGGCGTTGGATGGTCGGGGAGGATGGCGATCGCCACGGGCTCGTCCCACGAATTCACGGCTTCGAAAATGGGCTGCACCACGCGGCGGTCGAGGTCTTCAATCGTGCGCTTCTTCAGTTCGACGTTGCCTTCGTGACCGGCTTCGTCGCTCGCTTCGATGTGGAGATACACAAAGTCCTGCTGTTCCAATGCTTCGAGCGCCACGGCTACTTTGTTTTCGTAGTTTGTATTATAAAGTCCGGTAGCACCTTCAACGTCGGGAGTTTCAAATCCTGCGTAATGACCAATGCCACGAATGAGGTCAACGGCTGAGATGACTGTACCCGAATTTACTTCAGGAAACTTTTCGCTGAGCAATTCCATCTTCGGACGATAACCTCCGCCCCAGGGCCAGATGCTATTAGCAGGGTCCTTGCCTTCGCTGATGCGGCGCAAGTTCACAGGGTGGTTTTTCAGCACTTCCTGCGAGCGCAGGATGAGTTCGTTGATAATATCTGCCGTTTCCTGTGCCTCGGGCACATCGGCCTGCACCATTCTTGGGCGGAAGGGCTGTCCGGGAACATCGTGGGGAGGTGTACACGAAATGCGCTTGTCGCCACCCTTTATGACGAGCAAATGGCGATACTGAATACCCGTGTGGAAACGTACACGTTCGTTGCCCAACTCAGCCTGAAGCGCCTGTACGAGTTCGTCGGCTTCCTCAGTTGAGATATGGCCCGCAGAATGATTTTTGATGCAATCATTGGCAATGCAGATGATGTTGCAACGCAGGGCGAGTTCACCGGGTTGGAGTTCTACACCAATGCTTGCGGCTTCGAGCGGACCGCGACCCTCGTACACCTGCGAGAGGTCATAACCAAGCACAGACATATTCGCCACCTCGCTACCCGGATGGAAGCCAGGTGCTACGGTCACAAGGCGCCCCGTCCTCCCTCGACGCGCCAACTCATCCATATAGGGAGTTTCTGCCGCCTGAAGAAGTGTCTGTCCGTTGAGAGCTTTGATGGGCCAACCTGCCATACCGTCGCCAAGAATAATAATGTGCTTCATAATAAAATATGTATTTAGACGTCGCAAGGAAAAATAAACATTCCTACACTGACGATGAAAATATGTAAATGGGAAAAATTGATAATACTCCTTCTGCCGAATGCCTATAACGACATTCCTGCACAGCAACACCTACCAACGACCGGTTGCTCCGTGTGTACAAAGGAATACAATATATAAGTACGAAAAATGCGTTTCACGTAGAAACACGAAAAAAGCCCCTACCCTCGAAGGGTAGTGGATGTCCCAGCGCCAGAAGTAGTAGTTGCGATATGTAAGAAGAACTCGCTCATTACAATTACTGCGTTTAGGATTTGTGTTTGCGCTGAAGGCGCGGGGTGTTTCTCAAAAAAAATGAGAAATACACCTTCCGCCACAGCTTTGTCTTAGTTTAGTTTGTGTTTGTGTAAAAAAGTGGCAGGTTTCGTTGCCGAAAACCTATTTGCCAAGTCTGTTCGACTGCAAATGTATAAATAAAAGCAAAGCGCCAAACTTTTTTTAACAAAAAATTACGAAATACATCGTTTTTTTTCAAAAGCGCCTTTCTAAAAGTCCCGTATTTACACATTTACGCAAAAAGTGTGCAAAAAAATCTTTAGAGATTAAAGAATGTTTCCATTACACGAACCACCGGTGGGAGAACATTTCCGAAGGGTCGGATTGGTTCAACCACCGGTGGTTGGGGATTTACGATGTTGCCGTTGATTCGGAACGAGATTGGAGGATTAATTACGAAGCAGGAGGTTACTTCACGAAGTCCTTAAGGTCGTCGAGCGTAATCACGTGGGCGATATTCGTGCCTTCGAGGAAAGAATCAGCAAGGTCGCGCTTCGTCTTGTGGAGGCGCACAATCTTTTCTTCGATGGTGTGGGCAGAAATCAAGCGGTAAACCGTCACATTCTGGCGTTGTCCGATGCGATGTGCACGGTCGGTTGCCTGCTGCTCGATGGCGGGGTTCCACCATGGGTCAAGATGGATGACGTAGTTGGCACCCGTAAGGTTCAAGCCGAGTCCGCCTGCCTTCAGACTGACCACGAATACACCCTTCTCGCCTTTCTGAAATTCCTTGACCATCTTGTCGCGCTGACGCAGGGGCGTGGAACCGTCGAGATAGAAATAAGGTATTCCTGCCGCCTCCAGTTCCTGCTTTGCCAACGCAAGGAAACTCGTGAACTGACTGAACACCAAGACGCGATTGCCTCCCGAAAGGATTTCGGTGAGCAAGTCAACGAACGCCTGGAGTTTGGAAGACTTGTCTTTCCACTTCTTGTCCACTAACGCCATCGCACAGGCCGCCTGACGCAGTCGCGTGATATAGGCAAGGGCGTTGACCGACAGGGCTTTCTCCTTCTCCAACTCTGACTTAATCTTCAGGCGCATCGTTTCGTAAGCCGTAATTTCAAGGTCGGAGAGTTCAACGAGTCGCGTAATCTCGGTCTTCTCAGGAAGTTCGTCCAGCACCTCTGCCTTCGTGCGGCGCAGAATGAAGGGTTGCACCATGCGTCGCAATGCTGTGAGGTCGGGATTTTCGGGGGTGATATACTTCTTTGCAAATGCCTCATAACTGCCCAGCAATCCGGGATTGAGGAATTGCAGCAGGTTCCAGAGTTCGCCAAGGTAGTTTTGCACAGGCGTCCCCGTGAGTAGCAAGCGCGAATTGGCCTTGAGCGCCATGACAGCAGAGGACGTCTTCGTTTGGCGATTCTTAATGGAATGCGCCTCGTCGAGGCACACAACGTTCCAATCCACCTTTGCCAATTCTTCCTCCATCTGTGGCATGAGTCCGTAAGTGGTGAGCACCACATCGCCAGCCGTTGCTTCCTGAAGCACCTGCTTGCGGTCATCGGCATGATTGAGCAACACGACGTTGAGCGATGGGGCAAAGCGTGCCAACTCGCTTTTCCAGTTGGAGACAACGGAAGTGGGCGCTATAACCAAAGATGGTCCCAGTTTCGCCTTATACAGCAGGAAGGTGATGGTTTGCACCGTCTTACCGAGCCCCATATCGTCCGCCAAGCAAGCGCCTGCTCCCCAATGGTCGAGGCGCACCATCCAGCGGAAGCCTTCGTACTGATAATCGCGCAGCGTGGCGTTCAGCGTATCGGGCACCTGGGGGTCGAGCGTTGCCGACTCCTTAATCTTCTTGAGCAGCGCTTTATACTCCTTGTTGACGCTGAAGTTTTCGGGTTGCGCCTGTACGACTTCTGCAAGACTACCAATATTAAATGCCGACACGCGCACCTTTCCCTGTCCGAGTTGCGCCATGCTTTCGAGGCGCTTCATCTGCTTGCGCATTTCCTCGGTGAGGGCGAGGTAGGTAGAATCGTCCAGTTTCACATACTTGCCCATCATGCCTCCTGCGGCAATGAGCGAGAGCAGTTTGTGGATATCTATGCTCGAAGCATCGGAGATTTGCACCTCGCCCTCTGCTTCAAACCATCCTCCATTGCTCTTCAGCGTGATGTTACTTCCCGAGGCTACGCTTTTCACTTTCAGTTTTGCGCCCTGAGCCCATTGCGTGACAAATGTTTCTTCATGAGTAGTCAACCACTCTACCACCTGCAAGGCATCCTGAGGTTGGAGTTTATAACCCATGGTTTCGTCGTACTCATCGTCGCAAATGCTTTCTACGAAGTCGGTCAGCTGTTTCAGATTCGCTCGCTCCGTCTTCAGCGAGCGCTCCACATGGTAGCGCACGCCCTCGCTTTCGTCGAAGAAATCCTTCTCACCCTGTCCAGGAGAGCGCACCAACTGACCTCCCGACAAGGGATGCACGCGACACATGATGCGGTAGGCATCGTTCTGTGGGTCGATATAAACATATATGGCCGTATCGCCCTCGCGCTTCTCCAGCGACGAACCGCCTTCGAGCGCATCGGAGTGGACTTCAACGTGGGTGGTGACTAAGGGAAGGAGGCGCTTGATGTGATGAGCGGTATCGGCAGTCGGACTGCCGTTCAGTTTCAGAATCTGCTGGATGAGCGCACTTTGAATTTTCGTAGCACGCACCACACAATATTCGACATCCGAATGTTTGTTGACGACGGTTTGCTCATCGCCGGGAGTATTGCTCGTAATCTTCACCCTCTTATTTTCTAAATCAATAAGGAGGTAAGGCACTTCTTCGCGAATCGTTACAGGCACGAGCGTACCACGCTCTGCACGAAACACACGGTCACTCCCCACCATGTTTGAAAGCACGTCATCAAGGTCCGGATTGTACCACCATGCGCTACCCACCGAATGACATACGTTCTTATCTTGTTCGTTCATAAAAGGAAGTGCACATCGCATAAAATCGCTCATCGACACTTGTCGCAACGCGCTCCAACTGCCGTTCTTCAAGCGCACTTGCTTTTTGATATCAACAGCATAATCCCCCCTCAACACATACACAATGCGCTCTGCCGCCTCATTCGCTTTACGACCCTCCGCCGTATTGCCAAGTAACGTTTCGATATTTCCCAACACAGATTCCCAGGGGGTTACACGATGCAAAGTAGAAATCACAGCGACACCTCCATAACGGTCGCAAAGCAATTGCTCGTCCGTTTCTGATGCACGCTTATAAGCATCGTTGCATTCGTGGCGCAGGATGGCAAAGTTCGGACGCTGAAGCACAGGTTCGGGGGCTTCGTTCGCCAATAAGAAAGAGGCCACCTGAGAATTAAGATAAGATTCAAGAACTGACGTTGCTCTGCTCAACTCGGTTCGAATTTCATAGTTGCGCCGTTCATCCTGCTGGATTTCTTTCCCATAGAGTCCCAACAAATAGACGGAACGCATGCGCAACGTTTGCGCAATCGAACTCTTTCCCAACAATGTCTTCAGGCGTTTCTGCGATTGCTCCGTATCAGACTTTAACAGTGCCAATACCAAGAAATAGTTGAACAAGGGATTTACAAACACATTCTTATCCCCGCGCATCTGCTTGTTCTGAATTTTCATAGCATCAAAGAAATGCACAATGGCTGTCTCTGCATCACCCTGATAGAGCGCCTGAATACCCAAGCAAATAATACGCGGAACTGTCTTAACCGTAAAGGGGCCCAACGGCGTTCCGTCATACAGATATTGGTGCATCGCCACAAAGTCCTGAAGTTCAAATTTCAAAACCGGCGACACAAATTGCGTCTTACGATAATCCGCGATGAGTTGATTGGCATAATCATAAACGCCATTCGATTCCAAATCATTGTGCAGATGAAGATTCAACAGCTCTTTGATGTAGAAGGCAAAGATTTTTTCATCTAACTTTAACAACAGCCCACGTAGTTTTAACGGCTCGCTGTAACCGAAAATGAACTTCACCAGAATTTCATCAATATCCCTCGCATCAACCGCCTTAAAACTATAATCCTCATCGCAAAGCGCTTCTACTATTTGCCACAAACTCTGTGCCTGCTGCATACGTTGCATGCCTTTCTTTGAGAAAGACTCAAGCAAGTTGCCTTCATTTTGTGACAAAAACATTGCCGCCGCAAAGAAATACTGAGGCGCCACAATCTCTACCGCGTAATAAGTCATTTCCGAGGTCTCAACCAAAAAGCCGTCCTTGCTAAGTTTTGAGAACACCTTTTTTACCTGTTCATTCTTTACTCCTAACAAATGAGCATACTTCTGACTATCACGATACCTATCAACGACTAAACAATGCAGCGTCAGCGCCACAATTTTTCGTTCAATCTCTGAAAATTCTTTCCAATATTCCTCAAAGTTTATTGACATTTCTATGCTTGCGTTTTATTTCTTAGACTTCGGTTGTTCCTATCGCTCTAAAACAAGCGAAGGTTATCGCGACACGGGCGGAGTTCGCCCTTTTCGATGCGGTGAATGATTTCGACCACGCGGTCGTTCATCGGTGTGGGGCAACCTACCTTACGTCCGTAGGCTGATACGGCACCGTTGATGGCATCGACTTCGGTGAGTTTACCCTTTTCCAAGTCCTGCAGCATGCTCGCCTTGAGCTTGGCATGCTTGCGGATGGCAATGGGAATGATGAAGAAGGAGAAGGCGCGCTTCAGCGCATTCGTATAGTTGAGCAACTTCACGATGTCCTTGCCCTGCACGGGTTCAATACGGATGCCGCCTGCCTGACACACGTCGATACATTCCTTGATTAAAGCCTGCACAATGCGACGCGAATCCTTGGGTCCTGCAGCCTCGCCAAAGGTGCAGCCCAACACGGCGCTCATCCCCGAGAAGGCAGCGTTAATCAGGAGTTTGCTCCAGCGCGTGCCGAGGAAATTTTCTTCCACATCCACTGTGCCCATGTGCTCGAGGAGCGTCTTCACGGTGTCAAAATACTTGTGCTTCTGCGCACTGATGCTTCCCAGCGAGAACGACAGCGCATCGGGCGCACTCGTCAGTTCGCACACGCCGGGCGACTGCAATGTCGCACCCCAAGCTACGGTGCATCCAAGCACACGATTTTCGCCCAATATTTCTGCAATTTGCAGTTCAGGCAACCCGTTTTGGAACGTCACCAGCACACCGTCCTCCGCAAGGAATGGGCGCAACATGGCAACGACCTCGGGATTGTGTTGTTGCTTCGTCATGAGGAAAATGACGTCGTACGTACCCGACATTTCAGCAGGCGTATAAGCCACAACGGGTTGTATGAAATCCACCGTTCCCGTGACCTTTGCGCCTTGCGTCTGCAGTGCCTCCACATGCGCCTTATTGCGATTGATGAGTTCAATCGCCACCCCAGCCTTACTGATATACGCTCCAAGAATCGTGCCGAGTGAACCCGCACCATATATTGCTACTCTCATAATGTTTTCTACCTGATACTTAAAATTTTCATGACATACAAAATTAACCACTTTTCCGAGATTAACCATTTATACACAAAAAATATTCGGTAAATAAGAGTCCTATTCACCGAATTCATAAAAATTAGAAACAAAACTGCTGTCAGATGAAATTTACAACACACGCGAAGACATCAAAACATGGTGTTTCCCCACCCCGCCTAATCTTTGTACACATTTTAACTCGGGCGATCTGGACTAAATGTCGCACCTTTTGGAGCGTATACCAACCCAAAGAAGCGATTCTTCGTCTCGGATTTTTATTCGAGGCGATAAATTTGAGGCGATTTCTTTACAGCCCCCTCCGCCCCTTGGGCACAGTTCAGTTTGGGGAAGTGTAGAATCTTACATACTTGTACTAAATCCATTTTCCCAGATTTTAATGTGAGGCTACATTTTTAAATGATAATCATTAAGGCCTGAACACAATCCAAGTCCCATCATTATCCTTACCTTCACGCTTCAAGACACCAATCTTTTGCAAAGCTGAAAGGTTACGTTCGATGGTGCGTTGGCTCACCGACAAAGTCTCCGACATTTGCTTGCCTGTGATTGTCGGAGACTCTTTGATGAGATTGAGTATTTTCTGCTGACGCTCAGTGAGTTTTGTCTCCGACATGTCACCGTCATGGTCTCCGACATTCGGAGTGTCGGAAGAGGCAAAAATGATGGTCTGGAATTGGGTTGGAGTAGATTTGAACACAGGTTTCAATTCGTCCTTATACCCATCTAATGTTTTGGTCTCATTGCAGATGCGTGTGAGTCCGCTACCTCGTTTCTCCATATAGTCAAGTTGAGCCATCACATTTGCGAGTATAGGATTGCGTCTTTCAGAAGACACATCTTTGATGTCCAAATCCTGTATCAGCATTCCATTGTACATTCCACCAGGAGATGTGACAATAAGCCGGTCATCGTAAATGTCAAGATGAACCTCACTCCCCATCACAGTATAATCGCGATGGATGAAATGGTTTACCATTGCTTCAAGAACAGCACGTTCCGCATACTCTGGTTTGTTCTTTCGTCCGTTAGGCAGTTTCTCCCAGCCTCTCTTGGTGTTAGACTTCATAAAGTTCATTGCTTCGCGAAGCAACATTAACACATTGCCTGTGAACTCTGCATCATTGATGGCGTCGCCCTTTTCTTTTCCATCCCATCGTGTGCAGTATAGGCGAGATTGCCACAATGGGCAGTCATCGGCAAACAACGCTCCTGCATTTGTAAGAAGCCCAGCATTAGTGACAAGGCCAAATGAAAGGAGATACTTTTTGTCCCATTCTTGACTGGTACGCTTTTTGAACGTGTTGGCCAAAATCGTGAAAGAATAGTCTTCAACTTTATAATCCGTGTGAAGGGAATCGTAAGTTTTGTTG
>JAZQXH010000004.1:0-45677 GCA_045632745.1 Alloprevotella sp.
TGCTCAATCGCTTGGTAGAGAAGGGCAACACCGTTATTGTCATCGAGCACAATCTCGACGTGATTCGCGCAGCCGACTACCTCATAGATATGGGTCCGGAAGGCGGACGCGGAGGCGGACAACTCATAGCCTGCGGCACGCCCGAAGAAGTTGCAGCAAGGGGCGTGGGCCATACGGCTCAGTTTCTTAAGTTATAGATACTCAAGAAACTATGGAAGCTATAGAATATGTAGAAATTATAGAAAATCTATATACTCTAAAACATATAGAGCATCCCTTCCATATCCTCAGAAAAATCATTTCTTAATCAATAACAATTTAAAACTTAAAATTTATGTTTGAAGGACAACCTAAAGGGCTCTTCGCCCTTGCCCTCGCTAACACAGGTGAACGCTTCGGCTACTACACCATGTTGGCAGCATTCGTACTCTTCATGCAGGACAACTTCGGCATGTCGGGTAAAGAAGCCGGTACTTACTACTCAAGCTTCTTGATGTTCGTTTACTTCTTGCCCCTCGTTGGTGGTATCCTCGCCGACAAATTGGGTTACGGCAAGATGGTAACCATCGGTATCACTATCATGTTCCTAGGCTACCTGCTCCTCTCTATTCCCTTTGGCGCAGGCAACACAGCACTCTGGGCTGTAGTAGGTGCGCTCGGCCTTATCTCTCTGGGTACAGGTCTCTTTAAGGGTAACCTTCAGGTTATGGTAGGTAACCTCTACGACGACCCCAAGTATGCCAACAAGCGCGACGCCGCGTTCTCTCTCTTCTACATGGCCATCAACATTGGTGCGCTCTTCGCACCCACTGCAGCCATCAAGATCATGGACTACGGTATGAACGACCTCGGCTGGTCAAAGGCTGACTCTTACCACCTTGCGTTCGGCGTAGCTTGTGTATCGTTGATCGTATCAATGGCTATCTACTTCGCATCTCGCTCAACATTCAAGCACGTTGAAGGCAACACACCCAAGAAGGCCGACAACAAAGCTGCGGCTGCTGCTGCTGTTGAAGAACTCACTCCTGCCGAAACTAAGGCACGCGTCATAGCACTCTGCCTCGTGTTTGCAGTGGTAATCTTCTTCTGGATGGCGTTCCACCAGAATGGTCTTACGCTCACTTACTTCGCTAACGAATTCACAGAAAAGAGTACAACCGGTTTCCTCGGCACACTCTTCAACGTATGGAACCTCGTGGCTGTTATTGTTGGAGTATATGCAGCATTCGCAATCTTCCAGAGCAAGACATCAAAGGCAAAGGCTATCTCTGGTGCTATCGTAGCAGCTGTATTGGTTTACCTCGGTTGGCAGTATGCTGAAACTTCGGCTGCAACAATCGCTGTTGACGCTAAGTACTTCCAGACATTCAATCCCTTCTACGTAGTAGCGCTTACTCCCGTGAGCATGGCAGTGTTCTCTTACCTCGCTTCAAAGGGTAAGGAACCCTCTGCGCCTCGCAAGATTGCTTACGGTATGCTCATCGCAGCCGTTGGTTTCATCGTGATGGCAGTAGGTTCAATGGGCCTCCTTTCTCCCAACGAACAGAAGGTAGCCGGCGAAGCAGCTCAGTTCGTATCGCCCAGCCTCCTCATCAACACTTACCTCGTGCTCACATTTGCCGAACTCTTCCTTTCACCCATGGGTATCTCGTTCGTATCTAAGGTAGCTCCTCCCAAGCTCAAGGGTATGATGATGGGTGGATGGTTCGTAGCCACTGCACTCGGAAATATGCTCACAGTAGTAGGTTCAATGTTCTGGGGCGACCTCTCATTGACTGCAGTATGGGGCATCTTCGTAGTGCTCTGCCTCATTTCAGCGCTCTTTATGTTCGTGATGATGAAGCGCCTCGAAAAGGTGGCTTAATCCCGGCATAGCATATCGACATTATTTATATTGGGCATAGGGCAATGCTGCTCTATGCCCGATTCTTTTTTTGCTCCTATCCTTAATATTGAGTAGGCGCGCGCAGCGATAGGGTGACTAAAATCCTCATTTTTAGGTATTGTTGCGCCCAGCTGAAGTTCGTAACTTTGCAATCAGAAAACCTTCGCTGCGAAGTGCGGGAAAAATTGTGAGAAAAAAATTGTTATGTTTATGTTTGATTATCAGTGGGTGGGTCTGAATCTTCGGATTTTGAGCCGCCCACTTCTTTATCATTTCTCCCTTCGCAACCGTTTGTTCATTCGCTTATAAATCACTAACTTTGCAGCACAACCGCGAAAACCCTTGTTTGAATGAAAGAAAAAGTAAGGAATATCAGCCAGCAAGTATGGCGATTCAAATACGTATGGACGTTGCTCCTCTTTGCACTCATCTTAGGAGTGCTCGACACAAACAGCTTGCTTCGACGCAGCGAAATCAGGGCGCACAACGAAGCTTTGCGCGCTGAAATTGCCGAATACAACGAGCGTTTCGAAGCCGACCGCAAAGAGCTCCGTGCGCTGCGCAACGACCCCGACGTTGTCGAAGAAGTGGCTCGCATGCGACTCTTTATGAAGACGCCCAACGAAGATGTTTACATCATAGAACAACCACGACAAAACACAGAACAATGAAAGAACTCAGCAAAATACAAATGTATATTTACAACATCGGAGGTATCCTGTTAGCCATAGGTGCTCTGATGCCAATGGAGCCCAGTCTTGCCCAGCATGCCCCTTATATATATATGAGCGGAGCGCTCGCCTTCGGATGTATGCAACTAGTGCAGCGCTACGAAGGTCGCAACCTCGTAATTAAGCGCTTGCGCAGACAGCAGATTGTCGCCTCGCTGGTCATTATTCTTTCAGGCTTTATGTTTATGGGAATATCTATGAACGTACTGCCACTGCAACCCAACTCATGGATGGTAGCCCTGGCTGTAGGCGCCTTCATCATGCTCTACGTGTCCTTCCGTCTACCGGCTGAAATTCGCAAGGAGAACGAGGCTGAATAACAGGGAATAAAACTTAATGCACCGCTTTAATGGTTCTTAGTCCTTCCATGTAAGGAGCAATCTTCCTTTCACGTAAGGAGCATAATCTCTGCTGCAATCTCAACTACATTTTATTTTCGCAAAAGAATAATAGCATGGCAATCCTCTTGCAGGAGCACCATGCTATTATTCTTTTTTTATTATAATGAGCAGCAACCAAAGTGTTCATCAGAAAAAAATTGAGCAAAATCACAAAAAAAATCGACCGAAAAAAAATTAACATTTTGATATATATCAAAAAATACAAATATTTAACAAACTTTATACTTAGCGCTCTTAAATGTTAAATATTGTATATAAATTTTAGGAAAATTGAGCGATTTTTTCCTTCTTAAAAAGAAAAACGTTTTTCTTAAAAGGAAAAATTTCCTACTTAAAAGGAAGAAAAACCTTCTTCAAAGGAAGTTTTCAGGAGGAAGGTCATAAAAAAAGAGGACCAGCAAGGCCCTCTTCTCCGTTTATGCAAATATACAACAAAAATAATTTTTTTCCAAATTGAAAATATTTTCGATTTTAACACTTCGGAGCGATTTAGTTAACGAATCGTTAACCATTTCGCTTAAAAAACCAAAAGTAGCGTGCCAGTTTTCATCGTCAAAAATTTGAAATGCACGAAATTCATCAAAGCACGTTTTGACGGCATTGTAACTTTGCAATCGCTTACGAACAACGCCTCTCGAAAGGGGACTGCGAAGCTGATGAGCGTAAGCGAGTAAAGGAGAAAGGAAAAAGGGGAAAGGAGAAATAGCCTTGCGGAAAAAGGAGACTGCGAAGCTGATGAACGTAAGCGAATAAACTATTCGGATTGGTTCCTCACAACCTCATAACCTTTAAAAAGTAGACGAGATAGTCAGACTCAAACGCTTGCATGCACGCTGCATAGCAGTTGTACTTTGTACTCTGTACTCTAAAAACGCTGCATAGCCTTAAAACCTCATAACCTCACGAGCGAAGCGACCTCACAACCTCTATAATTATTTAAACAAAAAACATTATGCAACAAGTAGCAGAAAACAAAAAGCACAATGCTATCGGCGTGATTATTCAGATTCTGATAGCTGTTCTCAACGCCCTTGCCAATATCTTTGGTTCTACCGCCAAGGTAATTGGACTGTCGTTTGGCAGGTAAGACCATTGTAACATGAAAAAAGAATCCGTGAGACCAGAGTGTTTCACGGATTCTTTTTTTAAGCTAACACAAGCTTCGTAAGTATAAGTTCTTTCTTATCGAGGATTAACAAGAGAATGATAGTCGTTTGTGTGGTAGCGGGATTGCGTTCCGAACGGCAACCTTAAAACCTTGAAGCGTAGCGACCTACCCATTTCAAAACCTGATTCGACTGAAGCTTGCGAAAGTTGAACTCATTATTTTTCAAGCAGTGATGCCGGAAGCATAATGATGGTAGAGCAATTGTTTTGCTTGAGCAGATACTTCTTGATGAATTCCACAATGTCCTTTGAAGTAACGCCGTTAGCATAAGCCTCGAAGTTTGTGTGGAGGTCCTTGCCCCAAGCTGTCTTTGATACAATGAGTTGCTGCCAGTATGCATTCTTCGTTTGGTTGTCGCCGTAGTTCTTGACGTTGTACTTCTTCACCTTGTCGAGTTCTTCGTCGGTCACACCATTCTTTGCCATTTCTTCGAGACCCAGCTTCATCAGGAGGAGTACTGAGTCGCACTTTTCGGGAGTGAAAGGACAAACGACCTGCAACGTAAATTCATCCTTCAAGCCGTAATCCAATTCAGCCTGAACGCTCACGCTGTAAGAGAGGCCGCCGTCTTCGCGGATTGACTTGAGGTAGCGCTGGTCGAGGATAGCGCCGAATGTGCTGACGATGAGTTCGTCCTTAAGCGTGTGCTTAGCCTTGCCGTGCCATGCTTGGATGAGGTAAGCCTGAGGTGTTTCCATCGTGCGGTGGAAGCGGTTTTCAACAACGCCCTTGCGCATATCGATACCGAGGTCCTTCATCTTTTCGCGCTTAGCCATTGCAGGGAGCGAAGCAATGTAAGTTTCGGCATAGAGGCGGAGCGAGTCGGGGTTGATAGCACCGGTGAAGTAGAAGTCGAAGTCGCCTGCACTCTGGAAGCGTTCGCTGTAGATGCGCTTGATTTCGTCGTAGTTTGCACCATCGAGATCCTTCAAACCTACGCTGCTCTTACGTGGTTCGCCAGGATAGAGCGTTGAAGAAATAGAGTCGCTGAAGGCCTTCATAGGCTGCTTTTCAGCATTAGCGAGGCTTGTGCGGAGCGAACTGATGAGGTTGTTGTAAGCATCAACGTCGTTTGCGGGTGCGCAGAATGCGAGGTGGATGAGTTCGAAGAGTGTGCGCATGTCCTTAGGCGTAGTGTTACCGCTGAGGCTTTCAACGTTTTCGCCGAGTGCTACGTTCACGCGTGCTTGCTTGCCAGCGAGTTTCTTCTGGAGTTCGGTGTATGTAAAGTTGCCGCGACCCACGCTGCTCATTACCTGCGAGAGGAGCTTGGCGTTGACAACGTCGGCATCCTTCACGTAAGCCATACCACCAATACTGCGGGCTGACATGAGCACCTGTGCGTCGTTGAAGTCCGTAGTGCGGAAGTAAACGTTCGCACCGTTTGAGAGCGTCCACTTAGTATAACCGAAGTCCGCCTTTTCTTCCTTCACCACCTTGCCCTGTGCAGGGAGTTGAGCGATGAGGGGCTCGTCCTTCACGTTGTCCACGTAGGCAGTGAGTTCGGCAGTCTTACCTGCTTCGACAGCAGCCTTGATGGCATCAACTGTAGGCACAACTACGCCTTCCTTTTCGGGATACATAGCGAGGAGGATGAAGTTCGTGTCCACCTTAGCCTGCAACTGCGCCATATACTGAGAGTAAACGTCGCTGGGGAGACCTTCTGTGAGCTGCTTCCAGATGGGGAATTCCATTTCGATGTCCATTGCCGACGTATTGTCGAGGAAGTGGCGCACGTACTGCTGCACGTAGTAGTTGTTTTCCTGCTTAGTGCGGTTGTCGTAGAGGCGTTCGATGCCGTTGATGAGTTGTTCCTTGGCGCGGAATACTTCTGTACCTGTAAAGCCAAAGCGAACGGCGCGTTCTACTTCAGCAATCGCCTGCTTCACAGCTTCGGCATCCTGTCCGGGTTTGGGAAGCACAGTGAGGTTGAGCGCATCCTTGGTCTTAGCGAGCAAGAAGTTGCCGTAGCTTACGCCGGCATAGAGGAAGTTGCATTCGGGCTTGAGCGAAAGTTCTTCGAGGCGCGCGTCAAGCATTTTGCACACCATGCTCTGGAAGAGACTTGAGATGAGTTCAGCCTGCGTGTTGCGCAATTCGAGGGGAAGGATGTCCTGCTTGAAGTAGATGCTCACGATACCCTGCGCCATTTCCTTGTCCTTGTCGATGACGTAGATAGGTTCGTTGTTGTCTGGCACAGGATAGAATTCGTAGGGCGCAGGATTTTCGGGCATCTTGATTCCTGCAAAGAGGTCCTTAATCTTAGCTTCGATTTCGTCCACATTGATGTCGCCCACGATGACAAGACCCTGGAGGTCGGGACGATACCACTTGTGGTAGTACTGGCGAAGTTCGTCGTACTTGAAGTTTTCAATCACTTCCATCGTACCGATAGGGAGGCGGTAACCGTAGCGGCTGCCGGGATAGAGTTTAGGAAGGTTGCGCTCAATGATACGCATGTTGGCAGAGCTGCGCATACGCCATTCTTCCTTGATAACGCCGCGTTCCTTGTCGATTTCTTCTTCGAGGAGGAGCAAACCGTTTGCCCAGTCCTGAAGGATGAACATGACGCTGTCGACATTTTCGGGCGTCACGGGCACGTCGTCGATGTTATAGACAGTTTCGTCTGATGCAGTGTAGGCATTGAGGTTCACGCCAAACTTCACACCGATGCTTTCGCAATACTTTACGAGGTCGTCGCTGCCGGGGAAGTGGTTAGAACCGTTGAAGCACATGTGTTCGAGGAAGTGAGCCAAACCTCGCTGGCTGTCTTCTTCCTGAACGGCGCCCACCTTCTGAGCGATGTAGAAGTTGGCAAGGCCCTTTTGCTTCGCATTGTGGCGAATGTAGTAAGTAAGTCCGTTGTCCAAGCGGCCGTAGCGCACATTGGGGTCGAGAGGCAGTTGCTGCATGGGCATCTGTGCTACCATGGGGAGCATAAACAGCATTGCGAGCAACAGGCCGAAGATTCTGAATTTCTTCATAACTGTAAATTATATTGAATGTTTGATATAGTTTCGCTGAAACTGAAACCGAAAAATTGGTGCAAAGTTATATATTTATAAATATATGAGGCAGCGAAAACTTATTTTTTTCTAAAAACAAGAATCTCTTTAAATATTTTTTACATATTTCGGAATAAAATCGTATGTTTGCAGTTAGCAAGTCTTATCAACAAGGCTTTTTTTGAAAGCTCACACTAAAAATCTGAAATATCATGTCTGTTTCTTCAAATGTGGCGATGATTCGCCAATGGCTTAATCTCGAAAATATCGATGCGCTCATCATTCCTTCGTCTGACCCCCACGATAGCGAATACACCCCCGAACACTGGAAGGTGCGCGAATGGGCTACCGGCTTCACGGGTTCGGCAGGTACAGCTGTAATCACCAAGAACGAGGCTGCAATGTGGACCGACTCGCGCTACTTTATTCAGGCTGAGCAACAACTTGCCAATACGCCCTATGCACTGATGAAGGAAGGCGTCCCCGGCGTTCCCTCTATGGTGGAGTGGTTGAATAGCATTTTGGACACAAACGCCCGCGTGGCTTTCGTTGGACAAATGGTGAGTATCAAGGTCTTTGAAGAATGGATTCAGCAAGCCAACTTCGAATTTACCTCCGTTGAAGACCCTTTTGACTACTTCTGGCACGAACGTCCGCAAGGCGTAAGCGCTCCGCTGCGCATACACTTGGTTGACAGAGCCGGCGAAACCGTAAAATCAAAGCTGGAACGCATACGCCAGGCTTATGCAAAAGAGTTTCCTAACTACCTCTTGTTAAGCGATTTGTCGGAAATAGCTTGGGCGCTCAACCTGCGTGGCAACGACGTGCCCTATAATCCGTTCTTCCTGAGTTATCTGCTCATCTACGACGAAGGAGCCATCCTCTTTGTCGATAAGCGCAAGATGACACCCGAAGTCAGTGAATATCTGAACGAAAACAACATCAAATTCCGCGACTACGCGAGACTCAAGGACTTCATTGCCGGACACCACGAAGATGGACAGTACTACGTATTCGCAAGTTCTGTAAACTACGACATAGTGCACTACGCAGAACAACTTGGTGTGGACTACGACATATTCGAATCGCCCGTCAGTGATCTCCGAAAAATTAAGAACGCCACCGAAACTTGCGGATTCCGTAAGGCGATGCAGAGCGATGGTTGCGTCTTAGTAAAAATGCTGCGTTGGCTCAACGAAGAAATGAAGCGCAGCAGCGTTACAGAAGTCGATGTGGCGAACAAAATCTTAGCGCTGCGCAAAGAACTCCCCGACTTCCGCGGCGAAGCCTTTGTCACTATCACAGGTTATGGTAGCAACGGAGCCATCGTGCACTACGAAGCCGAAGAGGGTAAGTGTGCGACGCTGCGTCCAAAGAGTTTCTTGCTCCTGGATACCGGCGCTCACTATCAGAGCGGAACGACCGATGTATCGCGAACAATTCCTCTCGGACCTTTGACCGACGAAGAGCGCCATATTTACACCCTCGTTCTTAAGGGACACATTGCACTCGCTCGCTGCATTTTCCCCACTGGTACAGTCGGCGTAGAACTCGACCTTGCAGCACGCTATGCCATGTGGCAGGAAGGTTATGACTTCGGACACGGCACCGGACACGGCGTAGGAGCACGCCTTTGTGTGCACGAAGGTCCGCAGCAGATACGCAAAAACGTGCGCCCCTGTACGCTCGTGCCCTTCGAAGAAGGCATGACTATCACAGACGAACCAGGACTCTACATTGAAGGAAAGTTCGGTGTGCGCATCGAAAATGTCTTGTTGGTACAGCCACACAGCAAAACGCCCTACGGAACATTCCTCCACTTTGAAAATCTCACGCTTTGCCCCATCTCAACTTTGCCTATCGTGAAAGAAATGTTGACGCCCGAAGAAGTGGCATGGGTCAACGCCTACAACGCTCACGTTTGCAAAGAACTAACTCCGCTGCTCGACGACGAAGCCGACAAGCAATGGTTGAGCAAGGAAACCCAGGCGATTTAAGTGACATAAAAAGTTTTTACACAAACGGTCCCTATAGGAAAAACCTACTGGGACCGTTTTTTTTAAGACAAGAACGTAGTTTACATGGAAAGTTAGACACGCAGCATAAACTACTTTATATTTCAAACAAAAAATGATATGAAAACAAGAAATACTTACCCTGCACAACCCAGAATCATATAACCAAGCGGACTTAATCCAATGTTTGCAAAATATCAGCATAAGTGAAACAAATTTCACAAAGTTTTGAAGTAAAACAATCTTTTATCCTCGATAAGTTGACTTCATATCAATAAAATGTCGTAATTTTGCAGTAATTTATCTGATAATGTGCCCTGCTTGCAACAAAGGTGGGGCGTATGTCGTTTGGTCTATGATTAAAACTAAGAAAAAAGTCACTGTAAAATTCAACACCATTACTTCCTGTATCAGTACAGCAATGGTGCTCATCCTATTGGGAAGCGCCACATTCTTCCTGATGCTGGCTAACAACTTTGGAAAGGAGTTGCGCAGCAATTTTACAGTAGAAGTGTTGCTCAGCGATAAAATCAAAGAAAAAGAGCGCGCCTCGCTCGAAACGCAATTGAGCCAGCTCGTCTTTGTCGATAGCATACATTACATCTCCAAAGAAGAAGGTTCTGCCGAACTGGCTAAAGCGCTGGACGGAGGTCCGCAAGAATTTTTAGGGTTCAACCCCATCCCTGCTGAATTTGAACTATTCCTCAAGAGCGACTACGCCAATGAAGACAGTCTGCTCCGCTACATCCCCGACCTCTACAACTACGGACACGTTGAGGACGTAATCTATCCCAAGGATGCACTCTCGTTTATCGACCGAGTAATTCCTCGCATAGGAATCGTGCTGCTCAGCGTGGCAGCACTGCTGGCATTCATTTCCTTCTCGCTGATTCACAACACCATGCGCATGAGCATCTATGCCCATCGCTTTTCGATTCGAACAATGAAGTTGGTCGGTGCGCGCTGGAGCTACATACGTCGCCCATTCCTTTTTAGAGCAGCCTGCATAGGGTTGTGTGCAGCGTTTTTTGCCGACCTTTTGCTCAGCATCGGGATTTACTCCATGCTCCGACTCGACACTTACATGGCTACGCTCATTACGCCCGAAGTTATTTGCTACACATTAGGAATAGGATTTGTGTGCGGCGTGTCGCTTACGATTACTTGCGCCTATATTTCTGTCAACAAATTCCTGAAGATGTCGGCTGCTGATATGTTCCTGAAATAAGCGGTAGCAGCCATCTCCGCATTCCAAATATCCATCGATTTTAACAAAAATAACATACACTATGAAACACGTTTTTGCGTTTTCCAAAATCAATTTCATCCTCCTTGCAATCGGGATGCTTGTAGTTGTAGCAGGACTTCTGCTCATGTCGGGAGGAGGTTCTACGGTCGAGCAGTTTGACCCTGAGATTTTCAACGCTCGCCGCATCAAGGTAGCACCTATGGTTACATTCTTTGGTTACCTCTTCATTGTGGTAGCTATTTTATACCGCCCAAAAGCAAAATCTCACGACGTAACTACAACTTCATCAAACAACAACGATTAAACATTTTATATTATGGATTGGATAGAAGCTCTCCTTTTAGGTTTGGTGCAGGGACTCACAGAGTACCTTCCTGTCAGCAGTAGCGGGCACCTCGCTATTGGTTCGGAATTGTTGGGCATCAATACTACTGAAAGTATGATGTTTACAGTAGCTGTTCACGTAGCAACCGTTTTGAGCACGCTCGTAATTTTAGGTCACGAAATTTGGAAAATTGCCGTTGGCGCACTCCATTCGCCCGTAAATGGTGCTCTTAATGAAGATCAGAAATATGTGCTCAACATCCTCGTTTCGATGATACCTATCGGCATCGTCGGCGTGTTCTTCAAAGACGAAGTTGAAGCCATTTTCGGTTCAGGTTTGTTGGTGGTTGGTAGCTGTTTGTTGCTCACAGCGCTCCTCTTGTCGTACTCCTACTTCTCTAAACCCAAACTCAAGGAAAGCATCTCGCTGCGCGACGCATTTATCATAGGTCTTTCGCAGGCATTGGCAGTGCTCCCCGGTTTGAGCCGTTCGGGCACAACGATTGCAACGGGTCTTATTCTTGGTAACAAGAAGGAAAACATGGCGCAGTTCTCCTTCCTCATGGTAATTCCTCCCATCCTTGGCGAAGCATTGCTCGACTGCTACAAAGCCTATAAGGAAGGTTTCGAAGCAGCCTTTGGCGGATGCGATGCAACGGCGCTCATCGTTGGTTTCTTTGCAGCATTTATTTCAGGGTGCGTTGCCTGCAAGTGGATGATAAACATCGTTCGTCGCGGCAAACTCATCTACTTTGCTATCTACTGCCTCATCGTAGGTATCATCACTATCATTAGCTCGCTTTAAGCAATGGCGGCATTTACGTCAATGCTGTTTTTTTACGAAATATTAAATGTCAGATATTTTTCAGCAAGGCCAGGTCCTTGCATTCGACAAACCCCTGACGTGGACATCGTTTAACCTCGTGGCTAAGGTGCGATGGATGATTTCCAAGCACATCGGCGCGAAACTTAAAGTCGGACATGCCGGTACGCTTGACCCTCTCGCTACGGGAGTGCTCATCATCTGTACGGGCAAGGCTACCAAGCAAATCGATCAACTCCAGGCCGGTGTGAAGGAGTATGTTGCCACCCTTAAGTTGGGCGCAACAACCCCCAGCTTCGACCTCGAAAAAGAAATTGATGCCGTTTACCCCACTGACCACATCACACAACAAATGGTCGACGACGTGCTGTGCTCGTTTGTAGGCGAAATCATGCAGGTGCCCCCCGTCTTTTCAGCTGTCAAGGTAGATGGAAAGCGTGCCTACGACCTTGCTCGCAAAGGCAAGGACGTTGAACTTAAGGCAAAACCACTCCGCATCGACGAGATTGAATGTTTGAGTTACGACCTCTCTACGCAGGAACTCACCATCCGAGTAGTTTGCTCTAAGGGTACATATATTCGCGCTTTGGCACGCGATATTGGCGAGGCGCTCCAGTCTGGCGCTCATCTCACAGCATTGCGCCGCACCCGCGTCGGCGACTTTACGCTCGACAAGTGCTTTGCTTCGTTAGAAGATTTTCAGCAATATCTTTCCAGCCAACCCACAACACCACAACCTATTGAAAAACAATAAAGATGAAACTTTCAGAATTTAAGTATAAGCTTCCTCAGGAAAAAATCGCCACACACCCCACACGCTTTCGCGACGAAAGCAGAATGTTGGTACTCCATCGAAAGACTGGCGAGATCGAACACAAAATGTTCAAGGACATCATCACCTACTTCAACCCGCACGACCTCTTTATCTTCAACGATACCAAAGTTTTCCCCGCACGCCTTTATGGCAACAAGGAAAAAACTGGCGCACTCATCGAAGTATTCCTGCTCCGCGAACTCAACTCCGACCTTTTCCTTTGGGACGTGCTCGTTGACCCCGCACGCAAAATCCGTATCGGCAACAAACTTTATTTTGGCGAAGACAACTCTATCGTAGCCGAAGTAATCGACAATACCACAAGCCGCGGTCGTACGCTCCGTTTCCTCTACGAAGGCGACCACGATGAGTTTAAGCGTCAGCTCTATGCGCTCGGCGAAGCTCCCGTTCCCCGTTTTATCGGTCGCGGTAGCGAACCCGAAGACCTCGAACGTTTCCAGTGTATCTTTGCCGAACACGAAGGTGCCGTAACGGCTCCCACTGCCGGACTCCACTTCTCTCGCGAGATGATGAAGCGCATGGAAATTTTCGATATTGAAAAAGCATTCGTTACTCTCCACTGCGGACTTGGCAACTTCCGCGACACGGACGTTGAAGACCTTACAAAGCACAAAATCGACTCCGAACAGATGTTCGTTGGCAAGGAATGCTGCGAAAAAGTAAATCGTGCGAAGGAAGAAGGACGCAACATTCTCGCCGTAGGCACCACTGTGCAGCGCGCACTCGAAGCCTGCGTTGGTCCCGACGAACGCATCAAGGAATTCAGCGGATGGACCAACAAGTTTATCTTCCCTCCCTACGAATTTACCGTAGCCAATGCGATGCTCGTCAACTTCCACCTTCCCTACTCTACACTCCTGATGCTCACAGCAGCATTCGGTGGTTACGAAAATACAATGAAGGCCTACGAAGTGGCGCTTGCTGAGGATTACCGCTTTGGAGTTTACGGCGACTGCATGCTGATTGTTGACTAATCCCCACTGCATTATGTTGATTCTTTCCCTTGGTTCAAACTTAGGCAACAGGGAGCAGCAGATGCAGGATGCTATAAGAGCGCTTGAGGAACACGTTGGCACACTCCTCAAGTGCTCTTCGTTTTATACAACAGCGCCGGTCGGATTTACTTCCGAGCACGCTTTTCTCAACGCTGTAGCAGCCTTCGAGACAAACAAAACGCCCGAAGACGTGCTACGCATTACGCAGGAAATAGAGCGCCAACTGGGGCGCACGCAAAAAAGCATCGCCGGACAACACTTCGACCGTACTATTGATATCGATATCCTTGTCTATAATGATGTTGTTATTTCATTCTCCGACCTCGTCATTCCCCATCCGCGCCTCTGTGAACGTCGCTTTGTGCTCGAACCACTCTGCGAAATACTCCCTTCATCACTCCATCCCATATACAAAACAACTTATAAAGAACTACTACACATGCTAAACACAGCTACCATCCGCCGTGAGCAGACAGCAACGCCCGCATTGCTCGACGCGCTCAACCACTTGCTCCCCCAACTCTCGTCCTCCGCAAAACCTTTGAATATGGAGCAACTCTCAACTTTGCTCGCAAATCCTGCAACGCAAATCTATACGCTCAGCGATGAAGAAGGCGTTATCAAAGCCTCTGCTACACTCGCTTTCCAGCACTTGCTTACAGGCACAAAAGCCTGGGTGGAAGACGTCGTTGTCGATGAAGCAGCGCGCGGTCGTGGTTACGCACGCCAACTGCTTCGCCACTTAGAAGCAGAGGCTGTCGCTGCCGGAGCAAAGTCGCTCAACCTCACTTCGCGCCCCACCCGACAAGCTGCAAATCATCTCTACCAAAGCGAAGGCTACGCAATACGCGAAACCAACGTTTATCGCAAACCTATCAAGTAGGCTTTTCATAAACACCACAGAGCAAGCGCGAATCCTCATTTTCCAAAACGCTTATTTTCTACATATTGCTAAAAATCGTAACTTTGCAGCCGAAATTTAAACTACACAATATTACATGGCATTACAATGTGGCATTGTAGGCTTACCCAACGTAGGAAAGTCTACCCTCTTCAACTGCTTGAGCAACGCAAAAGCTCAGTCAGCAAATTTCCCCTTCTGTACCATCGAACCCAACGTAGGCGTCATCACGGTGCCCGACGAACGCCTCACTAAGTTGGCTGAACTCATCAACCCTCAGCGTATTGTGCCTACAACTGTTGAGATTGTTGATATCGCAGGTCTTGTTAAGGGCGCATCAAAGGGCGAAGGTCTTGGCAACCAGTTCCTCGGCAACATCCGCGAAACCGATGCCATCATCCACGTGCTTCGCTGCTTCGACAACGACAACGTAGTCCACGTTGACGGTTCTGTTGACCCCGTTCGCGACAAGGAAATCATCGATACAGAGCTCCAACTCAAAGACCTCGACACGGTAGAAAACCGCATCAAGCGTGTTGAAAAAATCGCCAAAGTGGGCGGCGACAAGCAGGCCAAGCTCGAATACGACGTGTTGATGGCCATCCGTGCTGCTTTGCTCGAAGGCAAGAGCGCACGCACCGTTACGTTCGACACAAAGGACGAAGAACAGGCTGCTCGCAACCTCTTCCTTCTTACATCGAAGCCCGTGCTCTATTGCTGCAATGTGGACGAAGCTTCTGCAGCGACAGGCAATGAATACGTAGAACGCGTGCGCGAAGCCGTGAAGGATGAGCACGCTGAAATTCTCGTCGTAGCAGCGCAAACCGAAGCCGACATTGCAGAACTTGAGACTTACGAAGAGCGCCAGATGTTCCTTCAGGATGTAGGACTTGAAGAATCAGGTTGCAACCGCCTCATCAAGGCTGCCTACAAGATGCTTGAGCTTGAAACCTACATCACAGCAGGCGTTCAGGAAGTTCGTGCCTGGACTTTCCGCCGCGGATGGAAGGCGCCCCAATGTGCAGGCGTCATCCACACAGATTTCGAAAAGGGTTTCATTCGTGCCGAAGTTATCAAGTTCGACGACTTTATCAACCTCGGTTCTGAAGCAGCTGTAAAGGAAGCTGGGCTCATGCGCGTGGAAGGCAAGGAGTACGTCGTTCAGGATGGCGACATCATGCACTTCCGTTTCAACGTATAAGTTGAGGGATACTTCAATCTTATACATTCCCAAACACCCAGAGAGGGCATGCCAAACTTTTGCCTTGGCATGCCCTCTCTCTCGTTATATATAAATACTCTACGTCCGACTTACTTAATAATTCGGTTGCGCTGGTTGTTGGCCTTTTCCGGTTTTGACTTTCCAACACGTTTCCCTGTAGATTTCTTTTTAGCATTCGCCTTTGCTTTGTGCGCAAAGGGATTTTTCTTGTTCACTATCATATCGTTACTACGAAGAACAAATGTGAATCAATCCTCAACGAGTTCCGCCTTCAGTGTTGCTGACGATGCTGAAACAATGCGCACACGCACCGTCTGTCCTACATGATGCCCCTTGCGGTCGAACACCGCCACCTTTCCTTGCTCTGTACGACCGAACAATTGCTCGCGCGAGCGCTTTGAAGTACCTTCAATCAGCACGTCGTACTCCTTACCGATACATGCTGTGTTGGCAGCGAGCGAAAGTTCGTTTTGAAGGGCAATGAGTTCTTCAAGGCGGCGCACCTTTGTCGCCTCGTCGATGTCGTCGGGCAAATGTTTCGAAGCATACGTACCGGGGCGTTCGGAATACTTGAACATAAAGGCGGAATCATATCCACACTCACGCATGAGCGAAAGCGACTCCTGATGGTCCTCCTCGGTTTCAGAGCAATAACCGGCAAATATATCGGTAGAGAGTCCGCAGTCGGGAATGATTCTACGAATGGCAGCCACACGGTCAAGGTACCACTCGCGTGTATATTTACGGTTCATTAATTTCAGTATGCGATTTGAACCGCTCTGAACGGGCAAATGGATTTGCTTGCACACGTTGGGTTCTTCGGCTATGACATAAAGCGTTTCGTCCGACATATCCTTAGGATGCGACGTCGTAAAGCGCACACGCATTCCGGGCACCGCACGCGCTACCCTGCGCAGCAGTTCAGGGAAAGCAATCACCTCGCCATCCTTTTCCCAACGATACGAATTGACATTTTGTCCCAGGAGTGTCACTTCCTTATAATTGCGAGCCTCGAGATCCTTTACTTCTGTCAGGATGCTCTCAATGTCGCGTGAGCGTTCACGACCGCGGGTATAAGGCACAATGCAGTAGTGGCAGAAATTGTTGCAACCACGCATGATGCTGACAAAGCCCGAAAGGTGATTGCCATGCACACGCTGAGGCACTACGTCACGATAAGTTTCCGTGAGCGATAACTCAACATCGATAGCCTTCTCACCCAACTCTACCTGTCCAATCAAATGAGGCAACGAAAGATAGGCATCCGGACCCGCCACGAGGTCTGCGCCGTGTTCGTTGATAAGTCCCTCCTTCACACGCTCCGCCATGCAGCCGAGCACGCCGATTATAAGTTTGCGCCCCTTGCGCTTCAGTGCGTTGAGCGCTTCGAGTCGGTGCACGATTTTCTGTTCAGCATTGTCGCGCACGGAACAAGTGTTGAGGAACACGGCATCTGCTTCGTCGAGCGATTCGCACGTTTCGTAGTCTGCCATCTGCATGATGGATGCCACCACTTCGCTGTCAGCCACGTTCATCTGGCAGCCGTAAGTCTCTATATAAAGTTTCTTCATAAATGCTGTGTTTATAATATATAATGAGTCGATTGTTCTTCGTTATGAATATACGGATTGAGGTTGCAATCGCTTAAACCTTTCAAAATCTGCTGCAAAATTAGTAAAAAATTGTAACTTTGCCGACCCTTTAACTTTTGTTAGATTATTTCTATGCGTAAACTTACTATTGAGGAAATGGGCCGCATGGACGTTCAGAGCTTCAAGGCGGCAGAGAAACTCCCCCTTATCGTCGTACTCGACAACGTCCGCAGTCTGCACAATGTAGGCAGCGTCTTTCGTACCGCCGATGCCTTCCGCCTTGAGGCGATCTATCTTTGCGGTATTACGGCTTGTCCGCCCTCAGCCGAAATTCATAAAACAGCGCTTGGCGCTGAGGACAGTGTGGAGTGGCACTACGCTGCTGATACGTGCGACGTAGTGCGCAGTCTGAAAGAGCAGGGCGTTGTGGTCTTTGCTGTAGAGCAAGTGGAGGGCAGCGTGCTGCTTCCCGACCTTGAACTCAATCCCTCGCAGCGCTATGCCGTGGTGATGGGCAACGAAGTGAAGGGCGTGCAGCAGGCTGTTGTTGACCTTGCCGACCATGCACTCGAAATTCCGCAGTACGGCACCAAGCACTCTCTCAACGTGTCGGTCACAGCAGGCATCGTGATGTGGGAATTTCTGAAGCGACTGCCGCTTACATAGCAATCATTACAAAAAAGATATTAACAATTACCCCTCTTTTTGGTCTCAATTTTAGCAAATTATCCACCTATACGTATGCCAATTTAACAATTTATAGGGGATAAAAGGTTTCGTTTTAGAAAAAACTTGTATATTTGCACGTTGAAAATTGTCCCTATAGGCTGCTTGCACTCTTATAGGGGCGAATTTTGGCATTGAAATTAACAATAATAAATACTATAAACACAATGCAAAACAAAGGATTTGTAAAAACTATCGCAGTGTTGCTGACCTTGATTTGCTGCTTCTACTTCTCGTTCTCGTTTGTAACGAGCCACTACAACAAGAAGGCAGCTGAAATCACAGCTACACAGGGCGTTGATGCAGGCGCTGCTTACCTCGACTCTATGCGCAACGAAAAGGTTTACCTCAATTGGAAGACCTTGAAGGAATGTGAGGAAATGCAGATTGGCCTCGGTCTTGACTTGAAGGGTGGTATGAATGTCATCCTCGAAGTAAGTGTACCCGATGTTGTTAAGAGTCTTGCAGGCGAAGAAAATGCCAAGGACGCTGAACTCCTCCAGGCTGTTGCCGAAGCACAGGAAGGTGCAAAGAAGGGTAAGGGCGACTTTGTAGAACTCTTCGTAAAGGCTTATCAGAACATCAAGGGCGAAAACAAGTTGGGTGGTATCTTTGCTACAAAGCTCAAGGAAAAGGGTATCACTTACACTTCAACTGACGCTCAGGTAGAAAAGGCTATCAACGAAGAAGTTGATGCTGCCGTAGCTAACTCTAACGAAGTCGTACGTTCACGTATCGACCGCTTCGGTGTAGCACAGCCTAACATCCAAATCCTTCGCGGTAAGGGTCAGGTAGGTCAGATTATGGTTGAAATGCCCGGTATCAAGGAACCCGAACGTGTTCGAAATCTCCTCCAGGGTAGTGCAAACCTCGAATTCTGGGAAACTTACCGTAACAACGAAATTCAGACTGCGCTCGCTTCTGTGGCTCAGATTGAAGTAATGGTTGACACTGTAGCAACTACACTCTTCCAACACCTCCAGCCCACAGGCTATGCTGAAACATGTATCATCGGCTACGCTCGCGCTACTGACACAGTTATCGTAAACAAGATTTTTGCTACAGAAAAGGCTAAGTCTGTCCTCCCCAAGGGTCTCAACCTCGCATGGTCTGTAAAGCCCGAAACCGGCAACTTCTTCGCACTCTACGCTTTGAAGGCTAACAATGGCGAACCCGCTTTGGCTGGCGACATCATTGCCGATGCTAAGGACGACTTCGACCAGTACCACCGCCCCATCGTGTCAATGACAATGACAACTCAGGGTGGTCGTGAATGGGCTACTATCACTCGCAAGAACCTCAAGCGCGAAGTTGCTATCGTGCTCGATGGCTATGTATATTCAGCACCCGTTATCCAGAGCGAAATCAACGGTGGTATCTCTCAAATCTCAGGTAACTTCACAACTGACGACACTCGCGACCTCGCTAACGTGTTGAAGAGTGGTAAGATGCCCGCTCCCACTAAGATTGTTCAGGAAGAAACTGTTGGTCCTTCACTCGGTGAAGCATCTATCGTTGCTGGTTTCACAGCTTGCGTATTCGCAATCGTAGTGCTCATGATCTTCATGTGCCTCTACTACGGCATCATCCCCGGTATGGTTGCTAACTGCGCATTGCTCCTCAACTTCTTCTTCACATTCGGTGTGCTCGTATCGTTCCAGGCAGCGCTCACAATGAGTGGTATCGCCGGTCTCGTGCTCTCACTCGGTATGGCAGTCGATGCCAACGTTTTGATTTACGAACGTACAAAGGAAGAACTCCGTGCAGGCAAGAACATCAAGGAAGCGCTCGCTGCTGGTTACAGCAACGCATTCTCTGCGATCTTCGACTCAAACTTGACATCAATCATCACAGCTATCATCCTCTACAACTTCGGTACAGGACCTATCCGCGGCTTCGCCCTCACTTTGGGTATCGGTATCTGTGCAAGCTTCTTTACTGCAGTTTGGATGACACGTATTGCTTACGAACACTTCCACGCTCGCGACAAGTGGTTGAATCTCACATTCGCAACTCGCATGTCTAAGGGCTTCCTCGAAGGCATCCACATTAAGTTCGTTCAGAAGGCTAAGAACTCATTTGTAGTATTCGGTGTAGCAGCAGTTATCTGCCTTGGCTTCATCATGACACGTAGCCTCGCATGGGGTATCGACTTCACAGGTGGTCGCAACTATGTCATCGAACTCGAAGACAAGAACGTAACACCCGAACAGGTTCGCGACGCTGTTGCAACAAAGATTGGTGCGCTCGACCCCAATGCTTCAGTAAGCGTTATCTCTATCGTTACTACTGACAACAAGGCAGTACGCGTAACAACTAACTACCTCATCGATTCAGAAGCTGACAATGCCGACGGACAGGTAGAACTCACAGTTTACGAAGCGCTTCACGGTGCAGGCCTTGTTCAGGCTGACTTCGAAACATTCAAGGATCGCGAAAACCGCGCAGGTGGCTCTATCATCTCAGCTCAGAAGGTAGGTCCTTCAGTAGCAGCCGACATGGCTAAGGGTGCTATCATCAGCGTCATCCTCGCTTTGATTGCTATCTTCCTCTACATCCTCGTTCGTTTCCGTAACGTAGCATTCTCTATCGGTTCTGTTGCAGCGCTCGTGTTCGACACGCTCTTCATCATCGGTATGTACTCTATCTGTTGGGGTTGGGTTCCCTTCTCACTCGAAGTTGACCAGACATTCATCGCTGCCGTTCTTACAGCTATCGGTTACTCTATCAACGACAAGGTGGTAGTATTCGACCGTATCCGCGAAAACCTCGGTCTCTTCCCCAAGCGCGACACTGCACGTTTGTTCAACGAATCTGTAAGCCAGACATTGAGCCGTACAGTTGTAACTTCAGGTACAACACTCCTCGTACTCCTCTGCATCTTCTTCCTTGGTGGCGACAGCATCCGCTCATTCTCGTTCGCCATGATTTTGGGTGTAGTGTTCGGTACGCTCTCTTCTATCTTCCTTGCTGCGCCCATCGCATACAAGACTTTGAAGAACAAGATTGTTGCTGAAACGAATAATTCTAACGTTCGCACATAAATTGCCAAAAAAAGAGGTTGTGTCAAAATGCAAAGTTTTGGCACAACCTCTTTAATTTATCCGGAAATTTGTAGAAACCAACAAAACTTAGTAGTTTGTCTCGAAGACAACAACATCCTTATCCTCATCCCCCTCCTCATACATCTATGGCTACAGAATGGCACAACTACTTACAATCGCTTTCCGATAAATTCGGGAAACTTACCAATATTATATGGATTAGTAAAAAACGACAAAAATATATCCTTGAATTTGCCTACACGCGTATGTTAGTAATCAACGGCGAAACCTACAAATTCAACGACATCCTTTCGTGCAGAATAGAACAAACTGCAACCCTGCCAAAGCTTACGGCGAATGCCTCAGAACCTTATATATTGCTCATAGGAGTGAACGACAACACCAATATGCTGTTGTCCATCACTGTTTGGAGTAAAAGTGTTGCAACCGAAATTAACAACCTTATACAAGAAATTATTAAATCAAATCATATCCTGCGATGAGCGACAATGACTACACCGACGAAACCTACGATCGCTACATGCTAACAGGCGAGGGCGCTGAGTATTTTGAAGACGCACCTGAGGAAGAATACACGGAGGAAATTCCTCCTCAAGAGACTCCGGAATATAAAGACCTGAATGAGCAATTAGACGACGTCATACGCTATCTCAAACAACAGATAAAGGAGAAAGAGCGCATTCTGAAGGCGCAAAAGAAGAAGGCTGCAAGACGAAAATAACACTTTTTCCCGCCATTCATTAAAGCACGCCCTTAAATATCCATAGCGTATCAACAATAAACTCAACTTTCGCAAACTTCGGTTGAGTCAGGTTGTCAGGTCGCTTCGCTTTAAGATTTTGAGGACCATCCATATTATTTATATGAACGAATGGTATGGCCCTCGAATGATACACCTTAAAATTATAGATCTGTTGTTAAGTACGAGAGACAGCGATGCTGATGAGCGTAAGCGAATAAAGGAGCTGGTTAGCATTGAACGCTTGTTTGGATGTAGTTTTCAATTTGCATGGCAGTTGTTCTCTGTTATTCTCTATACTCTCTATACTCTGTACTTTAACAAAGCGTCCTTAAATAGTCCTATAGCACTGTTAATAACCCAAATTTTCGTGCACTAAGATTACTTCAAACTCCCCTGTCATCGGTTTGCTCCATAATACAGAGAGCCCTCTGCAGATACGCTCGGGACTATTGCAATTATAACAGCGGTCCGCTTTTACTGCACAGGGAGTTTTCACTCCCAATCTCCTTGCATTCTGCGGGGCAGCAATGTTTCGTGCCCTGTATAATGCACTTTCATAGTCTTTCTCAATCTTGTTTTCGCCAATAACGAAATACACTTTATCGTGGCCGTAGAATATGGCTGCAACGCGATTGCAATTCGCATCTATATTTACAATTTCTCCGCTTTCAGCGATTCCGTTGACTGAAGTAATATATATGGACGCAGCATTCGCTTGCAAACGCACCTCCTTGCTTGTTTTGCCTTCGGGTATGCGTTGGTGCCAATGCACCTCGTTGTGCGTGCTCAGGCGTTCGTAAAGCCCCATTTTTTCTAAAGTCATAGAACCAGCGAACCCAACCGTTTGACGATGAATTTGCGCATCCAGATAGTTCGCAGCCTCAGCCGCAGTGTCAAAACAAGTCACAGTATAACCCAACGAAAGCAGGTTTTTCTCTAACAAACAAAAATCTTTTTTCTCCATTTTCAAATATTCTTAATTGTTGAAGTTGCTCGTACACTCTATTTCTCAGAGGGTGAAGTATAAGGTTGTGAGGTTACTTCTCTTTATGGTTTATAGGTTGCCGTTCGAAACGCAATCCCGTTGCCACCCAAACGCCCATCACATTCTCCTGTAATCTTGTAGCATAAGGTATTTATACTCGCAAAACGTGCGTAAACAGTAGTTCGACCATTACAATTTACCCGACGCAATAAACCCATTCAAATTTAGGGAAATTCAAACGAAACTTTTCATAAATTAAGTACTTTCCTTTCTTTATTAAAAGGACATAAATCTATTGTTAAATTTTTTAGTTGCTCATCAGTAAGATGCATTTCTTTCAAAAGTTCGAGCAATTCTTCTTGTCTTGGTTGTCCGAGAGTCATACGATAAAGAGATAATACTTTTATTAAACGTTCATATTTATATCTGTCACGACTTAATGGATACAATGGTATTATACGTTCAATAAATTGTAGTTTTTTACGTTGTTCTTCTGATAGTTCATTTATTGGTAAGCACCAAAATGGAACAATATCGGAATGACTTGATTTTAGTTCTTTATGCGCAGTCGCAAATATATCATCCCAGGTTTTATATGTATCTCTACCATAAAGGTTTGCAACATTCCTACGAATAGCAAGACATTTAAAACGATTTATACGACCTTCCCGTTGTTCAAGGTCGACTGGATTTGAAGGTAGGTTCCAATGTACTATTTTTCGTGCATACCAATGAAAATCTAATCCCTCTTGACCTATTGAAGTTGTTGATAATACAAATGGTCTAAATGGCGAATTAAATGCTTTCCTTATATTTGTTGTTCTAGTGACTGATTTATCTGTTATTGTTTTGTCAATAAAAGGTATGGCAAAATGACAACGCATAGACATTTTCTTTTCTTCATTCCCTATAGAATCAGATGTATCAATCAACAAGTTACTTGTACCTATTATAGCCTCCTCCATCGAATTTCCCAAGTGATTTGTTTGTAGCATGTGAGCATATTCATCAAGTACAGCCTGAAAATTTCCTTTTACACAATAGTCTAAAACAGATTCATAATAATCTTCGTCACTTTTTTTATTGTATATTAAATCTATAACAGCAGCACTTTCTGGCTTATTGAAAATAGATACAATTGCATTTCCTACCTTCTTGGCATCGTCAAAGTTGTTTGATAGACGATACGCACAGACTGCAGGTGATGCAATCGTTATGTCTGTTAAAACATCAACTGCGTTGGAGGGTATGTATAAATCATCTGTATTCTCAATATTATTGTTGTCTAATAACATCATAATAGAAAGAATACTTTTTGCACTTCCACGTGATTTTTTTGGCAATTTGCTAATACACTCATTTGTTTTTAATAGGTTAGCGACTTTATTTTTAATAGTATCTTTTATCTGACTTATTTTTTCACCATAATAATCTTTAGGAGAATATAATAACGCTAATGTCCGACAAGGATATTCTAATATGTTATCATTGCGAAGACGGTTCTCACCATATCTGTTCTTTTTTTGAGAAATATAACGAAGTTCCGATATTTCTTTTTTAATTTCTCCTAAAGTATATAATTCGCTATAATATGATATCATTGCTGAAATCATACGTGGAACCATTTCCCATGAGGAAAAGAGAATTATCTTAGAAAAATTTCTTGCTGCTTCGCTTTCAAATAACCCTCCTGTTTTGTAATATGGATTAGAAGCTGGAATCCATAATAAAAGGTGCGTTTTATTATGTTGCCTATCTCCAAAAATAAGGTTGTGCAGGAAATTCAGTTTTCCATTCCCTGGAGATATTTTGTAGTAATTGTTGATTTTACGACGAGAAAGAAGCAATGAACTTGTATCGCATTCTGAAAGGACATTTGTATTTCTTATCAAACCCACAAGTTCCTTCTTCAGTTCGTATTTATCCATAAATGATAATAAATATGGGGACGATTTGACATACTCTATAGGTAAATTGCTTAACCTTGATTTACTATCCTTTTTGGTACACTTATCTATTAAATTCTGTCCTTGCGCATAAGATACAATATCTTCGGGAAGAACTACCACATCTGTTACTCCGGCATCGTTTATTATACCAGAATTAAAGCGTTCAGTACGGCACATAACATTATACAACGCTTTTTCAGCTTCCTTCTTAGCAGAAAGAATAGGGGATAAATCTGTAACCTCTGTCCGTTTTAAATTTGCGGAGTAATTTTGCCAAGTTTGTTTAAAATTATCTTTATCTTCCTTTGTGGTATAGAGAAAATCCATCACTCTTATAAAGTCTTGATAATGCTCGTCACATCCATCTGTATTCAACTCTTCAAGAGTGCTGTATGGTTTGTAAGGTGTAGCTGAAAGTAATAAAATTTTAGTGTTTGATCTACTATGGTCAAAAAACTTTTGAGCCAACATAGACTGCTCGTCATCATTTTGTGTAAGCAGAGAATTAAACCTCTGGAACTCATCCATAATTACGAGGTCAGGATCAAGCATATCAATACTGATTTCTGCAAAAATACGCCTTAGTTCATTGATAACTTTAGATCTTTGAATATACTCGCAACCATTTTTAGCACAATCGATGATTGTTTGAATTAATTCTTCTGTAAGTTTGTTTCTTAATTTATTGGTTATTAGTTCTATATATTCTTGTCCACATTCATTAATTTTACCATTATAAAGATTTATATATGCTGTCCAATACTTAACTTCACAACTAAGAAATTTACTTAACTTTTCTTTGTATTGTTTAAACTCTTCTAAATATTGAAGTATGTCAAACATCAAGGCACGTTCATTGGCAGTTCCTTGAGCACTGAAGAACCTAAATGACGTAGATGGAGTAAGTGGGATGATAGACTCCGGCATATCTTCTTTACTTGTTTTTTCTTTATTGATTTTATCTGATAAAGAAATGTAAAGGTGCTGCATGGATAAACGACTTTCGCTAATGCTCATTTTATTAGCGACACCTAGTTTTTCTATGTTTTGATCTGCGATATTTGCGTTTGAGCATATATATACCACCTTGAAAAAATCATCATGCAATATTTCACGATGCCACTTTCTAACAAGATTTATTACTTGGCGTGCAACAAATGTTTTACCTAACCCGACTTCGTCAGCAAGAAGCACACGCTTATGCCCCAAATCTTTATAGATATGAAGTATTCGTTCTGCCGTCATACATTGGAAATCTTTTGCTGCTGTTTTCATAAACGTCGAATTTGTTTTATAACACGATTAAAAACATCATACATATCTCTGAAATGTTCTGGAATTACAGATGCATCGACTCTTTCAATAATAGTTCGTATATCAGTAATTCGTTCTGGGTTAGTGTAAGACATGCGAACCATATCTTCATAAAGTGAGATACTTAATTCTTGTTCTTTCATTATATTGTTATTTGCCTGCATATCTTTCTCCAATTGTTGGCTTTCTAATATATATTGTTCTACGTCATCAGTAAGCATAAAAGCAAGGTAGTTTATAAATTTATGCTTTGTGTTGATGATTGAACGAAATATGGCAGTATCTCGTTCTTCAACAGGCAAATCTTTTAATTTTAACTTGATAATTCTTTTAATTTCACCGACAGAAATAACAAAAAACTCCGTCAACATTGATAAATCTAATTGAGTGAATGTTATTCCATCTTGCAAAATGCATTTTTTAGCCTCTAATCCCATAGGGTAAAGAGTCATTTCAGTTTGAGGGAGTTTGTCATTTTGACAATGTATGATAATTGAATATATTTCGTTATCTTTACTGACCTTTGCTTCAGTAATTGCTAAAATTGCTTTTCGCAAATAAAGTTCATCTACAATATTTTCCTGGGGTGTTATTTCTGTGGGAACAGCACTAACCTTTTCAAACATACATTCTTTTCCATCAAACAAAAGTTCGTTACGGAATTTATCATATGAAGATTTGTATGGCGCAAAATTGAGGCGCACAAGGAATTCCACATTTCTTCCAAAACCATTTTGTGTAGCATTTGTTGAACCAAGATAAAGAGTATTACAACAAGTTTGATTATTACGCACAAAATATACTTTCTCATGTAAATCTACAGTTATATCCCTCTCTACTTTATCTGTTAATACTTCTTTAGGAACATACACTCCATCATTGAATAGAGATAATATTTCATTATTTATAGATGAATGCCTGGTTATCAGAGTTTTTTTCGCTTTAGGCGCATTAGCAGTCATAGATTTTAGTGTCTTGTAATCAATAAAAGGAGATATAACTATTATTTCTGCTGCATGATCTAAGATGGCGCCATTCAGACATTGTTCTATTCCATTATATCCTTCTATACCCATTGGAAAAAAATCATAATCTTCAAATGGTGAATCGTGTAATTCAAATTTTTCTATATACTGAATATCTTCAATGATTGACTTTATATTTTTGCGAGATTTTCTATCACAACGATTACTAAGCCATAAAAGAAAATCTGACAATGGTTTATGCTTAATCCTAGCTTTTCTTGTTGCTGTTTTATTACGAATTTTCCCTGTTAATTCGCATACTACGTCTAAATCATTGGAGCAGGTCAAATTCCTTGAAAGAACTACAACTTTTATTTGACTTTCTTTTGTGTCTGGATTAGTTTCTTTAATAACCCAAACTTTGGGATGAAAATTTATAAAGCCCGATTCTTTTCTTTCAAGTGATATTTGAAAAACACTACGTTCAAGAAGAGCATAAATCTTTGAATTATTTTGCGGTACTGCAATACATCCAGCATTACAAAATACTGAAAATTTACCAGAGGCTTTATTTATCGCTTCTAAAACCAAGTGAGGAGAACGTAATGCAGCTTCGCTTAAGTCGCACATGGTACCAAGAGTAAATGGGATAGAAAGCAATGAAGGCATGTCAAGACTATATGTAGTGAGAACAGCATAGTCCAATACATATCCTTCGCTTTGCATTACATCTGTATAAAGCAAATCATTCCATAGTTCAGCCATTTTCTACCTCCTTTCTTAATTCTTCAACGAATTGACGAACTGTTTCCCATCTATAAGTTAGCTTATAGTCATGAATTCTATTGTTACTATCATATACATAAGCTGGATTGCCTATTTTACGCCTGCTTCCTTTTACTCTTCTTTCACGATTGATTATAAGTTGATCTAATTCAGTATATTCATTTACTCTGCATGTAGAAATACATCTTTCAACTGCTTTACAGAAGTCCTTGCTACTGTTCTCACGTAAATTTACGGTTGCCAATACATCATCAATATTAGTATTAGAGGACTTATATTGCTCAACTAGTTCATTAAATTTTTCAAGCATTTCATTATCTTTATATTCAGAGAAAATATAATTGTAACGCACGTGAACTAAATAGATGAAATTTGCAAATCTATTAGCAAAATCTTGTAAATCAGCCAAATCTTTTGGTAATGAATCATAAATAAATTCATCAAACTTTTGGGGTAATATGTAATCTTCATTATCAACAAGAAATCTTAGAAGAGTTCCTTTACAAGCATGCGCTTTCAGAATGTGTTCAATAATAAATGACTTATCGGCTTTAGTTAAATCCAAAGAGCATTTTTCTGTAAAATCATAATCGACAGAAGGAAATGAACAAAACTGAAATAATCCTGCTTTTTCGATAGAATCATTTGCTGTATCTTCTTCATCCGTACGATGTATTTGGGGTAAATTATGCAGAGACTTTGAAGAAGAATATATTAACTTATGCAGTTGTGAACTCCTTAAAATCTCAAAAGTTTGTAAACCTGAATTATAAATATAAGCTGGATCATATTTTACATAATTATTGCTCCCTTTATTAATCATATCGCTTCCTGTAATGCCCCGTTTGACCGAAGAATTTTTATATAGGTTCTTAGTCATAATCTTTTCTAAACGTATAATTTCAGCTTTAACTTCTGAATATCTATTATAACGTTTCTCCGTAGCTTTTTTATAAAGTTGGGGCATTAAGGAGAAATATTTGACATGCTTCTGAAGAGTAGAAATACCCGGAAACATAAGGTCTGCAAAGGCATCTCGTATACGACCAATACCAAGTTCATCAAGAGCAACTGATTCTGATGTCATTTTTAGAACTTGTAACGCCTTGGATTGCTCTTCTTTATTACTATGTATATACCCAAATTTCATATAAATTTTATGTATATTTATTGACGTATTTTATTTAATGATATAGAAAAACTACTAGTCTTATTTTTCAATATTTGATTTTACTAAATTCTCAAAATCCTTTTTACTGCTTTTTCCCTTTGAATAAGTCATGTTGCAACTATACTTCATCTTCAAAAGAGGAAAAGCAATAAAAAATCAATTGAAGAATGTTAATCTTTTCATGTTGCTAAGTTTAGAGATGTATTTAGCAATCTGAAACTTTTATACAAAATTCGTAAAGTTTCTTGAAATATGCAAGTTGTTTTTTGATAATATATTTAACTCAACTTTAGCAAACTTCAGTTGAGTCAGGTTATAATGTTGCTTCGCTTTTAGGTTTTAAAGCGCTATGCAGCATTTAAGAGTACAGAGTACAACTACCTTGCGGAATGCAAGCAAGCGTGCAAACAAGCGTTCGACTCTAACCTCACTTGTCTACTCGTACCTCGTCTACTTGTTTACTAAAAGTTGACAAAATCACTTTGTCAAAATTTTTAACATCCGTTAACATCGCTCAAAAAGTAAAAAAGTTTAAAACTTTAACTTCTGTTAAGAAAAACTTACGTTGTTTAACAAAAATTTTCGGAAAACAGCGCGAATTTTTCCTTCTTAAAAAGAAAAAAGTTTTACTTAAAAGGAAAAATTTCCTACTTCAAAGGAAAAAAATCCTTCTTCAAAGGAAGTTTTCAGGAGGAAGGTCACAAAAAAAGGAGGGCAGCGGTGCCCTCCTTAATCTTTATGCAAATATACATTAAAAATCAGCGATCTCCAAATCTGCATTTCGCGACATTTTTACAAAAGTTAACAATTTCGCACCCTCTTTTGCTATTTCTAAACTTACAAAAAGGGCAATTTTTGCAACCCCGATTTTGGGTGCAAAAATTGAAATGCACGAAAAATATCAAAGTAGGATTTTCTAAGTTGTATATTACGTTGTGGTGCTCTACTTTTTCAGCGTATAGCTGAGAACGACCTGAATGGCTGTGTTTTCCTTATCAGGCATCACCTGGGTGAAGGCTCTCGACATTTCGCATGCTGCCGTGATGCCATTGGCAAATTGGAAACCCAGGCCTATGCGCATTCCGGCGTCGAAGCGGTGGGATTTGGGGGATGAGAAGGTAGAATAGTCGTAGTAGAGGCGCTCTGCTCCCTGGCGGTCGGTGTCGCCCTTCACCTTGACTTTACCGCCTACGCCGAGGGCTGCGTAGGGCCCCATAGAAAATACGACATATTTGCGTTCTGCCAATCGCAGATAGTAATTGAGTATGAGGGGGAGTTCGACGTAGTGTGCAGAAGCCGTAGTGTTCTTCCAGCCCATCTGCGGAAGGTTTGTTTCGGGGTCAAGGAGCGGTGCACCGTTGTTGTCCTTCACTACGACTGCCTCATTGGGCATTTCCCACCCTCGCAGCGTGTAGAGCAGCGTGGGCGTAATCGTCCAGTTTTGGTCGAATTCCCACTCGTAGCCCGCTCCTATCGACCATGCGCCGACGGCGTCGGTATTGGGCACCAATTTTGAAATACCGCCGGCTACTTTAAACTGCCAATGCTGTGCCATGCTACCTGTCGGAATCAGCATCAGGAAGAGCGCTATAATTGTGTTTCTAATCATGACTTTTGCAATTTGTTACAGACGATTGTAAGCAATGGTGGGTGGGGTGAAATCCCACATGCAGATTATAGAACAAGGCGAAAACCGCATTATTGGAAGAACTGGCGCCAGTCGTCCTTCTTTCCTGTGGGCTTATATTGCTGCTCGTCCTTCATCTGGCGGGCAGACTTCTTCTTCGACTTCTTGGGTGCTTCAGCGACCTGGGGGGCCTGACGACCTTCGCGGCGCGCCTCGCGCACTTCGCGGATGAGTTCGCGACGCGTGCGGGTGGTGCGGGGTGCGGCTGCCTCGTTGTTGCGAGCAGCCTTGTCGCGCTTCACCTCTTCGCCGGTGCGCTCAGCGCTGTCAACGACTACGGCACGGTTGCCTATCTTGGCGTTGCGCATCTTTTTGAGTACAATGTCGCCATAGCGCTCGGGCACTTCGAAGAATGAGCAGTTGTTCGTAAGGTCGATGCGACCGATTTCAACGCCCTTGACGTAGCGGCTCACAAGGTTGATGATTTCGCGCGCATAGAAGTTGTCGCGCTTGCCGAGATTGAGGAACAGGCGAACGTAGCCTTCCTCAGCTTGGCGAGGTCCCTTTTCGCGGCTGCGGGGTGCACGTGCTTCGCCCTCCTTGCGACCCTTGGGGGCACGTTCGGCAGGCTGTTCGATGACAGGAGCATTCTTGTAATACTCCAGGAAGTGGCCAAACGATTGACTCACGAGGCGCTTGATGACGTCCTCCTTAGAGAGCCAGTCGAGTTTGCGGAAAATTTCGGGCAGGAAGGGGGCAATCTGCGTTTCGTCCACCTGGATGTGTTCCAGCTCGTCGATTACGCGATAGAGCTGCTTGGTGCAGATTTCCTGCGGCTGGGGAAGTGTGCCCACCTCAAACTTCTTCTGAATAACGTCCTCAATGGTGCGTACTTTGTGCTTCTCGCGCAGGTGGATGATGGAGATACTCGTTCCGCGCTTGCCGGCACGTCCTGTGCGGCCCGAGCGGTGTGTGTAGTTCTCAACGTCGTCGGGCAAACCATAGTTGATGACGTGCGTGAGGTCCTCAACATCGAGTCCGCGTGCGGCTACGTCGGTGGCAACGAGGAGTTGCGTGCGGTGTTGGCGGAACTTCTGCATCGTGAGGTCGCGCTGCGCCTGCGAGAGTTCGCCGTGGAGTGCTTCGGCGTTGTAGCCATCGCGAATGAGCCAGTCTGCCACCTCCTGCGTCTCAAGGCGAGTGCGGCAGAAGACGATGCCATAAATCTTGGGATAGTAGTCCACAATGCGCTTGAGCGCCGGATATTTGTCTTTTGCGTGGACGAGGAAATATACGTGGTTGACGTTCTCTGCGCCCTCGTTTCGGCTGCCGACAACGATTTCCTTATAGTCGCGAAGATAGGTCTTTGCGATGCGCTCAATCTCCTTGCCCATCGTGGCAGAGAAGAGCAGCGTGTTGCGCTCGGAGGGCACTCCGGCAAGGATGGCATCGATGCTCTCTGTAAAGCCCATGTTGAGCATTTCGTCGGCTTCGTCGAGCACTACGTTTTCCACCTGGTCGAGGCGCGCCACGCCACGCTCCATGAGGTCGATGAGTCGGCCGGGCGTAGCGACGATGACCTGCGCTCCGCGCTTGAGTGCACGGATTTGGCTCTCGATACTGCTACCGCCATATACAGCCTGCACGTGGAGGCCGTCGATGTAGCGCGAATAGTCCTTCAGGTCGTCGGCAATCTGCAAGCAAAGTTCGCGCGTAGGGCTGAGCACGATGGCTTGCGTTGCGCGGCTTTGCGTATTGACCTTCTGCAGAATGGGCAAGCCAAATGCGGCAGTCTTGCCCGTACCGGTTTGGGCAAGGGCAATCACGTCGTTTCCGATACCCAAAAGGTAGGGTATCACTTCCTCCTGAACAGGCATGGGGTGAGCATAGCCCATTTCTTCAATAGCGCGGCGAATTTCCTCAGAAACGCCAAGTTCTTCAAATGTTTTCATAAGCAATAATTCTGACTACAAAATTACGACAATTCGGCGACCCGATTCTCATTTAACTCATTTATTAAAAGAAAAATAAAAAAAATGTCCTAACTTTGTAAGATTAACAATGCGAACCATTATGGAACTCCTACTCCACTTTACCTGGCAGCAACGCCTCTTTCCGCTCACTCCGCTCGTCACGACCGACGGGCGAAGCGTAGAAGTAATCGATCCCGGCTTGCACAATTCGGATGCAGGTCCCGACTTCTTCAACGCCAAGGTGAAAATAGGCGGTACGCTCTGGGTAGGAAACGTAGAGGTACATACGAACAGTTCGGACTGGTTTAAACACCATCATGAGGCGGATGAGCGCTACGGAAACGTGATTCTGCACGTAGTGGAGCATGCGGATTGCCCGATTGTGATAAACGGAGCCGAGGTGCCGCAACTGGAAATGGCGATACCCGAGGAAATAAAACTGCGTTTCGAACAACTGATGAGGGCGGACAAATATCCACCTTGCTACCAGGTGTTGAACGGTATTCCGCGCATCACGGTACGGCAGTGGCTGACGCAATTATGTGCCGAACGACTGGAGCAAAAAATGGAGCGAGTGGCGTCCTATCTGAAGCAAGATTGCAACAACTGGGAACACACTTTCTTTATCACCATTGCGCGCAATTTTGGCTTTGGCGTGAACAACGATGCCTTCGAGAAATGGGCGAAAGCAATACCGCTTGCCGCTATGCGTAAACATGCCGACGATGCCTTTCAGATAGAAGCACTCTTCTTCGGCATGGCAGGATTGCTCGATGATGCTGCGGTGAGCGTCGAAAGGCGAGACGAACACTTCGTGGCACTGCGTAGGGAGTTCGACTTTCTGAAGCATAAGTTCGACCTGCAACCGCTCGCTGCGAAAGAATGGAAGTTTCTGAGAATGCGTCCGCAGAATTTTCCGCAAACACGCCTGGCGCAGTTGCTCCACCTGTTTCAAGGCAAACAACTGCAGTTTGCCCAACTCTTAGATGCTGAAAACATCGATGACTATAAAGAACTGCTCACGACGCATGTTGAGGGATATTGGACTTCGCACTACGTATTCGGCACACCGACGCAGCGATGCCAGCAAAGGGCTTTGCAGAACAATTCTTTGTGTCTGCTGCTCGTTAATGCGGTTGCTCCGCTGCTGTTTTGCTACGGCAAACACCACAATCAGCCTGAACTTTGCGAAAAGGCATTCAACCTGCTCGAACAATTGAAAGCGGAGGACAACTGGATTGTTCGCGCCTGGAACGAAGTGGGCATCGCAGCAGAAAACACCGCCGACAGTCAGGCGCTCATACAACTTCAGCGCGCCTACTGCGAACGAAAAAACTGCCTAAGATGCCGTTTCGGCAGATTCTACTTAAAGAAGAAATAACCTTTGTTCAACCTCTCAACAAATACTTACAAACATATATGGCTTTTTCAATCACACTTAAAGTGCGCGACTACGAATGCGACCTTCAGGGCATTGTCAACAACGCCAACTATCAACACTATCTGGAACATGCACGCCATGAGTTTCTGCATAGTTACAATGTGTCGTTCGCAGAACTGCACAAGCGCGGCATTGATGCCGTAGTGGCACGCCTGACAATGGCGTTTAAAACTCCGCTGACTTCGGGCGACAGCTTTCGCTGCACCGTGGACGTAAAAAAGGAGGGCATCAAGTACGTATTCACACAGAACATATATCGCCTGCCCGACGAAAAACTGTCGGTAAAAGCCAGCGTCGAAACAGTGTGCCTCATCAACGGACGACTCAAGGAGTGCGAAGAGTTGGACAACATATTCTTTGGAAACAACAGCGAAGCATGATGCCATGACGAATCGTGAAGAACTACTCTGCTCCATCGCCCTGACGCGCATCAAGGGCGTCACACAAACGGTGGCGCTCCATTTGGTAAAAAGTTTAGGGTCGGCACAAAAAGTTTTTGAACCCGGCGCTGTCAAAGAACTTGTTACGCAGAAAACGTATGACACGCTTTCTGCAGCCATCAACGCCGGACGAACTGAAGCGATGGAACGAGCTGCGATGGAGTTGGAATTCTGTGAGAAGAAAAGTATTCGTGTGTTGCCTTATCATGACGAGGAATATCCTTATCGACTTCGCGAAATTCCGGATGCTCCCGTGGTGCTTTTTTACAAAGGAAATGCCGATTTGAATGCGCAACGCATCATTTCCATCGTCGGAACCCGGAAAATCTCTGAATACGGCAAGGATATTTGTCGCACATTTTTACCGAAATTGAAAGAGATTGCACCTGATGTTCTGATACTTAGCGGTCTTGCATACGGCGTTGACATTTGCGCACACCGCGCATCGTTGGAAAACAATTTACAGACGGTCGGGATTTTGGCACACGGATTAGACCGCATCTACCCTTCCATGCACCGCGACACAGCGATTAAGATGTTAAACCAAGGCGGACTGCTCACAGAGTATATGAGCCAGACGAATCCCGACAAAGGAAACTTCGTGAGGCGCAACCGCATTGTGGCAGGGATGGCTGACGCTACTATCGTTATAGAAAGTGCGAACAAGGGTGGCGCGCTCATTACGGCAAACCTTGCGATGGAATATGCGCGAGATGTTTTTGCTTTCCCCGGACGCATCAACGATGAGTTCTCAACCGGATGCAACAAGCTCATTGCGGAACAAAAAGCAGCGCTCATCACCTCGGCATACGATTTTGCCAAGGCGATGAACTGGAACATCAATCGAGCGGAGAATGCGGTGAAACAGCCCACCCTCTTCCCTGTGCTCACTGAGGACGAAGAAAAGATTTGGAACGAACTCTCCGGAAAAACGGAGGGCGTAACAGCCAACGTGCTGTGCGTTTCGCTAAACCTCCCAATCCACCGAATCATCTCGACGCTCTCAACAATGATTACGAACGGATGGGTGAAGCAACTTTGCGGCGGACGCTACAAACTATTGGTTTAACTCGGCTAGATGGATAAAACATAAAACGCATTTTCCACTACAGAAATCAGAGTTTATCACAGATTAGTTACTAATTTTGCGGTCGAAAACTACGCATTAATTAAATATGACAGAATTTAACTACGACGTTCTTGTCATCGGAGCCGGACACGCAGGCTGTGAAGCTGCCTCTGCTGCCGCACGAATGGGAGCCAAGACTTGTCTCATCACGATCGACATGAACAAAATTGCACAGATGAGTTGCAATCCTGCCATAGGTGGCATTGCAAAAGGACAAATTGTGCGCGAAATTGATGCGCTCGGCGGTATGACAGGTATTGTTACTGACGCAAGCGCTATCCAGTTTCGTATGCTCAATCGCTCTAAAGGTCCAGCCATGTGGAGTCCTCGTGCGCAGTGTGACAGACAGAAATACATACTCGAATGGCGCCGCATACTTGAGAACACCGAAAACTTGCACATCTGGCAAGACGAAGCTGCCGAAATACTCGTTGAAAACGGCGAAATTCAAGGTGTCGAAACGATTTGGGGCGCGCGATTCTATGCTAAGGCGGTAATCATTACGGCAGGAACCTTCCTTAACGGACTGATGCACATTGGTCGCAAACAAGTGGAGGGAGGACGTTGCGCTGAGCCGGCAGCAAAACTTTTGACCGCATCCATCGAGAAACATGGCATTGTTTCCGACCGTATGAAGACAGGAACTCCCGTACGCATCGACAAACGAAGTGTGCACCTCGAAGAAATGGAAATTCAGCCCGGGGAAACAGATTATCATCGTTTCTCGTACGTTTCTCCGCTCCGTGCACTCCCGCAACTTCCCTGCTGGACCTGCGAAACGAATCCCGAAGTTCACGAAGCGCTCCGTGCAGGATTGGAGGATTCGCCCCTTTACAACGGACAAATCAAGAGTATCGGACCACGCTACTGCCCCTCGGTAGAAACGAAAATCGTAACTTTCCCCGAGAGAGACAAGCACCCTCTCTTCCTGGAACCCGAAGGCGTTGATACGAACGAACTTTATCTCAACGGATTCTCATCGAGCCTGCCGATGGACGTGCAAATCGAAGCGTTGCGCAAAATGCCATGCTTCCGCGATGCCGTAGTTTATCGCCCGGGCTACGCAATTGAGTACGACTTTTTCCAACCTACACAGCTTAAACATACGTTGGAATCAAAGAAAATTGAAGGTCTCTACTTCGCCGGACAAGTAAACGGAACGACTGGTTACGAAGAAGCGGCAGCACAAGGAATTGTCGCCGGCATCAACGCTGTTCTGAAAATCAAGCGCGAACCCGAATTCGTCCTGCTCCGCGATGAAGCCTATATCGGCGTACTCATCGACGATTTGGTAACAAAGGGTGTTGACGAACCCTATAGAATGTTTACGTCGCGCGCTGAATATCGCATTCTGCTGCGTCAGGATAACGCCGACATTCGCCTTACACCCTATGCTCAGAAATTCGGACTTTGCAGCGAAGAACGCAACGAGCGTTTTGAGTATAAGAAGAAAAAGATTGATGAAACCATCGAGTTCTGCAAATCGTTCTCAATAAAGGCTGACCGTATTAACCCTTTCCTGCTGGCTAAAGGAACAGCAGAGCTAAAAGGTGGCTGCAAGTTGTTCGACCTAATCAACCGTCCGCAAATCACGCTTGCCGACCTTGCCGACGAAGTAAAAAGTTTCGGTGATTTTATTTCAAAAATTGAACCGCTCGACCGCGAAGAAATCGTTGAAGCCGCCGAAATTGAAATGAAATACCATGGATATATCGCTCGCGAACGTGCTCTTGCAGAAAAGGTGCAACGCCTCGAAAATATCAAAATCAAGAACCGTTTCGACTACCACAGCATTACGCAACTCTCCACCGAAGCACGCCAAAAATTGACGAACATTAATCCTGAAACACTCGCACAAGCGAGCCGCATTCCAGGCGTTTCGCCTAACGATATTTCAGTATTATTAGTGCTCCTCGGAAGATAAACAACCGATGAATTCGGTAATTTCTAAAACATCAGACATAACTTTTACAAATGTTTCACGCGAGAATAAAACCAATGTTCCACGTGAAACATTTTTCGACAAACAAAAATATTATCAGCAAATTATGAATACAGCGTTACTATTAAAAAATCTGCGAAACGTCCCCGATTTTCCCATCCCAGGCATCCAATTTAAGGATGTGTCCACACTTTTCAATAACAGCGAGTGTTTAGCTGCGATGGTTGACGAACTCGTGGAGCGCTACAAGGACAAAGGCATTACGAAAGTCGTAGGACTTGAGTCGCGCGGCTTTGTAATTGGCGCAATCGTTGCAGCACGATTAAACTGCGGATTTGTGATGTGCAGAAAGCCTGGTAAACTGCCTGCCTCAACAATCAAGGAAACTTACGGCAAGGAATATGGCACCGACACTTTAGAAATTCATACTGACGCTATCTCCCCCGATGACACTGTGCTCATCCACGACGACTTGCTTGCTACAGGTGGTTCGATGCTCGCTGCTTACAACTTAGTCAGCAAATTCAGTCCGAAGGATATCTACATGAATTGTATTATCGAACTAAAAATCGAAGGTCTCAACGGACGCGCATTCATCGGTGAGGAAAAGCATCTCGACACGCTGCTTGTTATTAACGAATAGGTCTGTCGCCTTTAAGAATTACTCGTTCTGACTTGCTTTTTCGTTTCTGCAATTTGCAAATAAGTCTTACCTTACTCGCTCATTACCCATTGCTATCTAGCCATGCTCAACGATTATTTAAAAGGAATCATACAAAACTTACCCGACTTGCCCGGATGCTACCAGTATCTCGACAAGTCGGGTGAAATCATTTATGTCGGTAAAGCCAAGAACCTTAAAAAGCGCGTCAATTCCTACTTTAACCGTGAGCACGACAACCTGAAAACGCGTTTGCTTGTAGGAAAAATTTGCGACATCCGATATATCGTTGTGAAGAGCAACGAGGAATCGCTCTTGCTCGAAAACAATCTTATCAAGAAGTACAAACCGCGCTACAACGTGCTACTGAAGGACGACAAAACCTATCCCTCTATTGCTGTGACGCGCGAAACTTTCCCCCGCATTTTTTCCACGCGCAACCGCACCCTACCCCACGTTACGTACTTCGGACCCTACTCCCACGTTCCTACTATGCACGCGTTGCTGGACCTTTGTCGCAAACTCTACAAGCCACGCTCCTGCCGGCTCCCTATGACCAAAGAGGGCGTTGCTCAAGGCAAATATCAGGTATGTCTAGACTTCCACATTCATCGCTGCGGAGGATGCTGCGTAGGTAATCTATCTCATGAAGATTACAACAACAATATAGAGGCATGCAAGGAAATACTGCGGGGAAACACCGCAGAAGTGCAGCGCAAGATGCGCGAAGAAATGATTCGCCTCGCAGAAGAACTTCGTTTTGAGGAGGCGCAAGCCATCAAAGTGCAATACGACCTCATCGACAACTACCGCGCAAAGAGCGAAGTCGTGAGCAATACGCTTCATAATATAGATGTGTTCAACATAGAGTCGGACGAAAAACAGGCGTTCATCAATTATCTTCACGTTGTCAACGGAGCGATTGTGCAAGCTTTTACTTTCGAATACGCCAAGCGACTTAATGAACCCGACGAAGAACTTCTCGCGCTCGGCGTCGTAGAGATGCGCACGAAATACGAAAGTACGTCGCGCGAAATTATTGTACCTTTCGCACTTGACTTACCCGAGAACTATGCCGTTCAAACAATTCCCATTAAGGGCGACAAGAAAAAACTCCTGGAACTCTCAAAACTCAACGTCAAGCAGTACAAGTTCGACCGCCTCAAGCAAGCCGAAAAACTCGACCCTGAGCAGAAACAGGTTCGCCTCATGAAGGAATTCCAGACTGCACTCAACCTCCCTACCCTGCCCCTTCAAATTGAACTTTTCGACAATTCTAACATTCAGGGCGAAGATGCCGTTGCCGCCTGCGTCGTATTTAAAAAACTAAAACCATCTAAGAAAGACTACCGCCGATTTAATATCAAAACCGTCGCTGGTCCTGACGACTATGCCTCAATGAAAGAAGTGGTGGGCAGACGCTACTCACGCCTCATTGCTGAAGGCGAACCCTTGCCTAACCTCATCATTGCCGACGGCGGTGCCGGACAAATGGAAGTCATTCGCCAGGTTGTAGAGGACGAACTTGGACTTGACATTCCCATCGCCGGACTTGCGAAAAACGATCGCCACCGCACGCGAGAACTTCTCTTCGGTTTTCCGCCCCAAGCAATTGGGCTCTCTCCAACTTCGCAATTGTTCCACACGCTCTCGGCAATGCAGGAGGAAGTACACCGCTTCGCCATCACCTTCCACCGCGAAAAGCGCGCTAAGCGCCATACAGCTTCCGCACTCGACGTCATAGTCGGCATCGGACCAAAGACAAAACAAATACTACTCAAAACCTTTGGCTCAGTAAAGCGAATTCGAGAGGCCTCAGCGGAACAGTTGCAGGAACTACTCGGACCGAAGAAGGGGAAAGATATTTTTGACGCTCTACACAAAGAAAATTAAATTTTGAAAGGTATAAATATCAAAAACGAGTGTTTAAAGTTTCAAAACGCTATTATACTCCAATCGATTTGTCTCACAAATTTACCTTTCAAGGGAATGAATAAAAACATAACTGATTAAAAATGAGAATCGTAATTCAGCGCGTAAGTCAAGCAAGCGTAACAATTGACAATACCGTAAAAAGCAGCATTGGCAACGGTTTCCTAATTCTCCTCGGAATAGAACCCAGCGACGAACGCGAAGACGCTGATTGGCTGTGCAAAAAAGTTGCCGCCCTCAGAGTTTTCGACGACGAACAGGGTGTGATGAACAAAAGCATCATTGACGTCAACGGAGATATCATCGTTGTCAGTCAATTCACCCTCATGGCTTCTACCAAGAAGGGCAATCGTCCCAGCTACATCCGTGCCGCCGGTCACGACATCGCTGTTCCACTCTACGAATACTTCTGTAAGCAACTTTCGCAACTCTTGGGCAAACCTGTGCAAACAGGAGAATTTGGCGCCGACATGAAAGTGGCGCTCATCAACGATGGTCCTGTCACAATTTGCATGGACACAAAGAACAAGGAATAGCAAGGTGAGGTTGTGAGGCTTTTAGGTCTTAAGGTTATAAGGTCTTGAGGTTTTAAGACTGTGCAGCGTACAAGCAAGCGTTCGGGTCCAACCATCTTGTCTACTCGTACCTAAAAACTTGTTTACTATTTTAGGTTTTAAGGCTAAGCAGCGTTTTTAGAGAACAGAGTACAGAGAAAAACTAACCATTCAGTTTGTTTATTCACAATTGACTCATCTGCTTCGCTGTTTATTGTTTACTAATAATTCATCCATTAAATAAAAAGAAGATTGCTCCAGACAAATCCTTCGCAAAGGAAGTCTGAAGCAATCTTCTTTTTTTTAAGCAGGAACGCTTTCGAGATAAGAACATTATTTTGACAAGAACGTTTTTATATGACAACCTTCAAGGCATCATGCAGCGCACGTGTGTCACGACAAAATCTGCTCTATCTTTTCCAACTCCTCGCGAGTTAACTCTTTTCGTTCTACGCATTGCAAACTGTCTGCCAACTGCGCTATCGAACTTGCGCCGACGATAACCGAAGTGACACCCCTATGCTGCAACACCCATCTCAGCGACATTTGCGCCAGCGTATCGCCTCGCTCCTGTGCCAGCTGATTGAGCGCCTGCAATTGGGAGAGCAATTTGGGTGTCAATACCGTCTCGGGCAGCGAAGCCTCCTTGCGCATTCGCGAAAATTCGGGAATGCCGTTCAGGTATCTGTTTGTTAGCAATCCTTGCGCCAATGGCGAGAACGAAACGAACCCAATCTCTTCCTCCTGCACCATATCCATAATACCCTCCTCTTTCAAACCCTGGTCCAACAAATTTAGTCGTCCCTGAAAACACAGACACCTCACGTCGTGCTGACGCAGATATTCCAACCCATAGCGCGTTGCCTCGAGCGGCCAGCGCGAAATGCCTACATACAAGGCCTTCCCCGAACGCACGATGTCTACCAGCGCCTGCAGAGTTTCGTCGAGCGGCGTTAAAGGGTCGTAGCGGTGGATGTAAAACAGGTCGACATACTCCAACTTCATTCGCTTCAGACTCTGATTGAGACTCGCCATTAGCGATTTTCGCGAACCCCAGTTGCCATAGGGTCCTGCCCACATTTCATATCCCGCCTTCGTTGAAATAAAGAGTTCATCGCGATAGGGAGCGAGCGAAGTCTGCATCATACTTCCAAAGAACTCTTCTGCAGCCCCGGGAGGCGGACCATAATTGTTTGCAAGGTCAAAATGAGTGATGCCCTGGTCAAAGGCATAATGAATCAGGTTTCGTGCGTCAACGTCATTTGCTGCATCACCAAAATTCTTCCAAAGTCCGAACGACACTTTGGGAAGCAGGATTCCGCTCCTGCCACAACGTGCAAAGAGCGTAGCATCGGCATACCGCGTTGCTGATGCTACATAGTTGTCTTCATTTACGTTTACCATTTTATTACTATCATCTAATTTTTGTCAATCTGAATATGGAGAACACCAATATCGCTCTCCACGCAAATTTACATGTTTCTCTTCAAATTCACCCCAAACAAATTGTGATTTAATCACCTTAGATTCACCCACTACTTTGATTCAATGTTTTTTAACAAAAAATCTCATCCACTGTGGCTACTATTTCGTAATTTTGCAGAAAGCAAATTGCCTGAAGACAGCATTTTCAAAAACGCTTGCTTTAGCAATTTCGGAATCACATAAGTTATAACGCATCATCAAAAAATCGAAAGTCTATGAAGAAAATATTTACTTCACTCTTACTTCTCCTTGCTCTCGGCATTGCGACTCCAACTTTCGCACTCGGCATGGCGCCTGCCGAAGGTTATGCTACAGCAAGAACCACATCCGTCGATTACGTTCACGAAACTACAGCCTCAAATGGTTTGACGCTAAAGTCCACACATAAATATGTCAGCCTCAACGACGCTGAGGAAGTTCAGTTTGGCGTCTTCTACAATGGCGAGGACGTAACGGTGCAATCCAAGGTCTATTACCTTAACCTCTCCAATTTCGCTGCCACCCTTGTTCCTGGTGGCAAGCATACTTTTACAGCAACTGGCAGTTACGTGTTCTGGGCAGAATACGGCGACCTCAGTTCTAAGAACAAGACGCTCACCATCGTTGTCTATAACGACGTCCCCACCCTCCCTGCTGATGCTGCCCCCGACTCGCTCGACTTTGAGCGTCGCGTTTTGCTCGTTCAAAACACAGGGACGAATTGTGGCTACTGCCCCAATGCCATTACCGCCATCCACAATTTCAAGGACAAGAGCCCCAATGCCGACAAGTTGGAACTCCTCGCTGCGCATGCCTACAACTCTTCCGATCCGCTCTACAGCAGCGCTGCTGTGACGATTTTCCGCATGACGGGTTTCGACAGTTTCCCCAGCATTCTGTTTAACTTCGACAAGAATTATTCTTTGGGAGGCACTTCCTCTTCCTACTTCGAAAACTTTATTAATCAAACCACCGAAACCCTGCTGCAAAAGAAGTCTTCAACAGGCATCGCCTTGACTACGAAATACGACGACGAAGCAGGCACCATCAGCGTAAAAGCAGGCGTCAAGACCGATTCGGCAGGTGTATATAAGATTACTATCGCCCTTGTTCAGGACAACGTCTATGCCTACCAAGGCGGCGCCGACCCCAACGATGAGCGCTTCCATATTCACAAAGCCGGTGTTAAGGCTATTTCTCCATCTTCAGGAGCCGGCGAAAAGCTCAACGGCAACACTCCCACAGTTAAGGGCAAAGTTTATGAATATTGCAGCGAGTTCAACGCAAACCAACTCGTACAGCAGTCAGGCAAAAACTACACGCTCGACATCCTCCGCGATGCTCGCATCATTGTTTACGTCACCAACGACAGTGGCATTGTTGACAACGTCGCTTCATGCGGCATGAACGAGCAAAAGGCATTCGCCTACTTGCACGACGAAACATCGGCTATCCACGACGTAAAAGCTGACAACACACAAGTGTTGCAAACCATCATTTTCGATATCACCGGTAAGCAGGTATGCACCATCAAGGGCGGCAATTATAAGAGCGCTTCCCTACCCCGCGGCATTTACATCGCACATCTGCAAACAGCCAAAGGTGCACGTTCAGTAAAGTTTGTGAAATAAATTTTAAGGTCTTAAGGTTATGAGGTTATAAGGTTTTAAGGATATAAGATTTACCATTCGGTTTACTTACCATCCTGCTTTATTAACATTCTGGATAGTCCTCAAAACCTTAAAGCGAGGCGACCTAACAACCTCATAACCTTAAAATAGTTGACAAGTTTTTAGGTGCGAGTAGACAAGAAAACGTCTTTAGCAATTTGCAAATCGCTTCGTCTTACACGGACACCGCATAGACATCAGACCTAAAGGTTGATTTGCCTCATACAACATGCCCACATCCCCATGAACACTGGAGATGTGGGCATTTCAAGTCTTTGAAAGGTAAAATTTACTTCTTTATTCTTTTACCAAACAAACATATTTTTGAGTAATTCTTTTTCTTAAGTTTCGCATGCATAAGTAAGGGGTTACGTGAGAATGTTGGTTGTTTATATGAGAGTAGGATTGCGTTCCGAATGGTTACCTTATAACCTAAGAATAGTAGACAAGTTTTTAGGTACGAGTAGACGAGATGGTTTGACTCGAACTCTTGCTTGCACGCTGCATAACCTTAAAACCTTACAAGCGAAGCGACCTTATAACCTTAAAAAGTAGACGAGATGGTTTGATTCGAACGCTGGTTTGCATACCTTACGGCAGTTGTACTCTGTACTCTAACCACGCTGCATAGCCTTACAACCTCAAGACCTTATAACCTTACAACCTAACAAGTTTAATAGTTCGAATAGCTGCGCCTTTTGGCAATTTCGTATAGTTCATTGATTTTGTCGTTGACGATTTTCATGTGCTCGGGTCGCTTGCTGTATTGGGTGGTATAACCAAGTCCGGCACAGGTCTTACACACACCGTTATAACAGTTGTTACACATCACCTGCACATATCTGCCGCCAAACCCTGCCCTTATGTATCCGGAACCATGACACCAATTGCATGTTCGGTTGCCGTTACATGAGGGGCACGTACCTTGATAAGGATATCCCGTGTAGAGGCATTTGCTCCAGATTCTCAATTGTTCCATTTCTTCGTAAGTCAGATAGGCAGCAAGGAAGTCGTCCGAAGGCTTGCTGCTACTGCTCGACGAACTTGACGAATTCGATGAATAACTGCTGCCTTTGCCTGTACCTTTGCAATATTGGCAATAAATGTGCTTATGCCCTGTCGATAACCAGGTGTATTTATTACAAATATTACACCACTCCAACCTATCGCTGCCATACGTTGCTACGCTTCCTTCTTTAATCATTTTGCCTGTTCCTTTGCAGTATCTGCAAGTCTGTGCACTACCCGATGTTGCAACGCACGCAAACATCATCAGTAAGATAAAAATAACCTTTGATTTCATAGTCTTAGTATTAATTTGATTAACATTCGTTAAAACTACTCAACAAATTTAAAGATATAATATCAACTGAAAATCAAAAAACTAAAAATATCACACGATTGTATCTATATTGGATACAGCATGGGAGGGAGAATACTTTTTTAGAGTACAGAGTTTTTTTTTTTAGAGTACAGAGCACAGAGTGCAGAGTACAACTACCTTGCGGAATGCAAACAAGCGTTCGAGTCTAACTCTCTCGTCTACTTTTTAAGGTTATAAGGTTTTGAGGTCGCTTCGCTTGTGAGGTTTTAAGGTAACCAATCCGGATGGTCTCTCATTTATTCGCTTCTGCTTATCAGCTTCGCAGTCTCCGCAAGGTTATTTATTCGCTTACGCTCATCAGCTTCGCAGTCTCCTTTCTGATTTCTCATTTCTCCTTTCTCCTCGCTTGTTTACTAAAATTTTGACAAAATCACTTTGTCAAAATTTTTAACATCCGTTAACATCGCTCAAAAAGTAAAAAAGTTTAAAACTTTAACCTCTATTAAGAAATTCTCACAGAGTTTAACAAAATTTTTCGGAAAACAGCGCAATTTTTTCCTTCTTCAAAAGAAAAAAGTTTTTCTTCAAAGGAAAAATTTCCTACTTCAAAGGAAAAAAATCCTTCTTCAAAGGAAGTTTTCAGGAGGAAGGACACAAAAAAAGGCGGACTG
>JAZQXH010000005.1:0-14946 GCA_045632745.1 Alloprevotella sp.
TTCTCTATTCTCTATTTTCTGTACTCTGCACTCTACCTTAATACCTGAATGTGCTGCCGCCGAGGAATTCGCGGAGCAGTGAGGTGGGTGGAAGTCCTTGGATGGAGATAGGTGTGAGGTACGAGAGGAACTTTATCAAGCGGATTGCTTCGGTGTACTCGGGAGCTGACTCGGGAACGGCTTCGAGCAAGGGGAGTGCTTGTTCGCGCAGCGCCCCCAGTTCAAAGAGCATTGCGGTGTTAATCATTTCGTCGGCTTCTTCCTGGAAGGGGAAAATCCACTTTTCCTCACCCGCTCTTACGCTGGGCCAGCGACGAATGGTGTCGATGGCAGAGCATCCTCGGTATTTGTGGTCGCGAACGATGCGTCGCAGGAGTCGATTGTCGGTTGTGGGGATGTAGTTGTGGTTATCGAGCAGGATGGTAGTAAGCGCAGAGGCGTAGATTTTAAACTTGTTTTCGGCAGGAATATCCTTTGTGAGTTCGGGATTAAGGGCGTGAATACCTTCGAGGATAAAGATTGTTTGCTCCGTAGGCGTCACGATAGTACCACTCTTCACGCTTTTGCCTGTCTGGAAGTCGTAGCGTGGGAGTTCTACAGTTTCGCCCTTGATGAGCGCATTCATCTGCTCTGTGAAGAGCGGAATGTTCATGGCATAGACGCTCTCGTAATCGTAATCTCCCTTTTCGTCGAGCGGTGTTTTTTCTCTGTCAACAAAATAGTCGTCGAGCGATATGGGGACGGGGCGCTTGCCACACGCCATAAGTTGCACGCTTAGACGCTTGGAGAAAGTGGTCTTTCCGCTTGATGAAGGTCCAGCAATGAGTATCACTTTCAGCGTAGGATTTTCCACAATTTTATCGGCAAGGCGGCTGATGCGCTTTTCCTGAATCGCCTCGCTAACGTTGATCAGTTCGTTGGTATATCCCTTCTGACAGGCTGCATTGAGTTCGCCAATAGTCGAAACACCAATGATTTTCTGCCAATTGTGTTGTTCGCGGAAAACGTCGAACAATTTGGGCTGCGGAATGAGTTTGCGCAGTTGTGAGGGATTTTTGGAATCGGGAACGCGGATGAGCAAACCGTCGCCGTAGGGCACGAGGTCGAACATATAAATCTGCCCTGTCCTTACGAGAAGCGAACCATAGAAGTAGTTGGCAACATCGCCCAACGTGTAGTAGTGCGTATAGAGACGACCGTAGTTTTCGAGGAGTTTAGCTTTGTTTTCCAATCCTGCTTTGCGGAAGAGTTCTACTGCTTCGGAAGTGTGGCACGTAAGACGATGGAAGGGAAGATTGTCGTCGATTATGGCTTGCATGCGTGCTTTGAGCATTGCTATGTGCTCCTCTGTCACACCGTCCGGCAGGTCGAGGTTGCAGTAGTATCCGTTGCTCACGGCTGTGTCGATGCGCAGCGTGGCATTCGGGAAAAGGTCGTGCACAGCCTTGTAGAGCACAAAGAACACGGAGCGTGTGTAGGTGCGGTGACCTGAGGCGGAAGTAATGTCGAGGAATTCAATATCCTTGTCATTGTAGAGCACGAAGTGCATGCCCTCTACTTTGTTGTTAACCTTAGCGCTTGTGCATCCGTAAGGCATCTTGATTTCCAGAAGTTCGTAAACTTCTTCGAGGTTGAAGCCCATAGGGACTTTGTGTGTGCGTCCTGTGTTTACGCAGTGGATGTTAATTGTTTTTGCCATGGTAAGAATGTGTATTTTTTTGAGGTTATGAGGTTGTGAGGTTATAAGGTCGCTTCGCTTTGAGGTTGCGAGGTTGTAAGGTTGTAAGGTTATGAGGGCTATGCAGCGTGCAAGCCTGCGTTTGAGTCTAACCATCTCGTCTACTCGTACCTATAAACTCGTCTACTATTTTAGGTTATGAGGTAACCAATCCGGATGGTCTCTCCTCTCTCCTTTATTAGCTTGTGCTCATCAGCTTCGCAGTCTCCTTTATTAGCTGTTGGCTCATCAGCTTCGGAGTCTCCTTTTTCCTTCGTTCGCTTACTCGTGTACCAATATTCTAATGTGCTTGTAGCCAGTTGTCACCTATCCCCCACTCTGCCACGAGTGGCACTTGCATGGTGCAGGCTTTCTCCATTTCGTCTACAACAATTTGTTTTACCGTTTCAAGTTCGGCGGGCGGAACGGAGAAGTTAAGTTCATCGTGCACCTGAAGCATCATTGTGGCGCTGAGATTTTCAGCCTTGAGTCTGTTAGCAATGCGCACCATCGCCAACTTGATGATGTCGGCAGCCGTACCCTGAATGGGGGCATTGATGGCATTGCGTTCGGCATATCCGCGCACAGTGGCATTGGCAGAATGTATGTCGGCGAGATAGCGGCGGCGTCCGAAGTCAGTGAGAATGTAGCCCCGTTCGCGCGCTATTTCGATACTCTTGTCCATATATGCCTTGACGGCAGGATAAGTAAGGAAGTAGTCGTCGATAAGTTGCTTTGCTTCGGTACGACTCACGTTCATGCGCTCAGCAAGTCCGAAAGCCGAAATGCCATAGATGATGCCAAAGTTGGCAGTCTTTGCCTTGCGGCGTTCGTCGGAAGTGACTTCTTCGATAGGTTTTTTGAAGATGCGCGCAGCTGTTGCAGCATGGATATCGTGTCCGGCGTTGAAGGCTTCAATGAGGTTTTCATCGCCCGAAAGGTGCGCCATGATGCGCAATTCGATTTGCGAGTAGTCGGCAGAGAGGAATGTTTCGCCTTCGTAGGGCACGAATGCACGGCGAATCTCCTTGCCGTCGGCATCGCGAATGGGTATGTTTTGCAAGTTGGGGTTAGAGGACGAGAGTCGTCCTGTAGCCGTTACAGCCTGGTTGAACGAAGTATGGATGCGCCCCGTTGTAGGCAGAATTAACTTTGGCAATGCTTCAACGTAGGTCGAGAGCAGTTTTTTAAGTCCTCTGTGTTGCAGGATTTTCTCAACGATAGGATGCTTGCTCTTTAGTTTTTCGAGTTCTTCCTCTGATGTAGAGTATTGTCCGGTCTTTGTCTTTTTCACTTTTGCCGACAACTTGAGTTCTCCGAACAACACCTCTCCCACCTGTCGCGGCGAAGTCAATACAAAACTGTGGCCCGCAAGTTCAAAGATTTCGGTTTCGAGTTGCGCAAGGCGTTGGTTAAAAGTGTCGTTTGCCTGACTTAGCGCTTCTGTGTCAAGACGTACACCGGCACGCTCCATTTGCATCAGCACAGGCACGAGTGGCATTTCGATATTGCGGAATACGTCCCCTACCCTGTTCTCCTGCAGTTCCTTTTCAAGGAGCGGTTTTAATTTCAGGGCGATGTCGGCATCTTCGCAAGCGTAGTCGCAGATGTCGGCAGGCGAAATGTCTGCCATGGAACGTTGTCCCTTGCCTTTTGCTCCGATGAGGGTTTCTATCGAAATTGTCTTGTATTTAAGGTACACTTCCGCCAAGAGGTCGAGGTTGTGGCGCATTTCGGGCTGAATTACGTAGTGTGCCAGCATCGTGTCGAAAAGTTCGCCTTCTACGCTGACACCATAGTTTGCCAGCACCATGAGGTCGTACTTCATATTCTGCCCCACTTTCATAATGTCGGGGTTGGCGAAGAACGGCTTGAAGTCCTCGAGCAATGTTTTGCACTGTTCCTCATTCTGTGGCACGGGCACGTAGTAAGCCTCGCCTGGCGCCGTGGCAAAACTCATGCCGACCAGTTGCGCCGTAATGGCTTGTGTCGAGGTAGTTTCTGTGTCGAACGCCACGCAATGTTGCTCGCAGAGCTTTTGGCAGAGCGCCAGGCGCGACTCAGGCGTATCGACGAGCATGTAAGTATGCGGAACGTCGGCAAGCGTGTCGAGTTGGGTGGTGAAAGTTGCGTCTTGCGAGCCTGTAGTCAGTGTTTCCTCTAATGCCGAAAACAGGTCGAGCTGCATGGTGGACTGCGGCGTGGGACTGGCTGGCGCAGGTTGCGCAGGAATTGCTGTTGCGGCTGCAGGAAACAGGCGCGCAGCAAGCGTACGAAATTCCAAATCCTCGAAAATCTTCATCAGCGCCTCAACGTTGGGCGTTTGTTTCTTGAAATCCTCGAGGTTGAAGTCCATCGGCACATCGGTCTTGATGGTGACGAGGAATTTTGAGAACTTAATGGCTTCGGTATTGTCGCTTACTTTGCGTCCGATAGCGCCCTTTATACCCCCGGCAGATTCTATCAACTTTTCAACCGAACCAAATTCGGCAATGAGTTTTGCAGCGGTCTTCTCCCCTACTCCGGGACATCCGGGCACATTGTCGGCGGTGTCACCCATGAGTGCCAACAGGTCGATAACCTGTAGTGGCGAAGTGATGCTGTATTTTTCGCAAACTTCCTTTACGCCCAGAATTTCCATTCCTTTAGCCCCGCTTCCCGGACGACACATCAGGATGTTGTTATCCACCAATTGGGCATAATCCTTGTCGGGTGTCACCATTTTCACAACGATGTCCTCTCCTGCTGTGCGCTTGGCAACGGTTCCAATCACGTCGTCGGCTTCGTAGCCCGGTATTTCCAGAATGGGAATGTTGTAAGCGCGGATGATGTCCTTGATAATGGGTACGGCGAAGCGGATGGCTTCGGGCGTTGCCTCGCGCTGCGCTTTGTATTCGGGATAGATTTCGTGGCGGAATGTGCCACCCGCAGGGTCGAAAGCGATGGCGATATAGTCGGGTGCCGCATTTGCCAGCAAATCTGCCAGCGTATTTACGAATCCCAGGATTGCGCTGGTGTTTTCGCCTTTCGAATTGATGCGCGGAGCGCGTATCAGGGCATAGTAAGCACGATATATGAGTGCGTAGGCATCGAGTAGATAGAGCGTCTTCATTGTTGCTTTGTCAGAATATTTACTACTGCTGCAAACCGAACTTTTGCAAGCGGTAATTGTGTCTTTGTATTGTTGCCTTACAAAATTAGCGAGAATCTTTTGTACGAACAAAATTCTCTTGTTACTAAATAGTATAATACCGAAAAAATAACTATCGCAATATAAAACCAATAGAGTTTCAGACAGCATCAATACTACCTTAGTCCGGATTTTTTTAATGAATGGCGTAATGTTGTTTCTTTCAATAACACGATACCCCCTGTAACATCACTGCTACAGGGGGTATTGTTTCATGTTCTTATACTAAACTTGGGAGTACTATTCTACACCTAAGTAGCCTTGCTCCTTGAGTTGCGCCACGACTTCCTCGAGTTCGGCATACCAGTCAGCACCGAAGCGCTTGATGAGGGGTTCGCGGAGGAATTTCCACACGGGGAGGTTGAGTTCGCGCCCCTTCTTCACGGCGTCGCGACATACGTTCCAGCGGTGGTAGTTGAGTGCAACGGTGCCGTCGGAAAGTGTTTTTTCGCGCACGGGATAGAGGTAGCACGAGATGGGTTTGCACCACGATGTTTTGCCAGCACGGAAGGCGCGCTCCGTAGCACAAAGGCAGGTACCGTCAGGGCTGTAGCAGGTGAAGCAACAGTCCTTGTTGTCAACGATGCTCGTTACGAGGTCGCCCTCCTGGTCGGTATATGCCACGCCTTGCTCCTCGAGCACTTTGAGCGCCTTGGGCGAAAGGTCATCGACAATGTGCTCCACGACGTTTTCGAGCTCAGCGATTTCCTCGACCGTCACGGGCGCTCCGGCGTCGCCCTCAACGCAGCAAATGCCCTTGCAGGCTTCGAGGTCGCAGCAAAACTTTTCGGTAATGATGTCCGACGTAAGGAGCACGTCGCCCACCTGAAGTATTGGGGGGAGTGAATATCTCATGTGAATGTGGTTTGGAGTTAATGGGAGGGTAGGGGTGGCTACTCGGTGAGCAGCTGTATGGCGCGCTGAACGACGTCGTCGCGCTCGTTCGTCAGCTGTATGTACTCGTTGCGGTTCCAGAGGTCGTAGGCCACCAGGGCGCGGAGCATAAAGGTAAGTTGCTCCTTCGTTGCTGCCAGTTCGGCGTCGTCTTTGGCGGTGATTTTCTTCTCCGCAGCCGCGTCAAGGATGGTTTGGAGGAAGGATTCGGGCACGGTGTAGCGCGCTCGGAAGTCATCGAACGTAGCAAATTGCTGGTTGAGCGCCTTGCGGTTTTTGTCCATATAGCGCGTGAGGTTGAGCATGATGAGGTTGTTGCGCGAAATGCTGCGATACATGCTTGTAAACTGCGTCGTGTCGAGCGGCACGAAGATGTCGGGCATGATACCGCCGCCACCATAGACTTTGCGTCCCTTGACGAGGGTGGTATATACCTTTGTGGAGTCGAGGCGTATGCTGTCAATGCAGGAGAGTTCGCCGTGGGTGTAGCGATTTTCGATGTCGTCGCTATAGGCTTTCTTGTCGCCCTTCACGTAAGGCTTCTGGATGCAGCGACCCGAGGGGGTGAAGTAGTGAGATGTGGTAAGGCGAATCATGGAGCCGTCTGGCAGCATCAGAGGGCGCTGTACGAGGCCTTTTCCGAACGTGCGACGACCGACAATCGTTGAGCGATCGTGGTCCTGAAGCGCTCCGCTCACGATTTCGGCAGCCGAAGCCGAATATTCATCGACCAAAACGACTACACGCCCTTCGGTAAAAGCGCCGTTACCCGTGGCGTTGAGCGTTTGCTTGGGTTGCGAGCGGCCTTCGGTATAAACAATGAGGTCGCCACGCTTCAGAAATTGACTGGCAACGTCGGCAGCAGCACCGAGATAGCCACCACCGTTGAGTTTGAGGTCAAGAATGAGGTCCTTCATGCCTTGCGCTTTGAGGAGCTCAATCTTCTCGGTTACTTCCTTGCCCGACGTTGCGCCGAAGCGCTCTAAATAGATGTAGCCAATGGTGGGCGTAATCATGTAGGCGGCGTCAACGGTGTGGATGGGAATTTTGTCGCGCACTACGTCGAAGAAAAGCGTATCTGCCACGCCCTGACGCACTACTTTGAGGTGAGCAGTGGTGCCTTTCTTGCCGCGCAAATTGTCCATGATACTGTCTTGCGACATTTTGACGCCTGCAATGACAACATTGTTGCACGAAGTGATGCGGTCGCCCGCGATGATGCCGGCTTTCTGGCTCGGACCTTTGGCGATGGCTTGCGAAACGACGAGTGTGTCGTCCACCATGCGAAACTGCACACCGATACCCTCGAAGTTACCTTCGAGCGGTTCGTTGAGTTTCTTTGTTTCCTTGGCGTTGGTGTAGGAAGAGTGGGGGTCAAGCTTTTCGAGCATGCCGACAATGGCGTCTTCCACCAACTTGTTTTCGTCAACGCTGTCAACGTACAGATTGGTGATGTAGAGTTCTGCCATCTGCAGTTTTTTTATCAACTGATAGTTTACTTCCTGTTGAGCGCAGAGTGGCAGGGACAGTAGCAGGGCGAGGAATAATGTGGTGAGTTGCTTCATGATTGGGGATTGGCTGAGGGAGGTAGGAATTCGGTGACGTCTTTGCCAAAGCGAAGAAGTTCGCGCACGACGCTCGACGAAATGCTCATGTACTGAGGCTCGGTGAAGAGCAACACGGTTTCGACGCCCGCCAATCGCTCGTTCATGGCAGCAATGTCGCGCTCGTATTCAAAGTCCTTCACGGAGCGGATACCGCGCAGAATGAAGGCAGCGTCCTCGCGGCGTGCGAGGTCCACGGTGAGGTCGTTGTATGCCACCACCTTGATGCGGGGTTCGTTGCAGTAAATGTCGCGAATGGCCTGCACGCGCTCTTCGTTGGTGTAGAGCGTGCGCTTGTTGTCGTTGACCCCCACGCCGATGACGATGCGATCGAAGAGAGGGAGTCCTCTATTAACGATGCTGGCGTGGCCTACGGTAAAGGGGTCGAATGTTCCGGGAAATATGGCGGTCTTCATTGTTCAGGTATGGGTAATTAGTCGTAGATATCCTCCTGTGCGAGGTCTTCTTCCACGACGAGGTTGTCAATGATGAAGCCCTGGCGCTCCATGGTGTTCTTACCCATGTAGTACTCAAGGAGTTCTTTCACCTTGTCGCTCTTATGAATGGTGAGCGGTTCGAGTCGCATTTCGGGACCGATGAAGTGGATAAATTCGTCGGGCGAAATTTCACCAAGCCCCTTGAATCGGGTGATTTCGGGGTTGGGCGAGAGGCGTTCGACGGCTGCCAGGCGCTCTTCCTCGCTGTAGCAATATACGGTTTCGTACTCAGCGCGGTCGCTCGACTTTGCCTTTTTCATGACAGCTGCTCCGGCGCTCTTGGCATTAACTTCGTCCGTGGCTACACGCTCTTTGCGCTCCTTGCGCTTCTTATTTCGCACGCGGAAGAGCGGTGTTTGCAGAATATAGACGTGCCCCTTCTTGATGAGGTCGGGGAAGAATTGCAGGAAGAAGGTCATCATCAGCAGGCGGATGTGCATACCATCGACATCGGCATCGGTTGCGATAATTACCTTGTTGTAGCGCAATCCGTCGAGCCCTTCTTCGATGTTGAGCGCCGCCTGGAGGAGGTTGAACTCCTCGTTTTCGTAAACCACCTTCTTGGTCAGCCCAAAGCAGTTGAGGGGCTTTCCGCGGAGCGAGAACACGGCTTGCAGATTGACGTCGCGACACTTCGTGATGCTACCGCTTGCTGAGTTACCCTCGGTGATGAAGATTGAACTGTCGAGGCGAGGGTCGTTGACGTCTTCCTCGCCCTTCTTTGCCTTGGGGGGCGCATCGTTGAGGTGCACGCGGCAGTCGCGCAGTTTGCGGTTGTGCAGGTTGGCCTTCTTGGCGCGTTCGCGGGCAAGCTTTGTTACACCGGCAATCGCCTTGCGCTCCTTTTCGCTCTCCACGATTTTTTGCTGAATAGCCTCAGCTACGTCGAGGTTGCGGTGGAGGTAATTATCGACGTTCGACTTGATGAAGTCGCCGACAAACTTATTGACACTCACGCCCGATAGCGGGAAGGGATTGCCCTGCGAATCTTTGTCGGGCGCCATGACGAGCGAGCCGAGCTTAATCTTCGTCTGACTTTCAAAGAGGGGTTCGATGACGCGCACCGCGATAGCTGCCACAAGGCCGTTGCGCACGTCCTGAACGTCGTAGTTCTTGCCGTAAAACTCCTTGATGGTACGGGCAATGTGCTCCTTGAATGCGCTTTGGTGCGTGCCGCCCTGCGTGGTGTGCTGACCATTGACGTAGGAGTAGTATTCTTCGCCATACTGCCCCGTGTGTGTGAAGGCGATGTCGATGCCTTCGCCCTTGATGTGCACGATGGGGTAGAGCGCAGGGGTTGTCAGATTGTCGGTGAGCAAATCCTCCAATCCGTTGCGACTGACGATGCGGCGTCCGTTGTAGGTAATCGTCAGTCCGCTGTTGAGGTATGTGTAGTTGCGCAACATGAATTCAACGAACTCACCGTGGAAACGGTAGTGCTTGAAGAGGGTTGCGTCGGGTTCAAAGTAAATAAACGTTCCGTCCTCTTCCTCGGTGGCTGCATACACATCGTTGACAAGTTTGCCGCACTCAAAGGTGGCTTCGTGCATCTGACCTTCGCGTACGGAGCGCGCAATGAATTTGCTGCTCAGGGCATTAACAGCTTTAAGGCCGACCCCGTTGAGGCCGACCGATGCGGTGAATACCGACGTGTCGTACTTACCACCCGTGTTGAGCTGCGACACTGCGGGGATAAGTGCTCCGAGCGGAATGCCGCGTCCGTAGTCGCGGATGGCGCACGATTTTTCGTCTTCGATGTCCACCTCGATGCGCTTACCAAAGCCTTCGTTGAATTCGTCGATTGAGTTGTCAATCGTCTCCTTCAGGAGCACGTAGATGCCGTCCTCAGCGTGCGAGCCATCGCCGAGACGTCCGATATACATCCCCGGACGCATGCGGATGTGCTCTGTACCTTCGAGGTGGCGTATTTTACTTTCGTCGTAGTTGACGGTGGGTTTTTGTGTGATTTCTTCCATGGTGAAGAGGGGCCTGCGGGAGTGTTTGAAGTAAGGTGTAGGAAAAAGGTTGTGCCGTCTTTGCCCAGCGGTTTCGAGCATACTTTGTTTTTGGCACGGGCCTTTTGAGATGCCGCACTAAAGCGATGCTTTGAAGCAGCGGCGACGTTTGTGGTCTTCGGTCTTGAAGTATTGCCACTGGCTGATAGCCTTGTCGTTCTCCTCCAGTTGGGGATTGGATTCGGCATATTCAAAGCCCATCTGCTGATAGATAGGAATGAGGTCGCAGAAGAGTGGGGCGTTGACGCCTTTGCTTTGATAGTCGGGGCGTACAGCCACGAGGAGCAAGTCGAGTACGTGCGACTTCTTCCAAGTGAGCGCCTTGAGCAGGTGCCACCAGCCGAAGGGGAATAACTTGCCCTTGGATTTCTGCAAAGCTTCGGAGAGCGAGGGCATCGAAACGCCTACGGCAATGACTTCGCCTTCTTCGTTCTCAACGATGGTCACCATTCGGAGGTCGAGCACGGGCACGTAAGCTCTGACGTAGTAGTCAATCTGCTTTTCTGACAGGCGTGAGAAGCCGAAGAGCGGTGTGTACGATTCGTTTATCAAGCGGAAGATGTCGTGCACAATACCTGAGCGCAACACTTCCCATTTGTTCTTGAACTTTCGGATGCGCAGGCCGTACTTCTTCAGCACAATGTCGGAGATGCGCTTATGCTTTTCGGGCACAGCATCGGGGATGTAGATTTTGCGTTCTACCCAGTCAGTGGCTTTCTCCATGCCGAGGGCTTCCATGTGCTGAGGATAGTAGGGATAGTTATAGATGGTGGCCATCGTGGAGAGCTGGTCGAAACCTTCTACGAGCATGCCTTCGGGGTCGAGGTCGGTGAAGCCGAGCGGACCTTCAATCTCTGTCATGCCGCGCTCCTTGCCCCATGCGCGTACGGTGTCGATGAGCGCCTTGCTCACTTCCATGTCGTCGATGAAGTCAATCCATCCGAAGCGCACGCACTTCTGGTTCCACGTTTCGTTGGCGCGGTGGTTAATAATGGCTGCCACACGACCCACAAGCACGTTGTCCTTGTAAGCCAGGAAGTAGTCGGCTTCGCAAAATTCGAAAGCGGGATTTTCTTCGCGAGCTAAGGTTCTGTAAGCATCGGCATATAATTCGGGCACGCTGTACTGGCTGTCCTTATAGAGTTCGTAGTTGTAGCGGATAAATTGCTTCAACTCTGCCTTGGTGCTCACTTTTTTAATTTCGATAGCCATGTGTTGTTGTGTAAGTATCGTTGTTTTATTTTAGCCTACAAATTTATAAAAAAATGTAAACATTGATAAAATTGTGTCTAAAAAAAGCCTAAACAAAGGATTCGCAGTCGCTTTGAGGTGGAGGTCGAACCTTATGGCGACTGCGAACGCTGAGTTATAATTTTCGGTCAACTACGTAGTTGATGTAGTGGGTGAGGGCTTCTTTGATTTCTGCATTCCTGAATTGGTGGAGCAGCTTGAGCGCCTCTTCTCGCAGTTCGAGCATCTTTGTTTGTGCATACTCAATACCTCCGTTTGCTTTCGTGAAATCAATGATTTCATGAATGTCCTGAGCGGAGGCTTCGAAGTTCTTCACTCGCTTGACGAGCGCAAGGATGTGGGCATCGGGATGATGGTTGATGGCGTAGATGGCAGGCAGCGTGAATTTACCTTCGCGCAGGTCGTTGCCGGTAGGTTTGCCGATGTCGTCGGTGAAGTAGTCGAAGATGTCGTCCCTGATTTGGAAACACACACCAATGATAGTGCCCACGCGCTTTGCCAGTTCGATATATTCGGGTGTGGCGCCAGCTGAGATGCCACCCAACTGTCCGCAAGCGGTGAAGAGGGCTGCCGTTTTGCGCTCGATGATGTGGAAGTAAGCCTCCTCGGTGATGGTTTCGCTCTGAATGTTGTTGAGCTGGAAGATTTCGCCTTCGGAGAGCGTTCCGCCTAAGTTGGCAATGGTTTGAACTGTCTGAAGACTACCGCTTTGGGCTGCCTGCTCAAGACTGAGCGAAAGCAAGTAGTCGCCGAGGAGCACGGCTATCTTATTGTCGTACACCTTGTTGACCGAAGCCTGGCCGCGGCGTTCGGCAGCCTCGTCCACGATGTCGTCGTGCACAAGGCTGGCTGTGTGGAGCAATTCCAAGGAGATGGCAGCATGCAGTGCGGAGGGTTTCACTTCGCCCACTTCTTTTGCGAGCAATAGCGTCAGGATGGGGCGCATCATCTTTCCGCTGCGATTGCGGATGTATGCAAGCGCCTGCCCCATGAAGATGTCCTCGTGGGTCAGCGTAGTGTCGAAGAGTTGCTTGTAGGCTTGCAGTTCTTCGGTTATGGGGCGGCGGATAAGGTTGAGCATCGGGTGCTGAATATAAAAATGGAAACTTAACGAGCCTTCCTTCGCGGGGGAGGATTGCTCGTTAAGTTGTTGAAATGCTTTGTATTATTCGTTGTAAGCCTTGATACCACCCTTGAGGTAGTCCACAAACTTGTCAACGTCTTCGTCGTAAGAGTAAGAGTGGGAGAGGGGCTTGCCTTCGTTGTCGAGCAACACGTAGAAGGGCTGTGCGTTAGCACCGAACTTGGTGCGCTGCAGGTAGCTCCACTTGTCGCCAATGGTGCGGAGCGTAGTAGTCTTGCCGCTTTCTTCGACAACGATGTTTTCGGGCAGCGGTGTTTTTTCGTCAACGTAGAGCGAGATGAGCACGTAGTCGTTTGTGATGAGGTCGCGCACGCTCTGGTCGTGCCAAACGGCGAGTTCCATCTTGCGGCAGTTTACGCAGCCGTGGCCTGTGAAGTCAATCATTACGGGCTTGCCTACCTTCTTGGCATACTCCATGCCGGCTTCAAAGTCCTTGAACTGAGCTTCAACATGAACTTCGTGAAGGTTGAAGTCCTGCGTAGAAACGGGGGGTGAGAATGCGCTGACAGCCTTCAAGGGAGCGCCCCAAAGACCGGGAACCATGTAAACGGCGAATGCCAGCGAGCAGAGTGCGAGGAAGAACGAGGGCACGCTGGTGTGACGCTCGTCTTCGTCATCGTGGGGGAACTTAATGCCACCGAGAAGATATACGCCGAGCAAGGCGAAGATACAAATCCAGAGGGCAAGGAACGTTTCGCGGTCGAGGATGCCCCAACCGTAAGCGAGGTCGGCTACTGAGAGGAACTTCAGAGCGAATGCGAGTTCGAGGAAACCGAGTGTCACCTTCACCTTGTTCATCCAGCCACCGCTCTTGGGTGCCTTCTTAAGCATCGTGGGGAAGAGGGCAAAGAGCGTGAAGGGCAATGCCAATGCGAGGGCAAAACCAAACATACCCACTGCGGGAGCGAGAATTGAACCGCCGCTTGTGCTGACTTCTACGAGGAGGAAACCGATGATAGGACCTGTGCACGAGAAGCTTACGAGCGAAAGCGTGAATGCCATGAGGAAGATGGAGAGCACACCCGTTGTCTTCTCAGCCTTGCCATCGACAGCTGCGCCCCATGATGAGGGAAGCGTGATTTCGAAGCCTCCGAAGAAACTTGCGGCAAACACCACCAACATCAAGAAGAAGAAGATGTTGAACAGAGCGTTCGTAGAGAGGTCGTTCAGCGCGCTCGCACCAAATACAGCGGTGATAATCAAGCCGAGCGAAAGGTAGATGACAATGATTGAGATGCCATAAGTCACGGCGTCGCGGATGGCCTTCTTGCGGTCGCTTGAGCGCTTCAGGAAGAAGCTCACTGTCATCGGGATAATGGGCCACACACAGGGAGTGACGAGGGCAATGAAACCGCCCACCAATCCGAGGAAGAAGATGGCAATGAGACTCTGCGATGCCATGTCGCTCTTGCCGCCATCGAGCACCTGGAGTTCGTCGATAACGGGGCTCCACCATGCGCTAACGCCTGTAGCTGCATCGTCGGTTGCGGGAGCAGCAGCGTCAGTAGCTTCAATAGCGGGCGTGAGGGGCACGAGGTCGGTAGCAACGGACTTCTTTTCAGCGGGCTTTGTCGCAGTTTCGGCAGGCTTTGCGGGTGCAGCAGCAGCCTTGGGGCCATCTGCGCCCTGGAGCGCAAAGTCCACGTTGGTCGGGGGCAAGCAGTTTTCGTCGTTGCAAGCCGAGTAGTTGAGGTAGCCCTTCACTTCGTAAGCAGGCGCTGTGAGCTTAACGCGCTGTGTGAAGGTGCATGAGTTTTCAAAGAACGTGATGTCCATCTCGAACATCTTGTCGTATTCCGTCTTTGCTCCGGCGCCGGGCTTGAGTGCGCCCACGAGTTCGGCGCCCTTGATGACGTCAGTGCCAAATTCGGCAGAGTTGGGACCGCCTTCGGGCAGGTTCGTAGAGTAGATGTGCCAGCCAGGCTCAGCGCTACCCGTAAATACGATGTCGATTTCTGTTGGCGAAACTCGGTTGTAACTTACTTTGAAGTCAATCTGAGCCACCATGGTGATGGTTGCCGCAAAGAGCAACGCAAAGAGAGAAATAAATTTCTTCATGAAATTAACCTATAGGATTTTAAGTTTTTTTATTTGCGGGTGCAAAATTACGATTTTTTTCGCACCCCGATGAAATAGCTACCTATTTATTTGAGTTAAGCTCTATAAATTAAGGCAGAACCCGTAGCTCATCCGAGCAAATTATTTACTATTTACAAAAACCGCCTATAATACACCGAAATTCGCGGATTGATAATTTTCGTGCATTTCGATTTTTGAGTCAAAATTAGCGTCAGCAAAAACCGCCCGTTTTGTAAGATAAGAGATAGCAAAAGAGGGTATTAAAGTGTTAACTTTTGTAAAAATGGCGCGAAATGCAGATTTGGAATTCGCTGAAAAATGTTGTATATTTGCACATGTGAAAGGTGGGCTGTTCAGTCCGCCTTTTTTTGTGTCCTTCCTCCTGAAAACTTCCTTTGAAGAAGGATTTTTTTCCTTTGAAGTAGGAAATTTTTCCTTTGAAGAAAAACTTTTTTCTTTTGAAGAAGGAAAAAATAGCGCTGTTTTCCGAAAAATTTTGTTAAACTCTGTGAGAATTTCTTAATAGAGGTTAAAGTTTTAAACTTTTTTACTTTT
>JAZQXH010000006.1:0-8362 GCA_045632745.1 Alloprevotella sp.
GATAGCCTTTCTCTAATTTGAGGCGATCAGCCTCGGTTAAATTCAGTTCTTTTATACGTTTCATGATTGGTCATTTGTGAATACATGATGCAATATAAACATTTTGAACTGAATATAAAAATATTTTTGATCACTTACTTAATAATTCATTGTACAAAATATATGAATCTACAACAATTAGAATACATCGTAGCCCTCGACACACATCGCCACTTCGTGAAGGCTGCACAATCATGCGGAGTAAGCCAACCCACGCTCAGTACCCTCATAACACGCTTGGAAGAAGAACTCGACGTTACTATATTCGACAGAAGTTCTCATCCCATAAAACCTACAACAATTGGTGAAAAACTTATTGCACAAGCAAGGGTCACCCTATTCCACCTATCACAATTCAAAGAAATCTCCCTCTCTGAACGAGAACTAAACGCCGGCCAACTTCGAGTTGGAATCATCCCTACGGTAGCTCCCTATATCCTGCCCGCTTTATTTAATGAAATACATAAGTCATACCCCCAAATCGACCTTCATGTAAGCGAACAACAAACAAGTGTTATTATTGAGCAAATTAAAAAGGCTGAATTAGACATGGCTATATTGGCAACACCGCTCAATATTGACGGTATATTAGAAATTCCGCTCTACTACGAAAAGTTTCTTGCCTACATCTCTCCACAAGAACCCATTTATCATGAATCGGAAATACAATCCAACCTCATGCCAACCGAACATCTTTGGGTGCTTAAAGAGGGACATTGCATGCGAAACCAAGTATTCAACTTCTGCGATTCGAAAACGTCCTATTCAAATATCTACGAAGCTGGCAGCATCAGCACACTCGTCGGAATTGTTGACGCAAATGGCGGATACACTGTTATTCCCGAACTCCACCACCCACTCCTTAATTCCGAACAACAGAAAAACGTGCGCCAACTATCCACACCCACACCTGTACGAGAAATATCGCTCATCATTCGTCAGGACTACGTTCGACAAACTCTGATTAATGCACTCGTTGACACGATTAAGCACATCATCCCCGAACACATGATTGACGCACGTCTCAAAAAATTTGCCATTAAATTATAACTGAACTCAATTTTTGCACTTTGAATTAAATTGAAATTTAACGGAGATTTCTTGTCAATTGTAAAGAATATGTGTTGCTGGCGACACGACCAGTACGAGAGTCAAAAAATCCGGATAAAACTGATTTTACAACTAAAACATATTAGACAACCACCAATAATAAAAATCTGTGGAACGAGTTAACGAGAATTCAGTTCGAATAACTTATAGAACCCACCTACAATATAAAATGAGAAAACTATTTCGCTACCTACTAATTATCATCTCCATCACCCTACTCCTTGCAACATTAACGCTCATTGGACTAAACATCTACGGCAACATCATGTTAGAAAATGCAGGAAGAACAGAGGAGTGGACAGACAAGGACGGAGTTTATTTTGAAAACCTTTCCTATGGCCCGCATGCGCTAAACACCTACGATCTCTACCTGCCCAATAAGCAGTCCTCCAATCCTGACAGCATAGGTTGCTTACTCTACATTCACGGCGGAAGTTGGTCAAGCGGAAGCAAAGAGGAAGGAGCATGGTTCTGCCGACGATATGCCAAAGCCGGTTTCGTAACAGCAAGCATGAACTATTCTCTCGTATCACCCAAATCGCCTGCAACATGTATCCCTACAATGATTAAGGAAATCTCTCATTGCATCGAACAATTAACAAATGACGCAGCGCAAAATGGATACAACGTCAATAAAATTGCACTCGCCGGATACTCAGCAGGCGCACACCTCGCCATGCTCTATGGTTTGAAACACAAGGAACAATCTCCTGTACCACTCACCTTTCTTGTCAGCATGTCCGGACCAACAGATTTCACACAATTATTCAACATACCCACTGATACAATTAACAACATTCGCCACCAACTTGCAAACGGCATCAACCACCCTTTCAAAAAGCACATTGACGCCGCAGTCTTCATCAGCACCGGAAAGCAGTTGTCAAAATCGGATGATTACTCAAAACACACCATCGATTCATTACTTCTTTCAGCATCGCCCATTCAATGGATAACGCCCTCTTCTTTACCCATCATCATTGCGCACGGTATGAAAGACCCCTTAGTAATCCCCATGCACTCTCTAAAGTTAGACTCGATTTACACTGCTACAGGTGTTCCACACACCTTCATCACCTATCCCAATTCCAACCATTTCCTTGCCGACGACACTGCAAGCGTAAAACAACTCCACAAGGAAATAATTAACTATTCAAACCAATATTTAAAATAAACCTGTGAAGTATCGCGGAAAGAATTTATTTTAATGATTTAAAATATTTTTTTCCAGATTCTTTTAAAAAGACAGAGACTGCAAAGCGTGGATTGCTTTGCAGTCTCTTTTCATTACTCAAGTTAAGGCTATAAAAGTTAAAATGTCACAAGCCGTTGCTCGTTGTTTAAGCAGTAAAAGAAATACCTACCGAATAGTAACCTCATAACAAACCGAAGGTTCTTCATAACGATACGCAGGTTCCTCTTAACTTTTTAACGAGGCACAGCCTCCTCTCAACGAACCGAAAGGTTCATCTAACGAGGCGCAGCCTCCTCATAACGAACCGAAAGGTTCATCTTAACTTCTTAACGAGGCGCAGCCTCCTCTTAACGAACCGACAGGTTCCTCAGAACGAGGCGCAGCATCCTCTCAACGAACCGAAGGTTCATCTTAAACTTATCGCTGACGCACGAATTCCAGTTTTCCGCCATGGAGGTAGAATCCTGTATGCACAGGTTTCGTGTTCAGGCGCTTGCCCTGCAATGTGTACCATGCTTCAGCATCGGCACCGCCGTTCTGTATGCCCGCAATGTTTGTGGGCAATACATTGCCAATCTTCAGGCACGCCATGTGCAGCGCCTTCGTGCTGCGCACATACGCTTCGAACGGACGAACATCGCGCAAACCCTGTACGAATACCGAACCAGGCGCCATCATTCCGTCGTACGTCTTCCAATATTCTTCATCGTTCAGCGTGAAGACGTTTGCTGCAGCTTCCACAGGCTCGTATGTTCCTACGAGTCCGAGTCCGCCTACCGGCGTCGTTGCCATTTGCGAAGTGGCTTTTAGTCGGGCATTGGTGGCTTCGAATCGCACGTCGCCCTCTACATTGTAGTCGTCATCGTACGCCTCGCTATTGGGCACCGCCATGATGTACGCCTCGTCAGCCTTGATTGCGTCGGTCATCACGAAGTTTTCGTCCTTCATCTGCGCCAACCAGCAAGGAATATCGCAGTACTGTCCTGTCGCACCGAAAGGAGCAATCACCTTGTCGCCAAACACGATCCGTTCCACGTCGAAGGGCACTACGATGCCTTCCCATCCGGCACCCGTACCAATCATCGTTTCCTTTGTAAACGTCTTAGTGAAAGAGATCTTTTCTGCTTCGTAGTCATAAGGCGAAGCATAAGGTCGTGTATCTATCAGCACTATTTCCTTGGCTTTTCCGTTGACCACCACATTGCCTGCATAGTCCGATGCTTGTTCTCCGTAGCAGAACAGCAGCATATTGTCATACACCTCGGGAGCGTCAAAACATTCTGCACGCGCTTGCACGTTTGCTTGCCAGTCCACCCAGCGCAATTCCGTACAACCCACAAAGGCGTCGTCGCCCACTTCCTGGATTGTGGCAGGAATAACGAGGGTTTGGATTTCAGCGTCCTTAAACGCCTCCGCAGCAATGCCGCTCACGGGTACATCATAAATCGTAGCAGGCAAAACAATGTCTGCAACCAACTCATCCGTAGTTCCCTTTGCTTCAAAAGTATTGCTAATAGCGTTCAATTCATATCGCACACCTTGTTCATCTGTTTGAACAGGGTTCAGCGAGTACTTCGCCGTTACTTCCACATCCTTTGCTGGCATTGTTTCGGGCAAACCGTCCCAACCTGTAAAGGTATGACCTGTTTTCGTGGGAGCAGTGGGCGGAACTATCGTTGCACCATAAGCAATGCTATCAGTTTGATGTGTTTTACCATCCACCTTATAAGTAAGACGGTAAACATTTACGTCAAACTTCGCTGTAACTTCCACATCCTTTGCCGGCATTGTTTCGGGTAATCCGTCCCAACCAGTAAAAGTATGACCCGTTTTCTTAGGAGCAGTAAGCGGCACAATTGTTGCACCAAAGGCAATGCTGTCCGTTTGATAAGTCTTACCATCTACCTTGTAGGTAATGCGGTACACGTTTACATCAAACTTCGCATTTACCACGACATCCTCTGCTGGCATTACGTCGGGCAATCCGTCCCAACCAATGAAAGTGTGTCCTTCCTTTGTGGGCGCAGTCGGTGGCACAATCGGCTGACGTTCGGTTATGCTGTCGGTGGCATACAGTTTTCCGTCAACATAGTACTGCACGCGGTAGTTCAGTGCATAGTAGCTTTCGTACAGGATGGAGGTTTCGGGCGCAGTGCCTTTCACGCTGTGCAGTGCCAGATAGTGTGTGCCATCGAGCATGGTGTTGCAGACGAAGGAGTCCTTCACCACCGTTCCGGCTTCGTTGAATATATTCTCGCCTTCCTGCGTAAACACCTGTACTACGCAAGGCTGACTCACTGTGAACTGAAGTACGTGTCCCTTGTAAGCATCCAGTCGATACCAGCGTATGCTGTCGGCTGCCGGTGTGGCGTCTGTGCGGAGCACATTGCGCGTCAGGGCAACGAAGTCTGTCACCTCACGCCTGCTTTGCATGTCAATATACGTAGCGCTGTCCTCTGCAAACGTGCCGGGGATGTCGTGGATGCGTGCGTGCAGCGTGTTCTTGCTGTAGATATACTGCTTGTTGTCGGCCACCTCGAAATGGAATGCCGAGGGTTTGATGGGATAAGGGCTCACTTCGAGCGATGTTTTCAGCGCAAGTAGTGTGTCTTTTCTCTGTTCAAACTTCATACGCGTGTTCTCTGTGTCGTCGTTCACCCAGTAGTCCAGGCGCATCAGTCCGCCGCTGCTTTCCTTCTTAAACATTGCCGTCTTTGTGGCAGAATACGACCCGTCGTTCGTCCCAATCTGATAGTGCAGGAAGTGGATGCCGGGTTTCAACTTCGAAATGTCCATCTGCATTACTCCGTCAATCACCACCGTATCTACCGCCTCTCCGTTGTCAAACCAGTAGCGGGCTTTGAAATTGGCATCCCTGCCGGCGTCCGCTTTGAGGAACATGCTCGATGCTGTGGCAGAGTATGTTCCGTCGGTTGTTCCTGCTTGATAGTGCAGGTAGTGGATACCGGGTTTCAATGCTGATACGTCGAGTTGTTGCACTCCGCTTGTCGTCTCGCATTGAATTGGCTCTTCGTTGTCAAACCAGTAGCGGGCTTTAATATTGCCTTCCTTGTTGGCATCCGCTTTGAGGAATATGCTCGATGCTGTGGCAGAGTATGTTCCATCCGTTGTTCCTGCTTGGTAATGCAGGTAGTGGATACCGGGTTTCAACGTCGAAACGTCCATCTGCATTACTCCGTCAATCACCACCGTATCTACCGCTTCTTCGTTGTCAAACCAGTAGCGAGCTTTGATATTGCTATCTCTGTCGGCATCGGTTTTGAGGAATATGCTCGATGCTGTGGCAGAGTATGTTCCGTCGGTTGTTTCTGCTTGGTAATGCAGGTAGTGGATACCGGGTTTCAATGTCGATACATCGAGCATCTGCACTCCGTTTGTCGCTTCGCATGGAATCGCTTCTTCGTTGTCAAACCAGTAGCGAGCTTTGATATTGCTTTCCCTATCGGCATCTGCCTTGAGGAACATGCTGCTTTGGGTAGCGCTCCAGCAACCTGCTGTGTCAGCCACCTGAAAATGCAGGTAGTGGATGCCGCCCGACAAGTTGTCAACATCCATCTTTAGTGTGGATTGTGCCGACGTGAGCGTTCCGCTTATCGCCTCGCCTGCTGCATAGTCGAACCAGTAGCGATAGTCATATTGCTGGGCGCTACACACGACTGAGGAGGACAACAACACACAGATTGCATAAATAATGAATCTTTGCATACGCAAAACGAATGTGTTGTAAGTGGGTTAGTCGTTCTTTATAGTAGCACCGGGAACAACATTGATTTCCACTTCCAATTGTCCGTTGGCATTCGAAGTGCGTGCCACCTTGAATTTCTTGATTTTGGGAGCGTTGGTTATGGGGTTGTAAGGATAGTATCCGCCATACAAACCGATTTCTGTTTCGTCGTGGCTCAGGTACTTTGTGCGGATGGAATCCTGCAACTGATAAGTGTCGCCATCGGAATAATCACCACCGTCATAGGTATTGGTATCAAACACCTCACCAATGCTGTGGAAACATTTGTTGAAATATATATCAGGTATAGAAGAAAATATATCGCCACCTTGGTCTTGTTGATTTGTATATACCCCGATACAATTTTCTACGTAATTAGTTGCAGAAAACTTAGAACCACTGATAATGATGCTATTGTTAAAAATACAATTATAAAACCCAGAAACATCGTCAACTATTACAGAGTTGTAGAAACTTAATTCCTGAGGAATACCGCTAGGATTTGTTATGTTACGTACGTAACAATTATAGAATGATGCACTTCCGACAAAGTTATAATCTAGAATTTTACAGTTTATAAATTGTGCATCTGTAAAAAAGTCATAATTCACATTTGTGATTTTTGTTAACCTACATTTTAAAAATGAAGCATGTACATCATTTCCATAAACCCAAATAGACTCTTTATGATATATCCCTTCAATGTGCAAAATTTTGCCGTTTTGTTGGATTGTGCTGATTCTAAAATTTCCTATCAAAATGGTTGGCAAACAATTATTAAGCGTATCGACCTCCATGCCAGCACCGAGAATCGTAATTCTTTTAGATATGTCGACTGCCTTAAAACCGCCACTCGATAGCGTAATCAAATCACCTTCTTTTGCTTTGTTGTATGCCTCCTCGAGTGCATCGATTCCATAGTGAACAGAAACCAGTGTGTCGCCTCTCGAAAGCGTCGCCACCAAAGAACTCTGACAGAATCCCTGGGCGCTAAACAGCAAAAACATGGATACGAGAATACCTAAAAATTTCTTTGTCTTCATCTTGTAAAATATTTATTGTTAAGTAATTAAGAATAAGTTCTTTTGTTAGAACACTGTAATTCAAATATTTGCGCAAATGTAAAAGAAATTTAAATTTTTGCAAAGTAAAATTAAAAAAATCATTCGATTTCGGACAATATTTTTTCAAAGTGCATCGAAATTGTAAGAATGGAAGCGTAAATAGCGAAATCTGCTCATTTATCAACGCGATTAGATTTTGGTTTTAAAGTACTATCTTTGTATAGAAGTCTCCACGTATCGCGAGTATCACGAGGATTTTAGAACGATATGCACGGCATAATAAATACGCGTAGATCCCCGTGATACGCTGGAGCTAAAATTACAGACCAGAACAAATTCTCCACGTATCACGGGTATCACGAGGATTAAAGAACAATATGCACAGCATAAAAAAATACGCGTAGATACCCGTGATACGCCGGAGACAAAATTGCAGACTAAAACTAAATCTCCACGAATCACGAGTATCACGAGGATTTGAGAACGATGTGCACGGCATAAAAAATACGCGTAGATCCCCGTGATACGCCGGAGACAAAATTGCAGACTGAAACATAAGTCTCCACGTATCGCGAGTATCACGAGGATTAAAGAACAATATGCACGGTATAAAAAAATACGCGCAGATCCTCGTGATACGCCGGAGACAAAATTGCAGATGAAACATAAGTCTCCACGTTTCGCGAGTATCACGAGGATTAGAGAACGATATGCACGGCATAAAAAATACGCGCAGATCCCCGCGATACGCCGGAGTCAAAATTGCAGACTGAAACATAAGTCTCCACGTATCGCGAGTATCACGAGGATTAAAGAACAATATGCACGGCATAATAAAATACGAGTAGATCCCCGTGATACGCCGGAGACAAAATTACAGACTGCAACAACGACCTGTTTTATTTTGGTAATAATATAGCAGTTGACCCAAGAACTTTAACAGACCTCCTCCGCTCCTTTGTCGCTCGTCCCCCTAACTTCGCTAATCTTTGCCCACATTTATTTTAACGGTAATAGGTCGCCTCGAAGAGGCAAAAGTACATAGCCCAGGGCAAGTGACCGTAGGGAACGACACCCTGGGTTGGCATCCATTCCGGATGGTACGCCCTGAAAGGGCAAAAGTGGAATTTGTTCTAATACATTGATTCTCAAATGTTTTTACTTTTGCCCTTACAGGGCGAAAGACCATGCGGTTCGTTTACCCAGGGT
>JAZQXH010000007.1:0-11293 GCA_045632745.1 Alloprevotella sp.
GATAGCCTTTCTCTAATTTGAGGCGAACAGCCTCGGTTAAATTCAGTTCTTTTATACGTTTCATGATTGGTCATTTGTGAATACATGATGCAATATAAACATTTTGAACTGAATATAAAAATATTTTTGATCACTTACTTAATGAAATAATTTGAAGGGTGAATTTATCTCTGAAGCCCAAAGCCTCAAAGATAGTTTCGCCCTTGATTTTTCTAAACCCTATAATATAATAATGAGTAAAGTATATCTTGCTGCCGACTTCGGTGGTGGTAGTGGGCGTGTGATAGCAGGTTGGCTCGATGCCGGCAAACTCGTGATGGAGGAAGTACATCGCTTCCCGAATCGACAGGTGCGCCTGGGCAACCATGTATATTGGGATTTCCCAGCCCTCTTTGCCGACATGAAGGACGGTCTCAAAAAAGCTGCAGCCAAGGGCTACGACGTAGCCAGTGTCGGCATTGACACGTGGGGAGTGGATTTCGGGCTGATTGACCGCGACGGCAATCTGCTGGGCAATCCTGTGTGCTACCGCGATGCGCGCACAGCTGGAGTTCCCGACGAGGTGGCACAAATTCTGAATCCCACCGACCATTACGCTACGACCGGCATCCAGGTGATGGAAATCAACACGCTCGCTCAACTCTACAGCATGAAGGGTACAGCTCAGTTGCAGGCAGCCGACCGTTTGCTCTTTATGCCCGACCTTTTCAGCTACTTCCTTACGGGCGTTGCCAACAATGAATATTGCATCGCCTCGACTTCCGAATTGCTCGATGCCCGACAGCGCGCATGGTCGTGGCAAACGATTGAGACGTTGGGCTTACCCAAGCATATCTTTGGCGAAATCGTGATGCCTGGCACTGTGCGTGGCACGCTGCGCAAGGACATCGCTGAAGAAACCGGGCTGGGCGAAGTCAAGGTGGTGGCAGTCGGTTCGCACGACACGGCTTCGGCAGTAGCAGCCGTTCCGGCGGTCGATACGTCGGAAGTTGTTGCTTTCTTGAGTTCCGGAACGTGGTCGCTCCTGGGTGTGGAAATCTCCGAACCCATCCTTACCGAAGCAGCGCGCCTTGCGCAGTTTACGAACGAGGGTGGCGTAGGCGGAAAAATCCGTTTCCTGCAGAATATCACAGGTCTCTGGATATTGCAGCGCCTTATGGCAGAGTGGAAAGAGCGTGGCGAGGAACAAACTTTTGCCGAACTCCTCCCCGCTGCCGAGCAGGCTGTTATCAATGCCTACATCCCTGTGGCAGACGCAGCCTTTATGAATCCGTCATCGATGGAGCAAGCCATTTGCGACTACTGCAAACAAACTTCGCAGCCTGTGCCGCAAACGAAGGCAGAAATAACGCGCTGCGTGCTGCAGTCCTTAGCAGCGAAGTACAAGGAAGCCATCGCAGGCGTCAATCCCATGCTGCCTCAGGCGTTGAAGCGCCTGCACATTATCGGTGGCGGTTCGCAAAATGCGCTGCTCAATCAGCTTACAGCCAATGCGCTGGGTATTCCCGTTTGGGCAGGTCCTGTCGAAGCCACAGCCATGGGCAACATCCTTGTGCAGGCGATGGCGGCAGGCGAGGTGAGCGACATTGAAGCTCTCCGCAGTATTGTTCGCAGCAGTGTGACACCTCAGATTTTTGAACCTCAAATTGACAACGCTAAGTAAATTATGAATATGGAAAATCCTCAGAACGGTTACCCCGTGCAGAAGTACGATGGTCCCGTAAAACGCTTTTGCCAAACTCTCGACCTGCGCGACAATCCTGAACTCATTGCTGAATATCGCAAGCGTCACAGCAAGGAGCATGCTTGGAAGGAAATTATTGCCGGCATTCGCGAAGTGGGCATCCTCGAAATGGAAATCTACATCCTCGGTACGCGTCTCTTTATGATTGTCGAAACGCCCCTCGACTTTGATTGGGACAGCGCCATGACACGTCTCTCCACCTTGCCCCGACAGGCTGAGTGGGAAGACTATATGGCTGAATTCCAACTCGTGAAGGAGGGACTCTCCTCTGCTGAGAAGTGGCAACTCATGGAACGCATGTTCCACTTGTATTAATTGTATAGAATCTCTAGAAAATCTAGAGTATCTAGAATATCTAGACTATCTAGAACTTCTAGAAATTTTTAATAAAACTTTCCTTCCAATGAACAAACTCGTTGAAAAAAAATACCTCGTAACCTTCGTTCTCATTACCTCGCTCTTTGCGCTCTGGGGGTTTGCCAACGACATTACCAACCCCATGGTAGCAGCGTTTCAAACGGTGATGGAACTTTCGGCATTCGAGGCTTCATGGGTGCAGTGCGCCTTCTATGGCGGATATGCTACGATGGCAATACCTGCCGCCTTGTTTATCCGCAGGTTTAGCTACAAAACTGGTATTCTCATAGGGCTCGGTCTCTATGCCGTGGGCGCATTCCTCTTTATCCCAGCGGCAGAGATGCAGAACTTCTACTTCTTCTGCCTGTCGCTCTACATCTTGACCTTCGGGCTTGCATTCCTCGAAACGACAGCCAACCCCTTTATTCTCTCCCTTGGCAGTAAGGAAACTTCTACGCGCCGTCTCAATCTGGCGCAAGCCTTCAACCCGATGGGCTCGCTCTCGGGCATGGCGGTAGCGTCGCTCATTGTGCTTCCTGCGCTTTGGTCGGACCGTCGCGACGCGGCAGGCGAAACTTTCTTCCATACGCTCAGCGCGGCGGAGAAAGCCGAGATACGTCTGCACGACCTTGCTGAGATTCGCGACCCCTATGTAGCGTTGGGCGTTGTCGTAGTACTGATGTTCCTTATCATAGCGTTTAAGAAGATGCCCCAAACATCGGCAGCCGTAAAGCAGGATTCTGCCTTCAACACCTTGCGACGTTTGTGGCACAACAGCATTTATCGCGAAGGCGTAGTAGCGCAGATGTTCTACGTAGCAGCGCAAATCATGGTGTGGACCTTCATTATTCAGTACGCCGACAATTTGGGCATCAACAAAGCGACGGCGCAGAATTACAACATCTTTGCGATGGCGATGTTCCTTTGCAGCCGATTCATCAGCACCTTCCTGATGAAGTACGTCAATTCGCGCCGACTCCTTGCTATCTTTGGCGTGGGCGCTATGCTCTGCACGGCGGGCACCATTCTCTTTGTGGGCATGACAGGGCTCTATTGCCTGGTAGCCATCTCTGCTTTCATGTCGCTCATGTTCCCCACGATTTATGGCATTGCGCTTGAGGATGTCGATGCGCAAGACACTTCACTCGGCGCTGCATTCCTCGTGATGGCCATCGTTGGTGGTGCTATCATGCCCCCGCTTCAGGGGTTGATTATAGACCAGGGCAGCGTAGCGGGTCATCCTGCGGTGAACGCGTCGTTCATACTGCCTTTCCTGTGCTTCGCGATTATTACGATTTACGGACTCCGCTCGTTTAAGAAGTCGGTAGCGAAGTAAAGGGATTATATCAAGTTGAAAAGTAGCGCCCCCTACAGTGCCGTGTGGCTTGTAGGGGGCGCTTTGTGTGAAGTCGGTTATTGGTAGAGGAAGAACTGTGGACGACCATAGAGGCGGAAGTCCTTGATGACTCCGGGGATATTTACGTCGCGCGGCTTAATGCGGATGGCTTTCACAGTTTGTATTTCTCCCAAATCAATGATGACGTGGTGGGGGAGCGGAGCAACTTCGCCGTGGTAGGCAGAGTGCCAGAAGGTTGTTTCGTCGCCGTCGAAGAGGAAGTCGGCACGACATTCGCGCGCTTCGGAGTTGGTGTGAACGTAGCTCCAGAAGTCCTTGTTGAGTACGGTGCCGTCTTCGCTTACCAATTCGATTTCAGCGATGCAAGTGGGCGTGTTGTCGTAAGTGTTGAGCACTTCGATGCAGAGGTGGCGCAGCGTTTTGCTACCATCGAATGTGAATTCCTGCCAACCGTTTTCCTTCTTCAGCGTAGCCTTGAGGATGCCGTCGCCAGCGTCGAGGATGGGTTTGCGCGAGTAGTCGCGAACGCCCAGCGTAGCATTCTTGTCGGGACCGAGTTGGTTGAGGATGGGGTGGTCGATGCCCTTGAGGGCGCGACGACCGGTGCTCTCCATTTCGAAGACTACAATTTCGTTCTTGCCCTTCTTCATCCAGGGCGCAGGGAGGTAGAGCGTTTGCTGAGGACCAATGCCCCAGAACTTGCCGAGCGACTTGCCGTTTACCCAAACAGCACCCTTGCCCCAACCTGTGAGGTCGATGAAGGTGTCGCCGATGGAGTCAATTTGGAATGTGCCGCGGAGGAAGCCCGGTTGGTTGCCATGATGCATGCCCTCTTCAAAGTCGAAGTCATCAACGTCGGCGCGGTGGAGGGGCAGGGGAGTGATGGTCCAGTTTTTGAGTTCTACGCCGTTGAGCGAAACGAACTTGGTAATACCCTTGAGGTTGTTCATCAGGTCTTTGCCGTAGTTCACGCGTCCGCCGTTTTCCACGAGGATTGAAAGCTTAGTGCCGGCCTTTGTCACTTCGATTTCCAGATTGTTCTGACGGAAGCGGCGGTCGAGGCTGCGGATGGGTGTGCCGTCGAGCATCACTACTGCATAGTCGCGCAAGTCCTTGATGAGCAACTTGCCCTTAGTAGGCTCGGGGATGGTGGTTTCGTAGAGGATGTAGCCGTAGTCCTGACCTACGTCCTCCATAGTCAGCACGTTTTCCGACTGGATTTGCTTGCCATAGGCTTCGCTCAGCGGTGCCCACTCCTGGAGTTCCACTTCTGCAAAGTTTGTCGTAGGATTGTCGGCAGGTACGGGGGGCAATGTCTTGCCTTCGGGCAGGTGTTTCTGAATCACTTCGCGGAAGGCATGGTATTTCGGATAAGCATTGCCGTATTCGCCAAGAGGCGCGTCGTAGTCGTAGCTTGTAGGCTGGGGTTCGTAAGCACCGTTGTTGGTGTTCGCACCATTGGTGTAGTGGAAGTTGGTTCCGCCGTGGAACATGTAGATGCTGACCGAAACATCGTTGGCGAGCATCCAGTCCAACTGCTGAGCGGGACGTTCGTAGTTCACAGCCGAGTGGCGCTGTCCCCAAACATCGAACCATGCGGGATAGAACTCAGCCACGAAGTAAGGTCCTCCAGGCCAGTAGCGGTCGATGCTGCGCATGATGTCCTCGCCAACTGCGCCATTGACGGTGGGAAGTATGCCCGGGATGTAGCCGTTGGGCATTTGGCCCGAACCATCGCAAGTCATGAGGGGCACGTTGAAGCCGGCATTCTTAATCATTTCAGCCAATTTTCCAAGATATACCTTGTCGTTGCTGTAAGAGCCATACTCGTTTTCCACCTGCACCATGATGATGTTGCCACCATTGGTCACGGTGTGGGGCGCAAGTTCCTTGCCCAGCGCATTGAGGTAGCGTTCGCAGGCAGCGAGGAAGGCGGGATTGTCGCTACGCCAAACGAGTGAACTGTCCTTCTGCAACCAGTAGGGATAGCCTCCGAAGTCGAACTCAGCACAAACGTAGGGACCCGGGCGGAGCAACACGAAGAGCCCTTCTTCGGCTGCTGTTTCGACGAACTTGGCGATGTCCGCCTGACCTTCAAAGTTGAATTCGCCGGGCTGGGGTTCGTGAATTGCCCAGAACACGTAGGCCGAAACGGTGTTGAGCCCCATGGCTTTGGCACGCTTCATGCGGTCGCGCCAGTACTCCACGGGGATGCGTGGGTAGTGCATTTCGCCGCAGATAAGCTGCACCTTTTCTCCGTCGTAGAGAAATTTGCCATCGCTGATTTCGAAAGTGTGGCGCTCCGTTTGGCACGAAAGCAGTAGCATCAAGCCGGCGAGCGCGGAGAGAAAGAACGATTTTCGCATATCGATAAAAAAATGTTTAGAGGTTACACTTCACAAAGTTACCCACTTCTGTTTAAACGAACAAAAGGGAGTGTTCTTTTTATTTCCAATCCTTCAGTGAGAACGTGCGTTCGAGGCGTTCTTCGAGTTTGTCGTTGATGTTGACGAAAAAGTCCATGCCCGTGAGCGTTTCGATTTCATCGACTGTGGTGGCGGTGGCTTTCATTGATTGTTTGGCATTGGAGTTTGCGTAGTAGAAGCCGATGGCCTTTTCGCTACCCTCGCGCAGAGAGAGTACTACTTTGAAGAACCCTTCGGGCACAGTGATTTTCAGTTCGTTGCCAATGGTCTTGTGTCGGTTGCCCTTATATACAGGACCACATACGATATAGACACTCCCTTCGCGCTTTGCCCATCGGCGACACGCACTTTCGAGCGTTTCCCATCCGCCGGCATTCAGCGTGTGGGTTTGAGGACAGATGTTGCTCATGTAGAAGCAGTCGTTCATGGCTTTGGAGTCCCACTTCATGTCGGCGGCAGGCACCATATGTCCGCGGTCGTAGCCCGAACCCGTGTAGTCGGCATGTTTCACCTGGTGGTTCTCGGGGAGTTTGGGGTCGGGTTCGAAATCGTTGACGCGGGGGAGTGTTCCTTCAGCCTCTTCGGCAGTGAGTTCCCAAGCCACCCAATTGGGATTGTTGTGTTCGCGATTGAAGGATACGGTGAAACCCGTATGCTCCACGATGCGTTCGGGAGTGTGTTGCAGGCGTGCGGGGAGTTCGAGTTTGCGGTTCGAAATTTTGTTGCCCACCTTTTGTGCGCCTTGTTTTACTTTGTCGATAGCATTGTCCTTGATGCGCTGCGCTTCTTCCGAGAGTTGGTCGGTGGCTTCGCCGATTTGCTCTTTCAGTTCGGCAGCATATTCGGTGGCGTACTCAGTGGCATTGTCAACGACCTGGTCTGTCTTTTCAACAAGGTTGCCCAGTCCGGCTTTGCGCAGTTCGTCCTTCTGATAGAGATATCCCCATGTTCCCAGGGCGATGAGGAGCAGGAGTAGAATGAATAGTTTTTTCATCGAAAAAGAGTAGGGGGAGACTTAATTGATAGCGTTTTTGCAGTCTGCACAAATACCTTTCAGCACGAAGTTGGCAGACGTGAGCACGAAGTTGGCAGGGAGTTCGACTTCGGGGATAGGGATGTCGTGCAGGCATTGTGTACGCTGACATTGCTCGCAGTAGAAGTGTACGTGGAAGTCGGAGAGCGAGTGCTCGTGTTCTTCGCCGCAGCGGCAGTGCTCTTCGCAGAGGGCAAATTTGGTCTGTCCGCTGCCGTCTTCTACCTGGTGCACAATGTGGTGCTCGAGGAAGAGGTTGAGTGTGCGGAATATGGAGGAGCGGTCAACTGTCTGCAGGTCCGCTTCGAGTGCGATGAGCGACATGGCGCAGTCCTTTTCCTGCAGTGCGCGCAATACCAGTATGCGCACAGCTGTCGGGCGGATGCCGTGTGATTTGAGGATTTGAGTTTGAGCAACCATAGAGGCTTTAATATCGATTTTGAAGAAAACGAGAGAGGGGCATTGTGTTATAACGAGCAAACTGCTACGTTGCTTTTCAATTTCGGACTTGGTCATGTACTTCAGTACACTCCCTTTGTCCTCAATTTCAGCGCCTTACTTTTTACTCACTCTAATATAACTTTAGAGGGTGTGCCAAAATTAGCATTTTGACACACCCTCCTCAAAAGTCTTTACGTATTACTTGTTGTGAGGTTTTTGATGCTCAATACACCTTTAATTTTCAATAACCTCAACGTAGTCGGCAAGGCGCTTTGCTTTGTCGCGAACGTCGTCGAGGTTTGCGTCGAGCGGTGCGTTGACTACGACAACTCCCATGCGGCGACCTACGCGTGTTGTGGGCTTTCCGAAAATGCGTATGTCGGCATCTTCTTCGCAAGTCAATTCAAGACCTTTGTAAGAGGGTACATTTTCGCTCGCAAAGGTTGAGAGAATCACGGCGCTGGCTCCGATGCGCATTTGCTTGATGCAGGGAATGGGCAGACCGAGGGCGGCGCGGAGGTGGAGTTCGAATTCGTTGAAGTTCTGCGTGCCGGCAAGTGTCACCATGCCTGTGTCGTGCGGACGGGGCGAAAGTTCAGAGAAGTAAACGCCGTTTTCGTGTGAGAGGAAGAACTCTACGCCCCAAAGTCCGGCACCCGTGAGGGCTTCGGTAACCTTGGCTGCCATATCCTGCGCTTCTTTTAAATGTTCGGGCGCTATGGCTGCGGGCTGGAAACTTTCGCGGTAGTCGCCACCCTTCTGTACGTGGCCGATGGGAGGACAAAACAAGGTAGGACCATTCTTCTGAGTCACGGTGAGAAGTGTGATTTCGCTGTCGAACTGGATAAATTCTTCAATGATGAGTTCCTTGAGGTCGCCACGACTGCCCGAGATGCCATACTCCCATGCGTGTTGGAGGTCGTCGGCAGTTTTTACCACGCTCTGACCCTTGCCCGAAGAGGACATCAAGGGTTTTACAACGCAGGGGAAACCAATCTGCTCAGCCGCTGTCTTGAGTTCGTCGAACGTAGTAGCGTAGAAGTATTTTGCTGTTTTTAGTCCCAACTCTTTGGCAGCGAGGTCGCGGATGGCCTTGCGATTCATCGTGAAGTTAACGGCACGCGCAGAGGGAGTGACCTGAATGCCTTCGGCTTCGAAGTCGTAGAGGCGCTCTGTGCGGATGGCTTCGATTTCGGGTACGATGATGTCGGGGCAATGTTTGCGAACTGCCTTTTCGAGCGCTTCGCCATCGAGCATGGAGAAAACTTCGAATTCATCAGCCACCTGCATAGCAGGAGCGCCGGGGTAGGAATCGCACGCAATGACGTGTTGGCCCAAACGTTGGGCGGCAATAGTGAACTCTTTGCCGAGTTCGCCACTACCAAGCAATAATATTTTTTTCATACTGAGAAATGTGTTGTACGTTGTTAAGGGCAGCGTTGGTGCTCACATCATCCATGTTCTAATATGAGTCAGCCCGACTGCACTGCAAATTTATAAATAAAATTAGAATTACGCCAACTTACGTGCTGCTACTATTATCTATAATGCAGAAAAAAAGTAAGTTGCCGGCAGGAGCAACTTACTTTTTTCTTTGTTACGAAATGTTTAAAGCGGCGATAGCATTACGACTTTGCCTGCGTACTCGGTAGTAGTGGAGACTTCGGCGGGCGTCTGGAGTTGTGGGCGATAGGCGCGTGCGAAAGCGCTGAGTCGCTTTAATGTCGCTTCTTTGGGGAGAGAGATGGATGGAGTAGAATCGTGCATAGGCAGAGGGGGTTGGTTAGACATCTCAAACAGATTTTCTTTGAAGTTCTGTATTAATAACGCACCTATGCTTTGTTTATTGTATATGCGTGTTAAAAAAAATGTATGTATTGTTTCCGAAACAGGGATTCAGGATTGGGACCTTCCGTTCGAAGATGGCTTTGCAGCAATTTTATCCGCGCTTTGCCCACTTGCTTCGGATGGCGAGGAGGCACACGACGAGCATTACGGGGAAGATGGATGCTGCCAGGATTCCGCTCTGAATGTTGTTTTCCGATGACTTTGTGCAAAGTCCAACGAGCGATGGTCCCAGCGTGCCACCCATGTCGCCCGCCAAAGCCAGCAGTGCGAAGAGGGCTGTTCCGCCAGTGGGGATACGGGCAGAGGTTAGGCTGATTGATCCCGGCCACATGATGCCCACGGCAAGGCCGCTTATCATGCAACCTGCTAGACTTAAGAGTGGTAGCGATGACAGCGAAGCAAGCAGGTAGGCGCCAAAACATAGAGCTCCGGCTCCCATCATATACGAAGAGAGGTTAAAGTTTTCGCCTTTCTTGCCATACCAAAGCCTGCCCAACCCCATGCAGAAGGCAAAGCCACAAGGACCTGCCAAGTCGCCAATCGCCTTATCGACACCTAACGATGCTTCGGCAAAGGCTGATGTCCATTGCGCCATCGTGCTTTCGGATGCACCGGCGGCAATCATCAGCAGAAGGAAGAGCCAGAATATACGGTTCTTCAGTAATTGCGTCATGCTCATGCTTTCGGCATCCGCAACGATGGGGTCGATGGGGCAAGTGGCAAAATTATAGATGTTGTAGAGCGGAATCAGCGCCCAAAGGCAGGCGAGTATTTGCCAGTTCTCCAGTCCGAAGAAGGTAAAGAAAAGAGTAGAACCCACAATAACCCCTACTGCGCCCCAGCAGTAGAAGGAGTGGAGCAGGCTCATCATGCCCTCTTTGTTGGGGAAGGGACAAGCCTCGATGATCGGACTGCACAATACTTCAATGAGTCCGCTGCCCACGGCGTAGATACACACGCAGAGGAGAATTCCTATCAGAGGGTCGGGAAACAGGGCAGGAACGAATGCCAAACCGATGAGACCGAAGGCGGCTGTGATTTCCGAAAGGATAATGCCCTTGCGGTAGTCGATGTTCTTGAACTTGGCGCAAAGCAAATCGGTGATTAATTGCACGATGTAGAACACTGCGGGGATAAGCGCCAAACTCGCAATGGAAATGTTGTATTCGTGGTGGAAGGCAATGAACAGTAGCGGTGTGAAATTGGCAACGATGGCTTGTGTAACGAAACCGAGGTAGCAGGCAAGTTTTGTTTTGTTATAGTTCTTAGCGTTTGACATGATGAAGTAATTTTTCTCAACTTTCGCAAGCTTCAGTTGAGTCATGTTATGAGGTTATGAGGTTATAAGGTTGTAAGGTTATGAGGTTATAAGGTCGCTTCGCTTGTGAGGTTTTAAGGTAGCCAATCCGGATGGTCTCTCCTTTCTCCTTTCTCCTTTTTCCTTTCTCATCGCTCGTACCTAATAACTCGTCTACTATTTTAGGTTATAAGGTTGCCATTCGGAACGCAATCCTACTCTCATATAAACGAACATTATTCTTGTAAACGAGCGGTGAGACTGAGAAACTTAATTTTTTTGCAAAGATATAAAAATATCTTAGAGTACGAAACTGGAGTATAGAGTACAACTGCCGTATTTAAAGTGATGAGTTAAGGTCTTTAGGTCTTGAGTTTTTAAGGTTATGAGGGCTATGCAGCGTGCATGCAAGCGGTCAAGTCTAACCATTTCGTCTACTATTTTGAGCTTATAAGGTTTTGAAGTCGCTTCGCTTTAAGGTTTTAAGGTAACTAATCCGGATAGTCTCTCCTTTATTCGCTTACGCTCATCAGCTACGCAGTCTCCTTTTTCCGCATGGCTATTTCTCCTTTCTCCTTTTTCCTTTCTCCTTTTTCATCGCTCGTCTACTAAAAGTTGACAAAATCACTTTGTCAACTTTTTTAACATCCGTTAACGTCGCTCAAAAAGTAAAAAAGTTTAAAACTTTAACTTCTGTTAAGAAATTCTTAGGAAGTTTAACAAAAATTTTCGGAAAACAGCGCAAATTTTTCCTTCTTCAAAAGAAAAAAGTTTTTCTTCAAAGGAAAAA
>JAZQXH010000008.1:0-21710 GCA_045632745.1 Alloprevotella sp.
TAAAGTTAAAGGAGGGCTGTGCTGCCCTCCTTTTTTTGTGACCTTTCTCCTGAAAACTTCCTTTGAAGAAGGATTTTCTTCCTTTTAAGTAGGAAATTTTTCCTTTTAAGAAAAACGTTTTTCTTTTTAAGAAGGAAAAAATTACTCGATTTTCCGAAAATTTTTGTTAAATATCCTAAGTTTTTCTTAACAGAGGTTAAAATTTTAAACTTTTTTACTTTTTGAGCAGTGTTAAGGGATGTTAAAAAAAACGTATCTACGAAATTTTGCAAAATTTCGTAGATAGTAAACGAGTTTTTAGGTACGAGTAGACAAGTGAGGTTAGAGTCGAACGTTTGTTTGCACGCTGGTATGCATTCCGCATAGCAACCTTAAGACCTCACAACCTTATAACCTTAAACTAGTAGACGAGATTGTAAGACTCGACCGTTTACATGCAGGCTGGCATGCATTCCGCACGGCAGTTGTACTCTGTTCTCTGTACTCTAAAATACTTACTCTAACACAACTTAAAAGGGTGCGTCAAAATTTTCATTTTGACACACCCTCTCTTAAATTTTTATCAGTTTCGTAAGTCGTGATTACTTAGCGAGCTTACCGTCTGAACCAAGAACGTTGATGATCTTGTGCTTGTACATCTTTTCCATGTTGTCGCGAGCGGGACCGAGGTACTTACGGGGGTCGAACTCAGCGGGCTTTTCAGCGAATGTCTGACGGATAGCAGCAGTCATAGCCAAACGAGAGTCAGAGTCGATGTTGATCTTGCAAACTGCAGACTTAGCTGATTCACGCAACCATTCTTCGGGGATACCGATAGCAGCCTTCAACGCACCACCAAACTTGTTGATAGTTGCAACTTCGTCCTGAGGAACTGAAGAAGAACCGTGGAGCACGATGGGGAAACCAGGAAGCTTAGCTTCTACTGCCTTCAACACGTCGAATGCGAGGGGAGGAGGTACCATGAGACCAGTCTTGGGGTCGATTGTGCACTGTTCGGGAGTGAACTTGTAAGCACCGTGAGAAGTACCGATTGAAATAGCCAAAGAGTCGCAACCTGTGCGAGTAGCGAAGTCGATTACTTCTTCGGGGTCAGTGTAAGTGTGGTGGTCAGAAGAAACTTCGTCTTCAACGCCTGCCAATACACCGAGTTCGCCTTCTACAGTTACACCATACTGGTGAGCATAGTCAACAACCTTCTTTGTGAGTGCTACGTTTTCTTCGTAGGGGAGGTGTGAACCGTCGATCATTACTGAAGAGAAACCAGAGTCGATACAGCTCTTGCAAGTTTCGAAAGTGTCACCGTGGTCGAGGTGAAGAACGATTTCGGGATTTTCGCAACCGAGTTCCTTAGCGTATTCAACAGCACCCTGAGCCATGTAGCGGAGCAATGTAGCGTTAGCATACTGACGAGCACCCTTAGAAACCTGAAGGATAACGGGAGACTTTGTTTCAACAGCAGCCTTGATGATAGCCTGCATCTGTTCCATGTTGTTGAAGTTGAACGCAGGAATTGCGTAACCACCGTCGATAGCGCGAGCGAACATTTCCTTAGTGTTCACCAAGCCGAGATCTTTGTAACTTACCATAATGTTTTAAGTAACTTTTAAATTTAAAAGAAAGTTTGATAATCTTCGGGACAAAGTTACAACATCTATTTATTTTAACGAAATGATGGGCAAGAAAAATTTTGCGCATGCAATGAATTTGGGCGAAACTATCTTCGTTTTGGCGATTGGAGGCGATAAATTGGGCAGAATGTGCGGTGCGCGAAGTAGAATGACAATGCATTCCGGCGTGTGCGAAAACCGCGTTTTTAGTGACAATCAAGTTGTTTTTTATGTGACACATAGGCGAAAGCTTTGCAAATTAACCGATTTTTTGCTAATTTAGCGCCCAAATAATAAATATATAAATGTCAGTACAAGTAATTTTTGATAATTTCCCTCAGTTGACGGAAACGCAGCGTGCGCAATTCGAACAGTTGGATGCGCTCTATCGTGATTGGAACGCCAAGATTAACGTGATTTCGCGCAAGGATATCGACAATCTGTATCTTCACCACATATTGCATTCGCTCGGCATCGCTAAGGTGATAAACTTCCGTCCGGGCACAACGATTATGGACATCGGTACGGGGGGTGGTTTTCCTGGGATTCCGCTTGCCATCTTGTTTCCCGAATGCCAGTTTTATCTTATCGACAGCATCGGTAAGAAGGTGAAGGTGGCGCAGGCTGTGGCTGAGGCGATAGGTTTGAAGAATGTGGTTTGCCAGCACCGCAATGTGATTGAAGAGAAGGGCAAGTTTGATTTCGTAGTGAGTCGTGCGGTGATGGATATGGGGGAGTTGCTGAAACTTGTGCGCAAAAATGTGGCGCGCACGAGTCAAAACGCTCTGCCCAACGGAGTCATTGTGCTGAAGGGTGGCGACCTGGAGAATGAGTTGGCGCCCTTTAAGAAGACAGCCATGACGTGGGATTTGCGCGACAGTTTTAACGATGAATTTTTCGATACGAAAAAGGTAGTTTACGTACAATGTTAGTGATGCAGCGATTTGTGGTAAATCCGATAGAGGAATCTACCTATATTCTTCACGACGACAGCAAGGAAGCCGTTGTCGTGGATTGTGGTGCGTTTTATCCGGAGGAGAAGGCGGCGATTGCTCGCTATGTCAAGGAACATGGACTGACTGTGAAGTACCACTTGTTGACACACAGCCATTTCGACCATATATTTGGCGCAGACTTCCTGTTTCAGGAATACGGAGTGAAGCCCACTATGCATGTGGCTGAGCGCACTACTTACGAACAAGCTTCGGCACAGATGCGCTCCTTTGTGGGCGATGCGTTCGAACTGAAGGTGCCGCCCGTAGGGCTGCTTTTAGAGAGTGGCGATAAGGTGGCATTTGGTACGCATGTGTTGGAGGTGATTCCTACGCCCGGACATACGCAGGGCGGTGTGTGCTATTATTGCGAGGAGGAGGGTGTGTTGCTCAGTGGCGACACGTTGTTCTATCGCTCCATAGGGCGTACGGACCTTTTCGGGGGTGATTATGCCACATTGGTTGAAAGCATCGAGCAGCGCCTTTTCTGCCTGCCGCCACAAACGAAGGTTTACCCCGGACATGGTCCTGCTACAACGATTGGCGACGAACAATTGATGTTTTAGGCAATATGTTGGAAGGAATTAAGGGTTTGCTCTTTGACTATGGTGGAACGCTCGACACGGATGGAAGGCATTGGGCACATGTGTTGTGGGAAGCTTATCAACAAGCGGAGATTCCTGTTGGTTATGAGCAGTTTCGCGAGGCTTACGTTTATGGAGAACGGGCGTTGGCAAAGGCTCCGATTGTGCAACCCGAGGATACGTTTCGTGATGTGTTGCAGAAGAAGGTGGGGCAGCAGTTCGAGCATTTGCGCCAGCAGAGGGTGTGGTGTCCGGCAGAGAGCGAGCGACTGGAGGCTTTGAGGGTTGTAGTGGCGTATGCGTATGAATATGCGCGATGCCATACGATGAAAAGTTGCGCTGTGTTGCAGCGCTTGAAGGAGCGCTACCCGATGGTGTTGGTGAGCAATTTCTATGGCAATGTCGAGGCTGTGTTGCGCGACTTTGGGCTTGACAGATATTTCGACGCTGTAGTAGAAAGCGCGGTGGTGGGCGTGAGAAAACCCGACCCTGCGATATATCAAATGGGCGTTGAGCGATTGGGAATGCAGGCGAGCGAAGTTCTGGTTGTGGGCGATTCGTACGACAAGGATATGGTTCCTGCCCGGCAGATAGGGTGTCGAACCATTTGGCTCAAGGGCGAAGGTTGGACTGATGAGTGCGACGATGCCTCATGTGTGGATATTACAATATATAATATAGAGGATTTGCTTGCTGTGTTGTTGTAAAAAATGCGCAGAATTGGCGTAGATGATATTGAAAACGGCTTGATGATGTTGTGAGAAAATTAGCGTTATTTTTTAGCAAAAATCGCTTAGAGCGCCTAAAAATGGCGTTTTTGAGCATTTTGCTTGATTTTTGCAGAGCAAAACGGGGCGTTCAGAAAAAGATTTCGTAACTTTGCAAGCGAATAAAATTGGTGTAAAACCTTTTTGGTAGAAATTGGGGGCGATGAGCGTTCTGCTGTAGTGTGGAATAAATGGTGCTTCGTCTTCAATTATTTTTTTTACTATTTGCTTGCAAATTTATAAGAAGAACGAACCTCACACAGAGGTTCGCGGAAGATTATGACAGAAGATAGAATAAAGAAAGTTTACATTGAGTCCGAGATGAAGCAGTCGTATATCGACTACTCCATGTCGGTTATTGTTGCGCGTGCGTTGCCCGATGTGCGCGATGGATTTAAGCCTGTTCACCGTAGAATTTTGTTTGACATGAACGAGCTGGGAATTACGCACGACAAGCCTACTCGTAAGTCGGCGCGCGTAGTGGGTGACGTGCTCGGTAAGTATCACCCCCACGGCGACTCATCGGTGTATGGTGCTTTGGTGCGCCTTGCACAGGATTGGAACATGCGCTATACGCTTGTTGAAGGACAGGGTAACTTTGGTTCGATGGACGGCGACTCGGCAGCGGCGATGCGTTATACGGAAGCGCGCCTTTCGCTCCTCGGCGAAGCCATGATGCAGGATATCGACAAGGAAACTGTTGATATGGTGCCCAACTTCGACAATACGCGCAAGGAACCTTCGGTGATGCCCACGCGTATCCCTAACTTCCTTGTGAATGGTGCGACGGGTATTGCTGTAGGTATGGCTACGAATGTGCCAACACACAACCTGGGCGAAGTGATAGATGGCTGCGTCGCTTTGATTGACAATCCCGATATTGATACAGACGGCTTGATGCAGTATATCCCAGCTCCCGACTTCCCTACGGGAGGTTACATTATGGGTGTGCAGGGCGTAAAGTCGGCTTACGAAACAGGACGCGGACGCATTGTGATGCGCGCGAAGGCGAACATCGAAAGCGATGACCAGAACGACAAGATTGTTGTGACGGAAATCCCCTACGGTGTAAATAAGGCAGAGTTGATAAAGAGCATAGCCGAAATGGTAAATGAACGCAAACTCGATGGTATTTCGAATATCAACGACGAATCGGACCGCGAAGGTTTGCGCATTGTTATCGACGTGAAGCGCGATGCGAACGCAGGCGTAGTGCTCAATAAATTATATAAGATGTCGCAGTTGCAGACAAGCTTCTCTGTAAACTGCATTGCCCTTGTAGGTCCTACAGGTAAGCAACGTCCTAAGTTGCTCACGCTGAAGGATTGTTTGTCGGAATTCGTGAAGCACCGTTTTGATGTAGTGCTTCGTCGCACAGAATACGACCTTCGCAAGGCGCAGGAACGTGCACACATCCTCGAAGGACTCATTATCGCCAGCGACAATATTGACGAAGTTGTGCGCATCATTCGTGCATCGAAGACGCCCGAAGCTGCGGTTGAGGGCTTGATGCAGCGCTTTGATTTGGACGACATCCAAGCTAAGGCCATCGTAGAAATGCGTTTGCGCCAGCTCACAAACCTCATGCAGGACAAACTTCACGAAGAATTTGAGGATCTTCAGCGCAAGATTGCTTACTATCAGCAGATTCTTACGGACAACGAACTCTGTAAGAAGGTGGTGAAGGACGAACTCATCGAAGTGAAGGAAAAATATAGCGACGAGCGCCTCACGGAAATCGTGCCCTCAGCCGGCGAATGGAATCCTGAAGACTTCTATGCCAACGACGAAGTGGTAATCACTATCAGCCACTTAGGCTACGTGAAGCGCACACCGCTCGCAGAGTTCAGAGCGCAGGCACGCGGTGGGGTAGGAAGTCGTGGCGGTGCAACGCGCGAAGCCGACTTTATCGAGTACATCTATCCCGCAACGATGCACAACACGATGCTCTTCTTCACAGCGAAGGGACGTTGCTACAAATTGAAGGTATATGAACTCCCCGAAGGAAACAAAACTTCGAAGGGACGCGCAATTCAGAATATGCTCAACATTGAGCCCGGCGACAGCGTAAATGCTTGCTTGAACGTGGCTGAATTCGATAGTCAGGAATACCGCGAGTCGCACAACATTGTGTTCTGTACGAAGCAGGGCGTGATTAAGAAAACGCTTCTTGACGACTATAAGAACGTACGTGCCAAGGGTATCATCGCTCTTAATCTCCGCGAAGGCGATGCTGTGGTAAGCGTCTGCTTGACGAATGGCGAAAACGAAATTGTTGTTGCCAACCGTGGAGGTCGTGCAATCCGTTTCAACGAATCTACAGTTCGTACGATGGGTCGCGGTGCTACCGGTGTGAAGGCAATGGAAATCAACTCTGCCGAGGACGAAATCGTTGGCATGGTGTGCGTTGACGACCCCGAAAAGCAATCGATTCTTGTAGTCAGCGAGCAGGGTTATGGTAAGCGAAGCACTGTTGAAGACTATCGCATCACGAACCGTGGTGGTAAGGGTGTGAAAACACTTAACATTACGGAAAAAGTGGGTCCGCTTATCGCTATTAAGTGCGTGACGGACGACAACGACTTGATGATTATCAACAAGAGCGGTATTACAATTCGCCTGAAACTTGCAAGCGTAGGCATTCAGGGTCGCGTGACGCAGGGCGTTCGCCTCATTAATCTCACCAAGCGCAATGATTGCATCAGCAATGTGTGCGTTGTAGATACGCAGGATGAGGATGAGGTTGAAGAAGGCGTTGAAATTGTAAGCAACGTAGAAAATCCAGAGGTTGAAACCATCAGCCCCGAATCAGAAAACTAATTAATTCATAATACATACGACTATGAAAAAAATGATGTTGACCATCGCAGCGATGGTAATGGCTGTTGCAGCGTCAGCGCAAAACAGCGCAATCTACAAGGTAGAGCACTTCGTAGAAAAGGGACTTTATGACGAAGCACTTCCGCTTATCGAAACAGCATTGGCTAATCCCAAGACAACTAAGTTTGCTGGCTTCTATTATAACAAGGGTGAAATCAACCGTAAGAAGTTTGAGGAAATCCTTAACATGGCTGCTCAGGGCATGCCCTTCGATACTGCTGCGTTCTGCAACCACCTCGACGAAGCGGTTGTGAACTTTACTAAGAGCCACTTGGCAGATATGACTCCCGATAAGAAGGGACGCGTAAAGCCTGAGTACAAGCAGAAGAACTATTTGACTTTGAAGTCAATGTTGAACTACTATAACTTTGCGGGTGTGTTCACAAACCAGTTGCAGGACTACAACGCATCAATGGAATACTTCAAGAAGTATTACGATATGCCTAAGAATCCTGTTTTCACTCCCGAAGAAACAGACTCAATCTATGCTGCGCAGAAGTCAAACTACGCACAGACTGCAGTAAATATCGTAATGCTTAACTTCCAGCTTAAGAACTGGGATGGTATCCTCGCTACAGTTGACGATGCTTTGAAAGATACTTTCTCAACTCGCGACCTCTATTTGATGAAGATGCAGGCACACCTCGAAAAGAACGACTCAGCATCTTACATCCAGGATCTTCAGGATGCTATCGCACGCACTGAGCACGTAGCTTTTGCACAAAACTTGCTCTACGTGTACATTCAGCGCAATCAGCCCGAAGAAGCAATGAAGGTGGCTGCAAGCATGGTTGAAAAGAATCCCGCAAGCCATACAGGTTGGTATCTTAAGGGATGCGTAGAACTCAATTTGACAAAGGACTATGCTGCTGCTCGCGAAAGCTTCAAGCGTGCAATCGAAATTGATCCCACATTTGTTGACGCTAATGTGAACATGGCTTATACTTTCATGAACGAAGTTGTGTCACGTCGTAATGCTGGTGACTGGAAGTTGGACCGTAGCAACAAGGCAGAGTTCGACAAGGAATTTGAAGAAATCAAGAAGTACTACGAACAGGCACTTCCTTACATGGAAAAGGTTAAGGAATTGAAACCCGAAGATCCTAAGTTGTGGGCTTCTGCACTTCAGCAGATTTATACAAATCTTCAGAACAAGCAGAAGGCTGACGAAATGGATGCCATCATGGCAAACATGTATAAGTAATAATGGGGGGAACACCTGTTTTTACTAAGGTATAATATACAATAACTATAATATTAACGAGTGGCAAGTTTGAAGAAATTCATACTTGTCACTCGTCAATGGATTTATTACATAATGACTAAACTATTGCTTTTTTGCTTTATAGCACTTACTTTGCATACACTCCCCGTGGAAGCTCAAAAGCAGCTTAAGTCGTTGCGCGCTTATGTCAAAGCGAAGAACACAGGCGAAGCAATGAAGGAAGTGGTGAGATTGGAGGCCGACAGCGTTTGTCGTATGATTCCTGAACTCTATGAATTAGCGGTCAGGACGCAGGAGTTGATAAATGATGTTGAGAACGAGAAGGTGTACCTCAAACAACAATGCGACACTAACAAGTTTTTTAACAGCACACTGCAGATTTTTAATTACGCTGTAAAAGGCGACTCTGTAGAGCGCAGTCTGAATGCTGGAAAAAAGGCAAAATTTAAATTGCGCAAGAAGCATGCCGAAATGTTGCGCAAGTATTATCCCAACTTGAATATGGGAGCACGCTACTTCTATACGCGTGGAAAATTTGAAGAGGCAAAAAAACTATTGGAAATGAGTTTGCTCATGGCACGTCAGCCCATGTGGGCGGATCAACCTGTCGATTCGACCCATAAAGAGTTCGTTTCCAATATGTATCGCTATACTTACTCAGCCTACATTTCTCAGGACTATACGAAGGTTGAGCGTTACAAACATATATTGCTCAATATGCCTGAATACGAAGAATCCGTAGTTGAGATTTGTGCGCGTAGTGCAGAGAAACTGGGGAAGACTTCGGATTATGAAAAGTATTTGCGATTGGGCATTGGAAAGTTTCCGCATGAGGAGTATTTCTTTGAGGAATTGGCCAAAATCTATATGAAAGCCGAGCGTTACAAGGATGCTGTGAAATTAGCTGATTGGTACTACCAAACAGATACAACGTCCAATAAGGCTTTGCGTCTGAAGGTGCAGGCGCTTTATTCTATGCAGAGTACAGACGAATGTGTAGAAGTGGCAAAACATTTGGCAAAGCGCGATACGTTGTCTCAATATCCAGAGGTGAACTATTATGTCGGACAGTTGATGATGTCGCAAATTGACTCGCTTGTGGTTCCGACAAATATGTTCTCCGAAGAATTTAAGGAAACTACGAAGCGCAGAAAGGCGATATGCAGCGCAGCGCGTCCTTATCTTGAAAGATATAGAAGTTTGAATCCGCAGGATTCTGAAAAGTGGGCGCCTTTTCTTTACAAAATTTACCTTGAGTTGAATTTAGGCAAGGAGTTTGAGGATATATGCAAAATACTACAATAAATCCCTTTTTTACAACTTACGAATATATACCTTTTTCAGATATAGAGGTTGCTCACTTCGAACCCGCTATTGTGCGCGGTATTGAAGAGGAATTGAAGGAAATTGATGTTATCGTTAATAACCCGGATGCGCCTACTTTCGAGAATACCATCGTAGCCCTCGAGCAGAGCGGAGCATTGTTGGAGCGCGTCACGACGGTGATGTATAATTTATTGAGCGCCCATACAAGCGATGAACTGGAAGATTTGGCACAGCGTATGTCGCCAGTCTTGTCTGAGCATTCGTCAAACATTATGCTTAACGCACGGCTGTTTGAACGTGTGAAAGCAGTAAAGGAAGGCGACACTTCGATGCTTACTGACGAAGAGCGCATGTTGCTCGACAAAACTTTTGAAGGGTTTGAGCGTTCGGGAGCCAACCTTTCGGACGAAGAGAAGGTGCGCTTTCGTGCTATCAAGAGCGAACTTTCTCAGCTTACACTACAGTTCTCACAGAATGTATTGAAGGAAACAAATGATTTCTTTCTTCATCTTACTACTGAGGACGAAATAGCTGGTTTACCTGAAAGTCAAAGAGCGCAGGCTGAGCAAGCTGCTAAGGAGAAAGGACTCAACGGTTGGGTATTTACGCTCCATGCCCCAAGCTATGTGCCTTTTATGCAGTACGCAGAGCGACGTGACCTTCGCGAGCAACTCTATCGTGCTTATAACACACGAGCCACTCACGACAATGAGTACAACAATTTCCAAATCGTAGCGCGACTTGTTAACCTTCGCCGAGAGTTGGCGCAACTTTTGGGTTATGCGACTTATGCCGAATATGCTTTGAAACGTCGTATGGCGCAAAATGCGGAGAATGTCAATAATTTGTTGGACCAGCTCATTGCTGCTTACGCTCCAAAGGCGCGTGAGGAAGTGGCTGAAGTTTTTGCGCTTTCGCCTTACGAACCTCAACCCTGGGATTTTGCCTATTATGCGCGTAAATTGCAAAAGTCAAAGTTTGATATAGACTCTGAAATGTTTCGCCCTTACTTTGAGTTGTCGAAAGTAAAGGCGGGTGTTTTCGGATTGGCAACTCGTCTGTATGGCATCCAGTTTGTGGAGCGCAAGGACGTTCCCGTTTATCACGAAGATGTAACAGCTTACGATGTGTTGGACAAAGATGGTTCGCACCTCGCTTTGCTTTACACCGATTTTCATCCTCGCGCTTCGAAACAGGTTGGGGCGTGGATGACGAGTTATCGTGAGCAACGCGAAGGAGTGCGTCCGCAGGTTTCTGTAGTAATGAACTTTACAAAACCTACTGCGCAGCAGCCGGCATTGTTGACGCATGCCGAAGTTGAAACCTTCTTGCACGAATTTGGCCATGCTTTGCACGGAATATTTGCGAATACTCGCTTTGCAGCACTGAGTGGAACGAATGTTTACTGGGATTTTGTAGAACTTCCCTCGCAGTTTATGGAAAATTATGCGGCGGAATCAGAATTCTTGCGTACCTTTGCCACTCATTATCAAACGAATGCCCCAATTCCTGAACTTTTGATAGAAAGATTGCAGGCAAGTCGTAACTTCAATGCGGCGTATGCATGTATGCGTCAGGTGTCGTTTGGATTGTTGGATATGGCGTACTATACGCAAACTTTGCTTTTCGAAGCAGATGTCCGTAGTTTTGAACAAACAGCGTGGCAGCGAGCAAGTTTGTTGCCCGTTTGTGAGGAAGCTTGTATGACTGTGCAGTTTGGACACATTATGTCGGGAGGATATTCCGCAGGTTATTATAGTTACAAGTGGGCAGAAGTTTTGGATGCAGATGCGTTCGACTATTTTAAGGAGAAGGGTATTTTTAATCCCGAAGTGGCTGACGCTTTCAGAAGAGAAGTTCTTTCAAAGGGAGGCACTCAGCATCCGCAGCAGCTTTATCGTAACTTCAGAGGTAAGGATGCAACAATCGACGCATTGCTACGACGAAATAATATTGTATAAAACATGAATATGGAACAATCAAAGCAGTTAGCTCTTGACAAGCGTTATCTACGTATGGCCAAGATTTGGGCTGAGAATTCTTATTGTCAGCGACGCCAGGTGGGTGCCTTAATCGTAAAGGACAACATGATTATCTCTGATGGTTATAACGGGACGCCTGTAGGTTTTGAAAATGTTTGTGAAGACGACAATGGAGTGACGCACCCTTATGTACTTCATGCCGAAGCTAATGCTATAACAAAGATTGCACGTTCGGGCAACAATTCTAACGGTGCTACGCTCTATGTGACGGACAGTCCCTGCATTGAGTGTGCCAAATTAATCATTCAGGCAGGCATTAAGCGCGTCATTTATGGCAGAGCTTATCGCTTGACGGATGGTATTGACCTTTTGCGCCGTGCAAATATTGAAGTGATATTTTTAGATGAAGAATAGGATTTTACGATTCATACCATTGTTGATAGCTATCGCAATGGTAATCGGTATCTTGATAGGTTCGTTCTATGCCAATCATTTTTCGGGCAAGCGCTTAGCTATTGTAACATCGGGCAACAATAAAATTACCGATTTGCTGCACCTGCTTGACGACCAATACGTGGATTCTGTTTCGATAAATGATTTGGTTGAAAAAACAATTCCCAAATTGTTGAAAGAACTCGACCCGCATTCCACTTATATTTCTGCAAAGGATGCCGAGGCGTCTATGCAGGAACTTCAGGGGAGTTTTCAGGGTATAGGCGTTCAGTTTACAATTCAGAAGGATACGGTTTGCATTTTAAAAATCATCAAGGGCGGACCTTCCGAACATGTCGGATTGCGTCCCGGCGACCGCATCGTAAGCGTTGACGACTCTCTTTACGTTGGAAAAATTGTTACCAATGAAGAAACGATGAAGCGCCTGAAGGGAGTTCGTGGAACGACTGTGAAATTGGGCATTAAGCGTAAGGGCGAGACTGCGTTGCTTGATTATGTAGTTGAGCGTGGCGACGTTCCTTTGCGAAGCATTGATGCAACTTATATGCTTGACGAGCAAACAGGGTATGTGCGCATCACGAATTTTGCAGAGCAAACTTATACCGAGTTCTTAGTGGCAATGGCACGTTTGCAGGAGGCTGGTTTTCAGTCCTTGGTAATAGATTTGCGCAACAATGTAGGAGGGTATATGCACCCTGCTGTGTTGATAGCCAACGAATTCCTGCCTGCGAATAAGTTGATTGTATATACCGAAGGACTTCATTCTCCTCGCGAGGAATTTATGAGCGATGGTCGCGGGATGTATGCCAATATTCCCTTGGTTGTGCTTGTTGATGAAGGTTCGGCTTCGGCGAGCGAAATCTTGGCTGGTGCTTTGCAGGACAATGACCGCGCAACGATTGTCGGTCGTCGCACATTTGGAAAGGGACTGGTTCAGGTGCCCATCGAGTTTCGTGATGGTTCAATGTTGCGACTCACGAGAGCGCGTTATTATACTCCCTCCGGACGTTGTGTGCAGAAACCCTATGAGCAAGGTAAGAGTGGAGCCTACGATAGCGAACTCGTAGAGCGCGCACTTCATGGCGAATATTTCTCTGCCGATAGTATAAAGACCAATGGCGATGCTTATCAAACAGTTGGTGGACGCAAGGTTTATGGCGGTGGTGGTATCATTCCTGATTATTTCATCGCACGCGATACGTTGGGTTACACAACTTATTTCCGCGACCTTTATGCAACGACTGTTCCTCATGAGTTTACCTTCCGTTTCGTTGACGCATACCGTGAGCGTTTGCAGGAAGCTACTACTCTTACCGACCTGGTGGCAACGATAAGCAAACTCCGCCCTGCTCAGAAGTTGGTGGAATTTGCAGATAAAAAAGGCATCAAGCGTCGTAACCTGATGATTCGTAAGTCGTTCGACTTGATGGAGCGCTATCAGTTTGTAAATATAATCGACCAGGTGATGGGCACAGAGGCTTCTGTTCAGTTTGAGAATCAGTTTGATTCTGCTGCGCTCAAGGCGCTTGAATTGATAAAGAACGGGCTTGCTTTCCCACCATTACCCGAAAACAATGATTCAACAGAAGAAACTTCAGCGTCAGCAGTTGCGCAAACTTCGCTGTGAACTGTCGCCGGCAATTCGGCAAGAGCAGTCTTGTCGAATTGTTGAGTGGATAGAGCAACATCCGCTTTTTCAGTCGGCAAAGGTTGTCGTTTGCTATGCATCTTTGCCCGAGGAGGTGGATTTGTTTCCGTTGATGCGAAGGTGGAAACATCAAAAGACAATCCTGTTGCCGGTCGTAAATGGTGATATGCTGAACCTCGTACCTTACGAGGACGATAGTTTGCTTCGGACTGCCAAGTTTGGTGTTCTCGAACCGGTAGGCGAACCTTTCTCAGATTTGTCAGCAATCAATCTTGTGCTCGTTCCGGGTCTCGGTTTTGATGTTCGTGGAGGTCGCATGGGCTTTGGTCGTGGATTCTACGACCGTTTGCTCTCCAATCCTCAATTGCTCACAGCGCCTAAGTGGGGTGTAGCTTTTGCTGAGCAAATTGTTCCCGAAATCATTATGGAACCTCACGATGTTTTCCTCGACGCCGTAGTTTCGCCCAGTGGAGTGCATATAGTATAGCGCTTTGTGTGATAAATTAAGGAACATAACACAAACTTGACAAAATATAAATTAAATGAAATACCTTATTGTTTCCGATATTCACGGCTGTTTGCCCACGCTGGAGAAGGTGCTTGCTTATTTTGAGCAACACGGGTGCGACATGCTTTGCATCCTGGGCGACATTCTTAATTTCGGTCCTCGCAACGGTGTTCCCGAAGGACATAATCCTCCTGCCATCGTTGAGCGACTGAATGCCTACGCCGATAAGATTGTTGCGATTCGTGGTAATTGTGACAGCGAGGTCGATCAGATGTTATTGAAATTTCCAATAATGGCTGACTATGCGCTGCTTGTCGATAATGGGAAGCGCCTTTTTCTTACACATGGACATATATATAATGAGCAAAATATGCCACCGATGGCAATCGATGCTTTCTTCTATGGGCATACTCACTTGAAGAAGGTGGAAACAAATGCTCAAGGCATTTTGGTATGCAACACGGGGTCTATTACATTTCCCAAAGGAGGAAATCCAAAGTCGTTTGCTGTTTACGAAAATGGTAAGGTCGAACTGGTGGAATGGTAAGTGAGCCTGATGGTAAGAATGGTTTGAAATAATTTTTAACTTAATAATTTTTTATACAAGATGAAGTATTTTACTCAAATTAAGCAGCAGATGCGAGCATTGGCAGTGATGATGATTGCCTTGTTTGCATCAACAAGTGTTGCAGTAGCTCAAGGTTCGGGCACAGAGGCAGACCCTTACATCATGGAAGATGGAGGAAAATATGCGTTTTCTGTTTACCGTAATTTTTATGGACAATTTATTGTGCCAGAAGATGTAACAACAGAAGGTGTTGTACTCGAACTTTTGGCAGACAACTGGACAGATGTTTATTCTGATGCAGCAATGACAAACCTTGTGTCTGAAACATCTGGCAACTTTGCGCCTTATACGTCAACAGTTAAGATTCCTGTTGGTACTGCGAAGGGTACAGTGTATTATGTATTTTCGGATTTCCCAATGAACAGCGGTTTCGTCAATGTAACCTATGGCGGTGGAACTCCTTTGGAACTCAGTCAAGTAACTCCTGCTGCAGGAAGCGTGCTTTCAGCGGCAGAATGTAATATTGGTTTCGAGTTTACAAAAGCTATTCGTTTTTCTGCGTGCTCAATGGTCATTGGTGCTTACACAGTAGATGTTGAAGCTCACCAGGTCGATCGTTTTGTATCTATCGAACCTAAGGACCAGTTGATGGAGGCTTATCGTAGCGGTGTGCTTAAGATGGGCGATGATGTACTTTTTGTTTTGAAGGGAGTTACTACTTTGGATGGTGCTACTTCGCTTGGTGATGTAGTGATAAATTACGTTGCTGCTGCGAAGCCCGTTGTGTTGTCTGCTTCAGAAAATACGCCCGACGCAGGTCTTGCCAGCATTAAGTCGTGGATGCCTGTTAATGGTGCTGAAGGTCTTGTGAAACTTACGTTTGATGGAGCGCTCAACAAGGAAGCTGCTATTACTGCTACTTTGAGCTTTGGTAATTCAGAATCAGAAGATCCAGGCGAATATTATCAGGAACAACTTACTGTGGCTTTTGAAGGCGACAATACGCTTGTTATTGATTTGCGTGGAAAATTGCGTACTCCCCAAAACATGGTTACTTCTGGTACCAACTATGAAAAAATGTTGCTTACTATTCGTGGTATCGAAGATGCCGATGGATACTACACTTATGCGGCAGGCCAGGGCACTTCGGGAGCTTTCTTCTTCGATTATGCTTACGAAGTTGTGAATTATTCGCTCTTCACAGAGTTTACTCCCGCTTCGGGCAGCAGTATTGACGATGTTGCTACTATCGAACTCTGGATGCAGGAATTGGGTGGTAGTCTTACTTACGAAGGTGTCGATTTTGAATATACTTACGAAGGTGTGAAGAAGGTCGTAAGCGTTTCGGCTGCTGATATCAAGTCGGAAGCTGACCCCGAGGACGAAACTGCGCTTTGCCTTACAATTCCCGTTCCTGTCTTCTCGCGCGACGCTGATACAGAGGTAATCCTCACGTTCAAGAATGTGTCTTCGCCCGATGGCATGGATTATAGTGCTGACCTCACAGCCGTTTACACTACAAAGGGATTCAGCGACCCCTCAGGCATTGGTGCAATTACGCTCGATGCTGCCAAGGGTGCTATCTTTACGCTCGACGGTAAGCGTGTTGAGGCTTCAAAGCTTGTGAAGAACACTATCTACGTTGTAGCAGGCAAGAAGGCTATTTTGAAGTAAATAATTCAAGTTTCGCAAGTGCTCAACTTGTTAGGTTATAAGGTTTTAAGGTTTTGAGGTTTTAAGACTATGCAGCGAGCAAACAGGCGTTCGACTCTAACCATCTCGTTTACTCGTACCTAAAAACTCGTCTACTAATTTTATATAAACAGTCTGGATAGTCCTCAAAACCTTAAAGCGTAGCGACCTAACAACCTCATAATTTGATCCAACTGAAGCTTGCGAAAGTTAAGTAAATAATAATTATGAAATTGCATAGCAGAATCGACACTTGTTCTTTCTGCTATGCAATATTTCATCTGATAGTAAAATTGTATGAAAACAAATCTTTTATCAATCGCTGCAGCGCTTTTGTTGGGCATTTTCTGTGTGTCCGCAAGTGCACAGGAAAAGGCTGTTCTTCAGCGTTATGATATGGGCGACGGCTCTACGATTCATGCCATGAGCGACAATGGCAAGTGGGCTGTGGCATACGGTGTGAGCGAGGCCAATTCCTTGTATTCGTTTCCCAAGTACCTGGACCTCACGGCTCATACGATGTTCGACATCCTTTCTGAAAAAGAAGCCAATTCGGGCATCGAATGTTTTGTAAACGACGTCACCGACGATGGCAACATCTGTGTGGGTTGTCACGACGGAAAACCTGCTTATTGGAACAAGCAGTCAAAGACCTGGACCTACCTCAATCTTGCTTCGGGCAATATTGGCGGACGCGTTGAGGCAGTTACGCCCGACGGCAAGTATGCAGTAGGCGTTTGCACCAATGGTGGCTACGACGAAGTGCCCGTAATGTGGGACGTCGAAACCGGTGCCATCGTGAATCTCCCCAATGTTCCCAAGTGCGACCTTTCAGGAGGCTATCAGCAGATGGTGCGCTTTACCGGAATTTCTGCCGATGCGCGCTACATTGTGGGTTGTGTAAGTTATAGCTACCCTGCCGATGTAATGTATTTCTACTACGACCGCGAGGAAAAGAAGTGGGATGCCATTGCCTTCGACTACACTACGTTTACTAACAAGTTTACGTCGCGCGACGAATCGGTGCGCACGCTCGATGGCATCTGCATTAGCCCCAATGGTGAGTGGGTGGCAGGCGTGATTTACTCTGTCAACGACACGCGCAACCCCTTCCGCTATCACATCCCCACTAAGAAGTTCGAAAACTTCAATACACCCGAGGACGTTGATAAGGGCTGTGTGACGGTCGATAACAACGGTACGATTTATGCTGCTACCCCGGCTGTCAACCCCAACCGTTCGCTCTATATTCGTCACAATGGATATTGGTATGGCATTGATGAAGTGTTGAAGCAAGTGTACGGCATCGACTATTATAAGACCACCGGTTATGCTGCAACAGGTTTGGCAATCGGCGTTTCTACTGACTGCAAAACGATGACAGCCTTGGCTTACATCAGCCACGAAAACTATCAGGTGACACTTCCTACAACCTTTGCCGAAGCCTGCGAGCAGGTAAATCTCCTTGGTTCCTACACACCTTCTATCCACAATGGCGCTGCGATTCAGAAGATTTCCAACCTCTCGATTACCTTTACGCGCGACATCGAAGTCCTCGGCGCAGCTTCTACCGTAGTGCTCAAGGACGATGCCGGAAAGGTAGTGCGCTCTGCCAACAAAGTGGCTGTGAACAATAGTTCAGCGCGTGTGCTCACCATTGGTTTCCGCACAACGACACTTGAGGAGGGTCGCACATACACTATCGAAATCCCTGCTGGAACAGTCTGTGTGGAAGGCGATGCTGCGAAGACGAATCAAGCCATCACGCTCCAGTATGTAGGTTGGGGCGACAAGGCGATTGCAATGACTGAGGTAAGTCCTGCTGAAGGCAGCACGCTGGGCCATATCGATATGACGACAAGCCCCGTTATCTTTACGTTCAACACTGATGTTGCTGTGAAGGAGGGTGCAAAGGCATTGCTCTATTGCAATGACGAAGCTGAGCCTGCTGAAGAACTCAACATGTTGGCTGGCACTACAAGCGAAAGCTACAACATGGTGATGGTTTATCCCACGGCTTCGCTCAATCTCTATAAGGGCAACAACTACCGCATCGTGATTCCCGCCGGTTCACTGACCGACCTCGCCGGCTATGCGCAAAACACTGAAGCTGCCGTAAACTATGTAGGTTCGTACGAACGCACGATTGTTTCCGACGACACGCACGTTTATATCGAAACATTCGAAAGTGGTGTAACAGGCATGATGCTCTACGACGGCGACCGCCTCACGCCTACATCTGAAATGCAGGCATGGAACTTTGCCCCCGGCATTCCCTGGATTCATGCTGCCGACGACGATATGTCGAATCCCTGTGCTACGTCGCACTCTATGTATAGTCCTGCAGGTCAGTCCAACGACTGGATGATGACGCCTCGCATCTACATTCCCGATGCAAAGTGTACGCTCACGTTCGATGCGCAGAGCTATCGTCTCACAGCTACCGACCGTTTGCTTGTCTATATTTACGAAACGCCCGAGCAGATCAACGAACTCAGCGCAGCCCTCGTTGCAAAGATTCAGGACGAAGCCGACCTTGTTGTCAACGAAGTGCTCGATCCTGGTTTGCTCGAAAATACGCTCGCCGGCGACTGGCAGACTTTCAGCATCGACCTCAAGCAGTATGCAGGCAAGCAAATCTACGTTGCTTTCGTGAATCAGAACACCAATGGTAGTGCTATCTTCGTTGGCAACGTGAGCATTAGTCGCTCGTTCGACTTCCAGATTGCGCTCGCAGGTGTTCCCGAAACGGTAGTCGCACAGACGCAACAGGCCGTACGCGGTTCGCTCATCGTGACGAAACCTTCTGCGGTTTACTCTTCTGCTTACGTTGAGTTGCTCGACGCTGCAGGCAATGTTGTTGACGCCGTTTCTGCTAAATCTACAATCTCGGCGGATGCCCCCTTCGAGTTTGAGTTTGCTAAGCCCTTGCAGCTCACCATCGGTCAGCAGTGTGCGTTCAGCGTCAAGGCGATTTTGGACAATGGTGCAAGTCAGCAACAGCTCGACTATGCCATCAAGAACCTCGCCTTTAAGCCCACAAAGCGCATTGTGCTTGAAGAAAACACCGGTATGGGTTGCCAGAACTGCCCCTTGGGACACCTTGCCATCGAACGCCTCCAGCAGCTTTATGCCGACCGCTTCATCCCCATCGCTTACCACACATATACGGGCGATCCCCTTGAAAGCGGCATGACCGACTATGCGCAGTATTTCCTCGGACTCACGGCAGCGCCTACGGGCAAGATTCAGCGTGGCAGCATCGTCAGCTCGCCCATGGTGAGCTACACAGAAGGCGGCACCACGGACTATACCTTCTCTTCGAAGACAGGCGACGCTTGGCTCGACCTCGTGGCTAAGGAACTCACTACCGATGCCGAAGCCGACCTCGACCTCGTTGCTTACTACGACAAGGCCGAAGGAAAGATGTATGCCAACCTCCAGCTCACGCCTGCTATCGATATGCAGGGCGACGACCTCTCTGTGCTCTGCGTTGTTACCGAAGATGGTCTTGCAGGCTATCAGTCAAACGGCTTTGCTTCCGCAACGGATAGTGACCTCGGCGAGTGGCAGAAGGGCGGCGCTATGGGCAAGGCGAATGTCTATCCTTATACGTTCAACCACGTAGCGCGTGCGCTCCTCCCTGCTAATGCTTACAATGGTCAGACTGGTGTGTTCACATCTACGCTCAAGGCGCAGCAAGTCTATGGCAAATCGCTGACGTTCGACCTCGCTACCGAAGCATCTTTTGTAAAGGAAATCAGCAACTGTGCCCTCGTGTGCATGCTTCTGGATGCTGAGACTGGCGCCGTTGTCAACGTAGCCACAGCCCACTTCAAGGAAGCACCTGCCGGCATCGAAGGTGTAGAACTTACTGAAGGTGCGGGCAAGGCTGCTGCAACTTCCGAAGGTATCCTGCTCACAGCAAGCAAGGCTGTAGCCACAGTTTACGATGCTCAGGGTCGCCTCGTTGGCACAACTCGCGTTGATGGTTCAGCATTGCTGCCTACGAGCGCCGAAGGTCTCTTCCTCGTTACCTTCGAAGCAAACGGAGCGAAGCACACTGTTAAGGTAGTGCGCTAAACTTTGAAATTCTATTGAAGTTCCGCAAGTGTTAAGTGAGGTTATGAGGTGAGGTTTTGAGGTCGTAAGGTTATAAGGTTTTAAGGCTATGCAGCGAGCAAACAAGCGTAGCGACCTAACAACCTCATCACCTGATTCAACTGAAACTTGCGAAAGGTGAGTATTATACATTTAGAGAGGGTGCGCCTAAGTAGATAGGCGTGCCCTCTTATTTTTTTGTCAACTGCTATATCATTGCTTATTTTTTTGAACACGAACCAACGGTCGACGTTAAAGTCAATAACTCGAATCTCTCGAATGCCGTGCGGAAAAATTTATCATAAATGAGCAATGGGAATAAATTCGATTTTTATGAATTTGATAAACCCCGCATGGATTGACTTGCGCGACCTTCGGTTCGTGTCATTCGAGTTATTAGTGTTCAAAAAAATAATAAGCATATCTATTTGTTTATTTTCATGGAAAACGAAATATGAACTATTCGTAATTTAATAAATACGAAATTCTGCTTTGATATTTTTCGTGCATTTCGATTTTTAGCCTAAAAATCGCTGTTGCAAATATCGCCTTTTTTGTAAGTTCTGAAATAGCAAAAGTAGGTACGAAACTGTTAACTTTTGTAAAAATGGCGCGAAATGCAGATTTGGATTTCGCTGAAAAATGATGTATATTTGCATAAAGATTAAGGAGGGCACCGCTGCCCTCCTTTTTTTGTGACCTTTCTCCTGAAAACTTCCTTTGAAGAAGGATTTTCTTCCTTTTAAGTAGGAAATTTTTCCTTTTAAGAAAAACTTTTTTCTTTTTAAGAAGGAATAATTTCCTCGATTTTCCGAAAATTTCTGTTAAACTCTGTGAGAATTTCTTAACAGAAGTTAAAGTTTTAAACTTTTTTACTTTTTGAGCGATGTTAAGGGATGTTAAAAATTTTGACAAAGTGATTTTGTCAAAATTTAGTAAACAAGTTATTAGGTACGAGTAGACGAGATGGTTAGATTTGAACGCTTGCTTGCACGCTGCATAGCTCTCATAACCTTAAAACCTCAGAACCTAATAACCTTAATCAAACGCTTGCTTGCACGCTGCATAGCCCTCATAACCTTAAAACCTCTAAACCTAAAGACCTTAATCAAACGCTTGTTTGCACGTTGCACCCTGCGTAGAGACGTCTCATTGAGGCGTCTCCCCACATAGCATTTTCTTGCAAAAAAAAGTTTTGTTAATTCACACAGACTTTACAGACTTTCACAGACTTATGCGAGCATGCTCGCACCATTCGGATAATCACGTTAATAATAAAACTTTAACAGATTACTTGTCCTGCAAAGCAAAACAGTGTAATCACGTTGATAATAAAAAACATCCGGATGGTAGAATAGACGCTGAAGGCGTCTCCGC
>JAZQXH010000009.1:0-6625 GCA_045632745.1 Alloprevotella sp.
GGAGATCGCCGATTTCTGTTGTATATTTGCATAAAGATTGAGGAGGGCACCGCTGCCCTCCTTTTTTTGTGACCTTCCTCCTGAAAACTTCCTTTGAAGAAGGATTTTTTTCCTTTGAAGTAGGAAATTTTTCCTTTGAAGTAAAACTTTTTTCTTTTGAAGAAGGAAAAATTTGCGCTGTTTTCGGGAAAAATATGTTAAACTTCTTAAGAATTTCTTAATAGAAGTTAAAATTTTAAACTTTTTTACTTTTTGAGCAGTGTTAAGGGATGTTAAAAAAAAACTTGACAATGATTTTGTCAAGTTTTTAGTAAACAAGTAGACGAGGTACGAGTAGACGAGAAGGTTTGACTCGAACGCTGGCTTGCATGCTGCATAGCCCTTATAACCTTAAAACCTCATAACCTAATAACCTTAATCAAACGCTTGTTTGCACGCTGCACGCTGCACCCTGCGTAGAGACGTCCCAGTGGGGCGTCTCCCTCATGCGCCACATACCCCCGAAAGATGTAATTGATTGGGAGACGCCTCAATGAGACGTCTCTACGCACGGCGGTATTCGCGACACGACATGCACAACGTAACTTTTCACACACTTCTCAGACTTACACAGACTTTCGCGAGCATGCTCGCACCCATCCGGATGGTAGTTGTACTCTGTACTCTATACTCTAAAATCTAACCCAAGTTTCACCCACTTTAGTTCACATTTCTTGCTCTACAGGGGTATCTGCGAGGTTGCGTTTTAACTTTGTGTCCTACAAATTTTTATTTTCTTAAATGGTGCTTCTTTAAATTTTAGTTTCTCATATATTTCCTTTGCTTTCGTTGTTGGTTGTGAGCACTGGCGGAATATCACTTTTTCACCAAGAGCATTGATTGCTTCAGATTTGTGAATTATATCTGAGTTGAACATTTGCGTGCATGGCGCAAAGATACAACAAAACGTTTAAACCCCAGTGTTCTACATTTTAACTTACAAGGGAAAAGAAAAGTACTCAAGGCTAAAAATCAACGTTTTAGCAAATCCACAAGAAGAAAAACACCCCTAAAAATTACTGAAAATAATTTTGGGGGTGAAAGTTGGGTTAAAAAAATCCTCCACTGCACAGAGCAATGGAGGATTTTTTTTATCTGTTACCTTTCATATAGGTGATTTCGTAGAAGCAGGGATATACGTTGCTCATGGCATCGTTTTGTCCTTCTGTGCTTGGAACGATGATGCGTACTTTTGCAATGTCGCCATCGGCGGTGTAGCGTCCGAGGTTGATGAATTGCAAGGGGATGATCCAAGCAGAGGGAACGGACGAACCATAGAGTTGGTACATCATTCCGCCTGTGCCAAACGTAGCAGTGATGGTGCCGTAGTTCTTGCTGACGTTCATGATGTCGCGATAGATTTCAGTGCTCGCTGTGTTGTCGTTACTACTCTGAATGGTGTCGGCAGCGATGTTGAACTCTGTGTATCGGCAGATGACGCTTGCTGACTCTTCGTTTTCCAGCGGTTTGCCTACGCCTTTGCGAATAATCTGCATGTAAACGCCCGAACCGTTGAAGAGCACGTACTCGTTGTTGCTGACATTCGTTGTGCTATCGTTTGCATAAAACTGGGCTTCGCTGATGATGTTGATGGGGGCTTCCACGTTGAGAAGCGTGTCGCCCGTTTCGTCGTCGATGACGCATGTTCCGTTCATCAGGAAGTTGCCAATTTGGGCGCGTTCCGTTTTGCGAAGTTTGGCGTACGAGTCGTTTTCGTCGCAAGAGATGAAACCTATACTAATCGCTGCTACCAGTAGTGCGGTTAAGTATGCGTGTATTTTCATTGTGCTTGTTCGTGCTGCTTAGTCAAAGTTGGGCGCAACGAGTTTGTAGCCCTTGCCGTGAACATTGATGATTTCCACGTTGGGGTCGTCCTTGAGGTGCTTGCGCAGCTTTGTGATGTAAACGTCCATTGAGCGAGCGTTGAAGTAGTTGTCGTCCACCCAGATTGCCTTGAGTGCATAGTCGCGCTGCAGGATGTTGTTCACGTTGAGACAAAGCAATGTGAGGAGTTCGCATTCCTTTGTTGTAAGCTTGATGTTTGTTGTTTCGTTAGAGAGAGTTTGCTTCTGAGTGTCGAAAATGAGCGAACCGAGCGGATAGGTCGTGCGCTGGTTGTTCTTGCGAGTAGCCAGGCGTCGCATGATTGCCTCGATGCGATAAGTAAGTTCTTCCATAGAGAAGGGCTTGGTGAGGTAGTCGTCGGCACCGATTTCGAATCCCTTGAACACGTCTTCCTTCATGTTGCGTGCTGTGAGGAAGATGATAGGAATTTCGCGGTTGCTTTGGCGGATTTCCTTAGCCAGAGTGAAGCCGTCCTTACGGGGCATCATAACGTCGAACACGCAGAGGTCGAACTGACCTTCCTGGTAAGCATGATAGCCTTCTTCGCCATCTACGCAGAGTGTTGTTTCAAAGCCCTTTGCAAGCAAGTATTCACGGAGGAGCATACCGAGGTTTTCGTCGTCTTCGCAGAGAAGGATTCTTTTCTTTTCGTCCATAGTTGTAGTTTTTATAAAAGGTTTGTAATTTAAAATTCGTGAGTGTTAGTTGTAGTTTGTAGGATTATTTGTTGTCCGTTTTGATGGGTAGTTCGATGAAGAACGTAGTGCCTTCGCCAAGGGTGCTTTCGGCGTGGATGGAGCCCTTGTGGTTTTGGATGACACTTTTCACGTAGCATAGTCCGAGTCCGAAACCTTTCACGTCGTGGCGGTTGCCGGTGTGTACGCGGAAGAATTTTTCAAAAATCTTCTTAAGGTCCTCTCGCTTGATGCCGATGCCGTTGTCTTTAATGTGAATGCAAATGCGGTTGTTGTGGTTGTGTGTGTAGATTTCGAGTTGCGGTTTCACGTCCTGACGATGGTATTTGATGGCATTGTCGAGCAGGTTGAAAAGCACGTTGGTGATGTGCATTTCGTCGGCGTAGAGCATTGTGTTTTTGGCGTCGAGCTGTGTGATGATTTCTCCACCCATGCTTTCGACCTTAAGGCGGAAGGTGGTTACGACGTCGTTGATGACTTCGTGGATGTCAAAGTCTTTGCGCTTGAACGTGTCGCCCTGTTTTTCGAACATTGATATTTGCAGCACTTTCTCCACCTGGAAGCGCAGGCGCTTCGTTTCGTCGTTGATGATGCCTGTGATGTGCTTAATCATGCCTTCGCTCTTGCTGACGCTGGGGTCGTTGAGCATTTGTGCTGCGAGCGATAGCGTTGACAGTGGCGTTTTGAACTCGTGCGTCATGTTGTTGATAAAGTCCGTTCGCATGACTGACATTCGTCCTTGGCGGATGATGAGCCAGATTGTGATGCAGAACATGACGAGCAAACCGAGCGTGAGCAGCATGGCAGGGAATGCCGAATGGATGGAGGAGAAGATGTATGTCCGGATGTCGGGGAAGTGAATCTGCACGATTGCCATGTGGTCGGGGGCTTCGTTGTGGAAGATGACCTGTGTGTAGATGTCTTCTTCGCCCTTGGGGTCGTAGTCTTTGCAGCGGTAGAGCTCGCGGTCGTTGTAAGTTGTGATTCGGATGTGGTAGGGAATCTTTACGCCGTTGCTGTGCAGATAGTAGGCGAGCATGCGGTCCACTTCTTTGAAATCGATGCGGTCCTCGATGGCAAGTTCGCTGCTCTCGTAGAGCATGTGGTAAACCGTTTGGTTGACGAGCGACTTGTAGCGTAGGTACTGCTGACTGAGTTGTGATTTGAGTATGGAGGATGTTTCCTCGCGGATAAGCGATTGCTTTAAGTGTGGACTTAAAGGAAGGGGCTGTTTGAGTCGCAGGTCGTTGTCCCCCCTTTTGCTTTTCAGGGATATCAGCGGTTCGGGGGCAAGGAACTTCGTCGTGTCCTTTTGAGTAATATTGTGGACTTCGCTTTGGGTGGCGCTATCGTTTTTAAGGATGATGCGTTGGAGGGCTTCTTCGATTTCGTTGTCTTCAATATGGCGCACGGTGCGAAAGAGGCTTCGGTTTACGGAAACGTCGAATTGTTCCTTTCGCATATCCATCACCTGCTGGTAGTAGTACATCTGCATGAAGAGCAGCGTGAAGAATGAGGCACCCATTAGTATGGCGATAATCCATATCGTTGTCTTCTTCATATCGCAAAAGTAGAGTAGTTTTAAAACACGACAAAATTTTACTTAATTTTTTCTTGAAAACCACCATTTTTTAACGTTTTGAGCAAATGTAGTTAACGAAACGTTAACTTCAGTGCATAGAAAATCCCCGTTTTTAACATCAAAATGTTGCTAAAAACGGGGTGAATGGTTTTTTAAATCTCTTATGCGATACGTGGCGCTAATTTTGGATGGAGCGAAGCAGGTTGAGCGCTATTTTTACGCTCGTTACTTCCAAAATCGTCATGCTGCGTTTGCCCTGACGTTCGTCGAGTTTGCATCGGCGGTAGTTGTGCGTGGCAAATGCAAGAATCTTGTCGAACGTTTCGCTGAGGTAGTATGGACTTTTGGCGTTGCTCACGAAGTAGAGCGTCATGCGATTGTTCTTCAGTGCGATGCGCTCAATGCCCAAATGGCGTGCGGCGGAGCGCAGTGGCTGAATGAGCAGGAGTTCTTCGCCTTCGTGGGGCAGCGGTCCGAAGCGGTCGATCATGCGCTGACGGAAGTCGGCGAGTTGCTGTTCGTCGGTGAGTCCGTCGAGTTCGCGATAGAGCAGCATGCGCTCGCTGCTGCCGGGCACGTAGCTTTCGGGGAAATAGGCGTGGAGGTCGCACTCGACGTTGCATTCATCGACAAACTGCGCTGCATCGACGTTGAGTGCTGTCGGCAATGAGTTGCTGTCTGCATTTGTTGGGTCGGCAGGTGTGGCGTAGAGGTCGGCGAATTCCTCGTTCTTGAGTTCGGAAACGGCTTGCGCAAGGATTTTTTGATACGTTTCGTAGCCCAGGTCGGCAATGAAACCGCTCTGCTCTGCACCCAAGAGATTGCCTGCGCCGCGGATGTCGAGGTCCTGCATGGCAATGTGGATGCCACTGCCGAGGTCGGAGAAATTCTCAATAGCCTGCAAGCGGCGGCGACTGTCGTCGGGTAAATTAGCCAAGGGGGGCGCCAGCAGATAGCAGAACGCTTTGCGATTGGAGCGACCTACGCGACCACGCATCTGGTGGAGGTCGGAGAGTCCAAAGTGGTGGGCGTTGTCAATAATAATCGTATTAGCATTCGGAATGTCGATGCCGCTCTCGACGATGGTGGTGGAAATCAGCACGTCGTAGTCGTAGTTGACAAAGTCGAGGATAATCTTTTCCAACTCTGCCGGTGGCATCTGTCCGTGGCCAATCGCTACGCGAGCGTCGGGCACGTATTTCTCAACAATGGCTTGCAGGTGGCTGAGTTGAGCAATGCGGTGGGTGACGAAATAGACCTGCCCATTGCGGCTCATTTCAAAATTGATGGCATCGGCAATGATTTCAGCGTTGAACGTGTGAATTTCGGTCTGAATAGGATGGCGGTTAGGCGGTGGGGTTTGGATGGTAGAGAAGTCGCGTGCTCCCATGAGTGAAAATTGGAGCGTGCGCGGAATGGGCGTTGCCGACATTGTGAGCGTGTCGACGTTCACCTTCATCTGTCGGAGTTTTTCCTTTACGCTGACGCCAAACTTCTGCTCTTCGTCGATGATGAGCAGGCCGAGGTCTTTGAATTTCACTGCCTTACTCACGAGTTTGTGCGTGCCGATGATGATGTTAATCGTTCCGGCTTCGAGTTCGCGCAGAATTTCGTTGGTTTGCTTCGTGGTGCGAGCGCGGCTGAGGTAGTCCACCTTTACGGGGAATGCCTTGAGGCGCTTGGTAAAGGTTTTGAAGTGTTGTAGCGCGAGCACTGTGGTCGGCACGAGCACTGCCACTTGCTTGTTGTCGGCAGCGGCTTTCATGGCTGCACGGATGGCAATTTCGGTTTTGCCAAATCCTACGTCGCCACATACGAGGCGGTCCATTGGGCGGCTTTGCTCCATATCGGCTTTTACCTCCTGTGTCACCTTGAGTTGGTCGGGGGTGTCTTCGTATGTGAAACTTGCTTCGAGTTCCTGCTGCATGAAACTGTCGGCGCTGAAGGCAAAGCCCTGCTGGTCCTTGCGCTGGGCATAGAGGCGGATGAGGTCGCGGGCGATGTCTTTGATTTTGTTCTTGGTGCGTTCCTTCAGTTTGTCCCAGGCACCCGTGCCGAGATGGCTCAGGCGGGGCGGTGTGCCCTCTTTGCCTTTGTATTTCGACACTTTGTGAAGGGCATGGATGGAAACGAAGATGACATCGTCGTGCTGATATACGAGTTTGATGACTTCCTGCATCTGACCGTTGGCGCTGGGTATGCGCACCAGTCCTGCAAATTGTCCGACACCGTGGTCAACGTGTACTACGTAGTCGCCAATCTCAAACTGCATCAGTTCTTTGAGCGTGAGTGCCAGTTTGCCATTGCGTGCGCGGTCGCTCTTAAGGTTGTACTTGTGGAAACGGTCGAATATCTGGTGGTCGGTGAAGTAGGCGAGTTTGTGTTGGTTGTCGATGAAGCCTTCGTGGAGTGTGTGGTGAATAGGGGTGAAGACTACATTCTCGCCTTTCTCTTCAAGAATGGC
>JAZQXH010000010.1:0-11696 GCA_045632745.1 Alloprevotella sp.
GGTTTGAACCTTTTCGTGCATTTCGATTTTCGGGACAAAATTCACCCCTGCAAATTCTGCCATTTTCGTAAAGTTGGAGATAGCAAAATGGGGTGCAAAATTGTTAACTTTTGTAAAAATTGCGCGAAATGCAGATTTGGATTTCACTGAAAAATGATGTATATTTGCATAAAGTTAAGGAGGGCACCGCTGCCCTCCTTTTTTTGTGACCTTTCTCCTGAAAACTTCCTTTGAAGAAGGATTTTCTTCCTTTGAAGTAGGATTTTTTTCCTTTGAAGAAAAACTTTTTTCTTTTGAAGAAGGAAAAATTTCTGAAAATTTCCGAAAATTTATGTTAAACTTCCTAAGAATTTCTTAACAGAAGTTAAAGTTTTAAACTTTTTTACTTTTTGAACGATGTTAAGGGATGTTAAATTTTCTTGACAAAGCATTTTGTCAAAAAATTAGTAGACGAGCGATGAAAATGAGACTGCAAAGCTGATGAGCGTAAGCGAATAAATGAGAGACCATCCGGATTGCTAACCTTAAAACCTCAGAAGCGAAGCGACCTTAAAGACCTTAAAGACCTCAAAGTCTTAAAACCTCAAAACCTCAACTCATAACCTTAAAACCTCAAAACCTCAACTCACAACCTCACAAATCACCACCCCCAAAACACCTGGTAAAAAAATGAAACACACTTTTTTAATTAACAAATAATGGTTGTTTTGTCAAAAAACACTATCTTTGCGCCACGTTTTGAATCAATACAACCCATTTTATAAATAAATTATGAAAAATATCATTCTCTCGATAGCTGGCAAGCCCGGCTTGTTTCGTTTAGTAGCACAGGGTAACCAAAACCTCATCGTTGAAACAATCGATGCACAGAAGAAGCGCTCAACAGCTGGCGCACGCGACCGCGTAACTGCGCTCAACGACATCTCAATGTACACGCTCGAAGAAGACAAACCCTTGATGGAAATCTTCGAAAGCTGCAAGCAGTACACCAATGCGCAGCCCACAAGCTTCACACACAAGGAAGCTACCAACGAACAGCTCACAGAATTCATGAGCGCCGTAGTGCCCAACTACGATGCCGACCGCGTACACATGAGCGACATCCGCAAGTTGGTGCAGTGGTACAACATCTTGATTTCAAACGGCATCACAGAATTCGTTGACGCAGAAGAAACTGCTGAAGCTTAATTCACAATATTTACATACAAGCGGACAGACGGTTTGAAACCTTATCTGTCCGCTTTTCATATTATATATTAAACTATGTCTGAATGGAAAGAAACGGTCGTGCTCATTGATGCCGACCATTTAGATAGCGTATGCTTTAACCTCATCGTAAACTTCGAGCGCATGTTAGGTCGACGAATTCCACAAGCCGATCTTTGCCACTGGCTCGATTGTATCGCCCTTGATGGCGGTATCCGTGAAGGAGAAAATGAAGTACAGGTAATTTTCCTTCATAGTAAGACGAAGGAGAAATTTTCAAATATGACTCCTTCAATGTTTGACAAAGAACTAAACGGACAAGCCTTTAAAGACCACCTTGCAGAATTTACACTGGCAAGTTATCCCGTCGAAGATGTTGTAACCATGGCTGACTTCTACATGCAATCCCTAGATGCCATGATTGAAGCCAAGGACGTAAAGCGCATTTTGCTCATCCCCGCCTTAGATGAATACGGCGACCGCGTACGCCAAACTGCCCTCAAAGCCGAAGGTAAAGACGTCGTACTCTTCACCATGCAACCTACCCAAGAACGTGGTTACATGCAAGAACTGCTGGGCTATTCACTTATGAGCGCGCTTGGTATCCGCGGAGAAGAACTACAAGGTTAATTGCTTAATTTATCTATACATTAATATCAGGCTGCATATATTAAAATAGGTAGGAGTAAATAACAAGATATATTTCACCGCATATCTTCAAAAAAATTACTATTTACTTCCTCGTTCCAATAAAAATATGTAATTTTGCACCCGATTTGTCTAAACAGCATCCTTTATGGGTATGTGTGATGGCGAATTAAGCAAACATTTACTTAATTTAGAGTAACACAAATTTTATTAACATGAAAGAAATTTCAATCAACGGTTCACTCCGTAATGCCATCGGTAAGAAGGCATCTAAGACAGTTCGTGCAGAAGGCATGGTTCCTTGCTGCTTGTATGGCGAAAAGCGTGGCGAAAACGGTCTTCCCGTAGCTACTCACTTCGTAGTTTCAGAAAAGGAAATCAACAAGGTTTACTACTCTCCCAACATCTACCTTGTAAACATCAACCTCGATGGTGAAAACAAGACAGCTGTTATCAAGGAAGTACAGTGCCACCCCGTAAAGGACAACGTTCTCCACGTTGACTTCTACGAAGTAACACCCGAAAAGCCCATCGTTATGGCTGTGCCCATCGCTCCTCAGGGTCTTGCTGAAGGTGTACGCGCCGGTGGTAAGCTCGTTTCAATGGTACGTAAGCTCAAGGTGAAGGCTACATACGCTAACATCCCCGAAAAGCTCACTATCGACGTAACTAACCTCCAGCTCGGTAAGTCAATCAAGGCTGGCGAACTCTCATTCGAAGGTCTCGAACTCGTTACTCCCAAGGAAGTTGTTGTTGTAACAGTTAAGATGACTCGTGCTGCAATGGGTGCTGCTGCCGCTGCTGCTGCCGCTGCAAAGAAGTAATAAGCAGTTACGCTAACATATTTGGAGTGCCAATGTGCTACACACCTTGTTCCCTTGCGGGGCAACGTAATAGCACATTGGCGCTTTTCGTTTTACGGAAAAATTGCTTATCTTTGCCCTGACATTTAACACCAAGCATTGAAACTCCACAAAAAATCCCAACAAACCCAATTCTAAGAACAAGAATATGCACTACCTCATCGTCGGATTAGGAAATATTGGCGACGAATATGCCAACACCCGCCACAACATCGGTTTTCGCGTAGTCGATAAGTTAGCGAAGGACGCGAATGCCACTTGGGAAGACAAGCGCTACGGCTTTGTCACAACCATTCGCGTCAAGAATCGCCTGCTCACACTACTTAAGCCCTCAACATACATGAATCTTTCGGGAAACGCCGTACGCTACTGGATGAACGAAAAGAAAATTCCCCTCGACCACGTTCTGGTAGTTGTCGATGACTTAGCCCTCCCCTTCGGACAACTCCGCATGAAGCCCAATGGTTCAGAGGCGGGTCACAATGGTTTGCGCCACATCACCTCGGTTATGGGCACGCAAAACTATGCACGCCTGCGCTTCGGCATCGGCAACGACTTCCCCAAGGGCGGACAAGTTGACTTCGTTTTGGGAGAATTTGGCGCCGACGACCTCGCCAAGATGGACGAGCGCCTACAAGTGGCAGCCGACATGGTTAAAGACTATGCCCTCCAGGGCATTCAGCACGCAATGTGCAACTTCAACAAAAAATAATTTCACCACTCCCTTTTATGGAAGCACGAATCGATAAGTGGCTTTGGGCAGCACGCATTTACAAAACACGCACACTCGCAGCCGACGCCTGCAAGAATGGACGCATCACCATCAATGGAGCACAAGTCAAACCGTCGCGTACGGTCAAAGCAGGCGACAAAGTGGGCGTAAAGAAAGCGCCCATCACCTACACATTCCTTGTAAAGCAAGCCATTGAAAAAAGAGTTGGCGCAAAACTCCTGCCCGATATTCTCGAAAACATCACGAGCCCCGAACAATACGAACTGCTCGAAATGAGTAAGATTTCGGGATTCATCGACCGCGCACGAGGAACCGGTCGCCCAACAAAGAAAGAACGCAGAGCGCTCGACGACTTCTCTGCCGAAGAAAACGTACCCCTGTTCTGGGGGCTCGACCTTGACGATGAAGAACTCGACGACGATGATTACGACGCATTGGCTGAAGAGTATATATAACACAAACATCCTCACCACATTCCCAAAAAAATGACAATGATAAAATTTCTGGATATTCAAAAAATCACAGCTTTGCAACAAAGCGAAATCAACGCTGCCCTCACAAGGGTTGCAGAGTCCGGATGGTACATACAAGGCAAAGAACTCGCCACGTTCGAAAGCGAGTATGCCGGCTACATTGGTACAAAACATTGCGTAGGATGTGGTACAGGACTGGATGCTATTTCACTGATTCTTCGAGCATCAATCGAACTCGGCACACTCAGCGAAGGCGACGAGATTTTAGTTCCCGCCAACACTTTCATTGCAACGATATTGGCAATCACAGAAAATCGGCTTAAACCCATATTTATCGATGCCAACGAGGACAACTGGCAAATCGACGACCTGCTTTTAGAGCAACACATTACCCCTCGATCACGCGCCCTACTGCTTGTTCACCTCTACGGACAATGCGCCTACACCGAACATATCAGAACGCTTTGCGAACGCCACAACCTCCTGCTTATCGAAGACAATGCACAAGCGCATGGTTGCCAGTTTGCCCAACAGAAAACTGGCAGTTTAGGCTATGCTGCCGCCCACAGTTTTTACCCCGGAAAAAACCTCGGAACACTCGGCGATGGCGGCGCCATCACTACCAACAACGACGCTTTGGCGAACACCATACGCTCTATTGCCAACTACGGACAAAGCGAAAAATACGTTTGCACCTATCAAGGAGTCAATTCGCGACTTGACGAAATCCAGGCTGCCGTTTTAAGCATTAAACTCAAGCAATTAGACAAATTCAACAACGCTCGACGCACTATCGCCGAATATTATCGCGAACATATCAAGAATCAGCACATACTAATACCTGCAGCCCCAGCCGAGCCATGCAACCACGTTTACCATCTGTTCCCTGTACGATGTAAATATCGTTCGCAGTTACAAGCACACCTAAAAGAATGTGGCATCGAAACCGGCATTCACTACCCCATCCCACCACACCGACAACATTGCTACAGCACTTATCATCACATCAGCCTTCCCGTAACGGAACAAATCCACGATGAGGAACTCAGCCTTCCCATAAGTCCTGTACTTACAATCGAAGAAGCCCAACGAGTAGTGGAAGCTGTGAATCGTTTTAAACCGTAAAAATCCTAAAAAAACAAGATATTCTACGCTGTTTGAAAAAAGTTTATGGATTTTAAGAGCGTTCACTGCAAATAAATATGTATTTTTGCAGAAATATTTTGACAAATTCAGCAAGAATCTTGAAAACCATCATACTTTCCCTGTTACTCAGTTGTTTGTGTCTTTCGGGCGCAGCAACCAATAATATTACAGCAAGCAAATCAACAAAAGCTTCGATGACGTTAAACCGCAGCGTCATCGAGGCTTTTGTTGCTGATACACTAAAGAAAAACGCTGTCCGCACCGACAGTTTGAAAATTGACAGCGTCGCTACCGACACAACTGCAACCGACTCAACCTCAGCAAAGAAACGCGAGTCGGGCATCGATGCCCCCATCACATTTGTCGCAAAAGACTCCATGGTTTACGACGCCAAAGCCGGATTAGCATACCTCTTTGGTAACGCCAAAGTAGATTATCAAAACATGGAACTCACGGCTGCTAAAATCACCATGAACATGGATAGCAGCACAGTAAAGGCAGACGGGAAGGTCGATACAGCCGGCGTAATGCTCGAGAAACCCCTGTTCAAACAAGGAGCAGAGCAATACGACAGCCATTCGATGAGTTTTAATTTCAAAACCAAAAAAGGATTCATCCAGAATACCTATACCGAACAGGGCAACGGCTACATGCAAAGTAGCAAATCCAAACGCACGGACGAAGGTATTGTCTATCTGGAAGATGCGAAGTACACCACTTGTGATGCCGAGCATCCTCACTTCTACCTTGCAATGTCGCGCGCCAAAGTTCGCCCAGGCAAGGATGTCGTCTTCGGACCGTCCCACTTGGTAGTTGAGGACGTTCCCCTTCCGCTTGCCATCCCCTACGGTTTCTTCCCTTTCAATAAGAAGTATTCTTCGGGATTCCTCATGCCCACAATTGGCGACGAAACCATCCGCGGTTTCTACCTGCGCGATGGCGGATACTATTTTGCAATGAACGACTACATGGACCTCCGCCTTTTAGGAGAGCTCTACACAAAGGGCTCTTGGGGACTCAGTGCTGAAACAAACTATCGCAAGCGCTACCGCCACAACGGAAATTTCTACATCAGTTATCTCAACACCGTTGAAGGCGAAAAGAACATGCCCGACTACTCCAAGCAAACGAGCCTTAAAATCCAATGGACACACTCTATGGATAGCAAGGCTATTCCCAATACGACTTTCTCTGCACGCGTAAACTTTGCCTCTCAGAGTTACGAGCGCAACAATCTGCTTAGCCGCTACGACCCCGTAGCCTACACCCAAAGTACGCGCGCAAGTTCTGTAAGTTTCTCCAAGAGTTTTCCTAAGATTGGTTTGAACCTTTCGCTTTCAACCAACCTTACGCAAAACATGCGCGACTCCACCGTAGCGATGACACTCCCCGATATGTCGATATCAGTGAACCGCTTCTATCCCTTCAAGAGAAAGCATGCAGCAGGCAAACCGCGTTGGTACGAAAAGATTTCTATGTCGTACACCGGTTCGCTCACCAACAGTATTACCACAACGGAGTCTGAGTTGTTTAAATCAAACTTAATCAAAGACTGGCGCAATGGTATGCAGCACCGTATTCCTATCGATGCAACATTCCAACTGTTCAAGTACATCAACATCACTCCGTCGTTCAACTTGCGCGACATTATGTACAGTCGTAAAGTCAACAAGTCGTGGGATGCCGAAAAGCAACGCGAAGTGCAGGACACCATCTATGGTTTCTACAACCTTTACGACTGGAACGCCTCCATCTCGGCAAATACTACCATCTACGGTTTCTTCCAACCGCTCCCGTCTATCTTTGGCGAAAAAATCCAGATGGTGCGCCACATGTTTAAACCCTCGGTTTCATTCAGTTATGCGCCCGACTTTACCACCTCGCACTATGGTTATACAACCTACTACACAAAGACGGATGCCAACGGAAATGTTTCAACCGTAAATTATTCGCCCTACGCAGGACAAGCCTATGGTTATCCTTCCGGAAGAAAAACCGGAAGCGTATCAATGTCTATCTCTAACAATATCGAAATGAAAATCAAGAGCGACAAGGATACAACGGGCGTACGCAAAATCAGTATCATCGACGAACTATCCGGGTCGTTGTCGTACAACTTTGCAGCAGAACGCAAGCCATGGAGCGACCTTTCCACACGCATCCGACTCAAACTTACACCTAAGTACACCTTCTCAATGGCGGCTGTCTTCGCAACATACGCCTATGAGTTTGACAAAAACGGCAACGTCATCGTTGGCGACCGCACAGAGTGGAGCCACGGACGATTCGGACGTTTCCAGGGTATGTCGCAAAACTTCTCTTATACCTTCAACAACGAAACGTTCCGAAAGTTGTGGGGTAAAATTAGTGGTGAAGAAGATGTTCAAGCAGCTCCTGCAACAGAAACCGATGAGGACGGATACGAAAGTATTGACGACGCCAACATCGACCCCGACATCAAAGAGAATCGCGAAGCCAGCAAAAATGCCAAAGTCAAAAAAGGCATTGACGAAGATGGTTACATGAAATTCAGCATTCCATGGTCGCTCACGGTTTCATACGGTATCACCATGTCGGAAGACCGCTCAAAACCCATTCGAGTAAAGCGCATGCGCTACCCCTATAAGTACACGCAAAACATGAACTTCTCGGGTTACATTCGTATTGCTGAAGGATGGAACATTTCATTCTCGTCAGGTTACGACTTCAACTACAAAGAACTTTCCATGACAACAGCATCACTCTCGCGTGACCTTCACTGTTTCGAAATGTCGTGCAACGTGGTGCTTCGTCCCTATTCATCATTCAACTTCAGCTTCAGAGCTCGCGCTTCCGAATTGGCAGACGCGCTTAAGTGGGACAAGCGCAGTAGCTACAGCAGCAACATTGAATGGTATTAATGAAGCGCAGAGTACAGAGTACAACAACCATGCAGAGTGAACGCTTGTGTCAAGCACACTCGTTTACTTGCATACTAACTCAGGAACATTCCTAAATCAACATCTAAAACTAATCACATTATGAAAAAACTTCTTTCGCTTGCAGCCCTCTGCATCGCTACATTTATGAGTTGTAACGACTCGGCAGATTTTGAAATACACCAAACCTACTTCACCCCCACATCGCCCGAAGGGATTGTTCTTTATGCAGACCAAACGGTGGACAGCATCCGTGTTGTCTCCTACGACCCCTGGACAGCTCAAACCAACTTCGTCGGAGATGAATGGTTCACTATCACTCCTACAGTTTGCAACTTCAATCGAGGCGAAAAAGTCAACAACACACGCATTGACATCACCGCTACCCCCAATAATACAAACAAAATCAAAGGCGGACTCATTTTTGTAAATAGCATTTACACAATTGGCATGAGCGTTCATCAGTTGAGTTGGCTCAATATTCAATTTCCCGTAGGCAGAAGCGTTACTACCGACAACGAAGGAAACGAACTCAGCGATACCGACAGACATTGCGTATTCGAAACAAGAGTAAGAGAAATCAAAGGTCAGTTTGAAGTAATCTTCACTACTTATGCCAACAACGCAACACTTACGTCGGATGCAGAATGGCTTACACCGATGGAAGAAAACTTTGCAAATGCCGGTCGCCACGTTGTAAACATCAACTGCGAAGCCAACCCCACAGAAGTTGAACGTTCTGCAACCCTTCTCCTCACATCCAACGGCATCACAACGCCTATCACTATCACTCAAGAACGTAAGCGCGATTAAGATGGATATTCAGTCGCTTCCCATCAATGAACAAGTTCGCACTATCAAGCGCGAATTTCATCTCATGATGAATGGTGTTGTCAGCCAGTCTATGCGCGAAAAAGGTATTGCTTATCGTACAAACTTCGGCGTAGAACTCCCACGCTTGCAACAATTCTCCGCAACACTTCCCCACACGTCCGCACTCGCCTCTGCTCTTTGGAAAGAACAAGTGCGCGAGTGTCGCCTGCTTGCGCCTATGCTCATGCCTTCCTCTGAGTTCAAAGCCGACATGGCAGAACTCTGGGTGGAGCAGATGACGTATCCCGAGGAAGCGGAGTGCGCTGTGATGCATCTGTTCCAACACCTTCCTTACGCCTCAGCAAAAGCCTTTGAATGGATTGCGCAAGAAGCCCCCATGTTTCAAATTTGTGGTTGGATGCTGCTCGGCAGATTATTCAGCAAAGGAGCAGAACTTGCGCCCCGCGATAGTGAAGAAATGTTAGACCACCTTTTTGCTGCCTTGCATGATGCAAATTTCCACATCAAGCAAGCCGCCTATCGCACACTCATGAAATTCATGGACCTTAATCAAGATACCGAACGCCAAGGTCAAACCTTGCTCGACCGTCTTGAACAATAGCACCCAACAATTATTAGCACCTATCATCATGCGCAAAGAGCTTCCACCTTATTGCCAACGTCTAAAAGCAGAAAGAGCCGCAGAGATTTATGCTGAAATTATAAAAAAATTAAAGAAGGAAAAACTCTATCGCGACCCAAAATATACAGCTACACAGTTAGCGGCAGACCTCAACACCAACACGCGCTACATTGCAGCAGCTGTACTTACGAGCACAGGCGACAACTTTAACACACTTATCAACAACCTGCGCTTACACGATGCTTGCAAAATGCTACGCAGCAAACACCACAAAGAACTTTCCGCTGAAGAAATCGGACTGCTCTCGGGATTTTCATCACGACAATCCTTTTACAGAGCATTCCTGAAGACCTTCAACATAACTCCCCGACACTACCGACTCGGAGAAACCTCACCTGAAACATCCATCCAGGAAACACCTTCTAATCCTTCCAACAATGCTTAATCCCGAAATTCGCAATCAAATAACAGCCCTCGTGCGCCATTGGGTGGTGCCTGCAATGGGTTGTACCGAACCTATCTGCGTAGCATTGGCTACAGCGCGCGCTAAAGAAATTCTCGGCGCAACTCCCGTAAAGATTGAAGCTGTCTTAAGCGCCAATATTCTTAAAAATGCAATGGGCGTAGGCATTCCCGGCACAGGCATGGTAGGATTACCCATTGCCATTGCACTGGGAGCACTCATCGGTAAGTCGGAATACGGACTCGAAGTCATCAAGGACAATACTCCGGAGGACGTAGAACGCGGAAAAGCCTTTATTGAAACAGGAGCTATCACCATATCACTCAACGAAGCAACGCAGGAAAAGCTCTACGTGGAAATTCGTTGCGAAGATGCTGATGGTAACACAGCGCGCACCATTATCTCGGGACTTCACACCAACATCACGCTTGTCGAAAAAAACGGCATGCCTATCAGCAATCAGACAGCCGTTTGCGATGGTGCCAACCAACCCGTTTCTCCCCATGCTGCTGCCCCGACGCTCACATTAAGCACAGTCTTCGAATACGCCACAACCACTCCGCTTGAAGAAATCAATTTCATCAACGAGGCGGCAACTCTCAATATGGCGGCAGCGCAACGCTCCCTCGAAGGAAACTACGGACATTGCCTCGGAAAGACGCTTACCCGTCCGCTCGGAAAGGGCATCATGGGCGAATCCATCTTCTCCCACATCCTTTCCAGTACTTCCTGCGCTTGCGACGCCCGAATGGCTGGAGCCATGATTCCCGTAATGAGCAACTCCGGAAGCGGTAACCAAGGTATCTGCGCCACCAATCCCGTTGTAGTCTTCGCACGCGAAAACCACAACACGCAGGAAGAACTCACCCGCGCCCTCATGCTCAGTCACCTCACCGCCATCTACATCAAGCAACACCTCGGCACCCTCTCTGCCCTCTGCGGTTGCGTAGTAGCATCAACAGGTTCCAGCTGCGGCATCACCTACCTTATGGGTGGCACTTACGAACAAATCTGCGCAGCGGTGAAGAACATGATAGCCAACCTCACCGGCATGATCTGCGACGGAGCAAAACCCTCGTGCGCCCTCAAACTCACATCCGGCGTGAGCACCGCAGTCCTCTCCGCCATGCTTGCCATGCAAGGCAACTGCGTGAGCAGCATCGAAGGCATCATCGACGACGATGTTGACCAATGCGTGCGCAACCTCGTCAGCATCGGTGCCCACTCCATGAACGAAACCGACAAACAAGTCCTCGACATCATGGTCGGCAAGAGCAAGAAGTAACAACGAAGTTACCCACCCTCTCCCCACACATTACAAAAACCCGCAATGCAAGTCCCGACCGACTGCATTGCGGATTTTTAACAAAACAGGATTTATATAAGTTGTACCCTCCGCCCACTCATGATGAAGAAATCTCTTGGTAACAGATGTTTTACCAGAACCATTTGGTCCGGCAATAACAATAAGTTCTGGTTTGTGCCCCTCCTTACCCATTGATAATACGATTAATACGTTCTACCCAAAACTCGCGCTTTGCCGCAATATTCTCGTACATTTGCTTAAAATGAGAATCTATTGCGTTGGCACTACTTTCACGAGCCTCTTGCGCAACTTCCTTCATAATTTGCTCTAACATTTCGTCAGTGGGTTCTTTCCCCATGCCAAATCTATAGGCATTCATTTCCTTTTCTGACATAACGAATCATTATTTAAAGTTTTTGCAAAAGTAACAAATTCTTTTCACATTACAAAAATACCCAAAGGCAAGTGGCGCCGACTGCCTTTC
>JAZQXH010000011.1:0-30838 GCA_045632745.1 Alloprevotella sp.
TATCAAAGCCATGATGTCACGCTGTTTATCGGTAAGGTTGTAGTTACGTTGATAGTGTCCTACCCAAAGGTTGAAATAACGACCGGCAGAACTGACGGCACTTTCCAACTTCTCTACTTGTTGGTAAGCGAACCGTACCAATTGGATGATATTGGTAAGTGCATCGGCTTCTTCCTTCTTGGTTGAACGTCGTACTTGGTCTGGTACAACAATAGAATAAGAATTCCACAGCTGTTTAGAAGTGAAGCGGTTATTTGCCAATTTCAATTTATTCTCCAAATCTTTCAGCATGGAATATGTGATAGCCTCTCCACTATTGTTGTAGATGATGCGCAAGGCTTCTATGTTATCGCAATGCATGCGACAGAACTCTTCGAATGCATCTGTTGTACTTTTCGCCTCTTCTATAGAGAACCCTTGTGAAATAAGGGTGTCTTCGCCAGGCATCAAAGTCTCTACAAATCCTTTCGCCAATATGAGGATATATCTACGTGCATGGGCATGGTTCGCCAAAGCAGACACCAATCCCTTACGTTCGTTGTTTGGATGGTTGGTATCGATAAACTCAGGCAACTGTTGGTTTTCAAGCGCATCATAAATTCGTGACGCGATTTCATTCATCGCATCGTGTGCGAGATTGAAGAACTCTTCACGCTGTTGGTTGTTGGCCTTGTTATGGATTCTGGATAATGTAGCAGCCAGTCTCTTCAAATAATTGTCAGGTAAGAAACCATGCGAAATACGCTCCAGTAGTGTTTCTAAAGTGATGACTTCCGTATCTGGTCCATCAACTTGTGTCGGTATGGTATGTTCGTGTTCGGTTACACCCACAGCATCCACTAAGAAGAAACAGTCTTTGCTAAAGGCATTAGGGGTTACGTTTCGCAGTTGTTCATCCCCGATAGTGCGCACACCACGTCCTTTCATCTGAGTATAAAGCGGAGCTGATTCCACATCACGCATGAACATCACCACTTCAAGCGGTTTGACATCGGTTCCTGTGGCAACCAATGTACAAGTAACGGCAATGCGGAAATCTTTATCATTCCGGAATTGACGGATAAGTTCATTGCTATCGCCAGCCGAATAGGTAATCTTTTGTACATAACGGTCATCATTACGCTCGAATACCTCTTTCGCTATATTTACAATATTAGTGGCGTGGGCCTCATTAAGAGCAAAAATAAGTGTCTTTGGAAGGTAGTCAAAATTAGGTTCACGCTGTGGGTCGTTGAACATATCCCGATAAACCGCATCTTTATAAGTTTGCAAGATGAGTTTTATTTGGGCAGGATTGATAACACTTCTATTCAGTTCTGTTTTTGAATAGTTTTTTGTTTCCTTATTGAGTATCTGTTCGACTTTTCCTGTATAACAGGTTACTCTTCTAAGTTTGTCACCTTCTCTGATAGCACCACCTTCTTCAGTAGCTTGGGTTTTTATTCGATATACACGATGATCAACATTTACTCCATCAATAATACTTTGTTCCAACGTGTAGTTTACCACACGATTATTATTGAAGAAAGCCATTGTTTCAGGAATAGGTGTTGCTGTCAATCCTATCAACTTGGCAGTATCGAAATATTCAAGAACCTTTCGCCAATTGCCATAAATAGAACGGTGACACTCATCAATAATGATAAGGTCAAAGAAATCATGAGGCAAATTAGGATTGTCAGGCAGAACAACTTCTTTTGTAGTGTTGTCATCGTCATCATCGTCCGTATCTGTTATGTCTTCACCTTTCAATAAGGAGAAAAGACGTTGGATAGTTGATATAACCACATTACTATCACTTGGTATTTTGGCAGATTTCAGACGATTGACAGAATATATAGTGTTGAATGCATCTCCATTCTCCGTTAAGCGGAATGTACCAAATTCACCCTCTGCCTGCTTACCAAGATTATTTCGGTCAACCAAGAAAAGCACACGACGCATCTTGGTATATGCCAACATTCGATAAGAAGCCAAACATGCCGTGTAAGTCTTACCTGCTCCTGTAGCTAACACCATCAATGCTCTATTCTGCCCATTACGGAAGCTCTTTTCCAATCCATTTATAGCTTCGTATTGGCATGCACGCAAACCTTTTGGATTCAATGTGGGCAATCCTGCAAAAGGGTCTTCAATCCCCAACATCTCAACAAGTTTCTTTGGCTTGTGCATAACAAATATTTCTTCATAATCGGAATCCTTCTTCCTGAAATCATGAAAGTAATGCTGTTTGCCGTTGGATGTGTATAAAAAAGGGATTGGCTTTTGATATGCTGTATAAAAAGATGGAACCCCTCTTGCGTAGGCTTCAACTTGGTCACAAACCACGCCTTTGTTAGCATCTATTTCCTCACGCTTTGCTTCCAATATGCCAACAGCCTTTCCATTGATGAAAAGGAAATAGTCTGCTTCTCTGTTACCTTTTAGCAAACCTTCTCTTACAGCAACAGCCGAACTGTCTGCTTCGAATTCATCTCGATTGATTACTTTCCAACCAGCTTCTGTTAGCCATTGGTCAATCTTTACTCTTGCTTTTTCTTCAGGCTTCATGGATTGGCATTTTATGTTCCTTATTTTTGTTTTTCATTTTGCCATTCTATTTTAACGGCATCCAAGTTCTTTTTTACAAGTTCACGCATTTTCAACAAAGAAACGGGCATGACGGATTCTACACCTACACCACCTTTCATTTGTGATGGCATAGCATTATTACGAACTTCTTTCTTTTCACTATATATTGTAATCATTACTAATCTATATTGGTGCGTTCAAAATAATGTGGATTTAACTCTGCAGAAAAATAATGCTTTCTTTTTAACCAAACGAAACCATCTCCTTTAGTTATCACAGCTACATCAACAGGTCCTCCCACACTTTCTTCTTCTGATGTTATGCGCCGTTTTAAATATGTCATTCGAACAAGACTTTCGGCCATATCCGCCAAATCTTCCTTACTCAAGTATGACACTGTGTTAACTAATTTCGCAATATAATTGTCCTGAATATACAGATCCATACCTTGAACATATAAGTTTGTATAATTTTCCAGGTCAATTTTTAGCAATGCATCTTTTAAGACTTCAGGCGCTCCGACAGAGTCTAATTGAGATATGATTTCATCTCTAAAAACGGTTATTGATGCTTTATAGCTGTCATAAAACTTTTTGCGAAGATCGTCATCTATGCCTCTTACCACTGTGTTGGCAACATCTGTCTGTGCAAATGGCTCAACGCACGCATTATTGATGTTTGAGACAACATATGCACTCTTATTGGTAAATTTTATTCTCCCATCAAAAGCAGAACTTATGATAAAAGAGAAATATGAAGGAAACAAATCGTCTTCACCATATCCCCAGAAAATAATTTCAGAGTTAACAAGATAAACATGAACAGTGGAGACAATGATGTTATATAAAGCTTGGGTAAACTGCTTCAAGAAATCTTTAGGACACAAATGAGAGTTCAAAGGTTCTTTTAGCACGTCTTCAATGATTCCCGTTGCATAACTTGTAAATTCCTCTATTGTATAATCTTCAAAATCTGCACACTTATTGATATTAATAGGAGAATATATATTTTCGAAATAAATCAGTTTCTCTTGTATCTTACAGAACAAATTCTCTTCCGATGTATCTTTACTAGCCTCTTTCAATTCTTTGCTTGAAATATCTATAATTTCTTGCCAGAAACCATTTACTATGACTCTAAGATTTGTTGTTTGATCTTCTAACAAATGAGACATTATATGAGTTTTCACAAATTCAAAAAACATGGTAGGATATTCTTTGAGATTTGCGCATGAAGTTTTTCCCAGTTCCTTTCTAAACAACTTGAAAATATCCTCCCAAGGCATTCCTAAAAAATCTAGATTCCCACAAATACAAACACCTACAGGATGTCGCCTTGATAATTCAAAAATCTTATTTGCATGATTTGTAATCTTATGCTTAGAAGATACAGTATGTGTTGCTGCACTATCTGCTGCAAATGCAACACCTCTTCGATTTATAGTACCTACAATTGCTGTCATATTAATACTTTTATCTTTTAATTATATCACTAAGCTTCTTTCCTTCTGCATCCTTCCAATCGCTCCACCCATTACTTGGACGACCTAAAACAAGACTAGAAGCACCACTAGGAGTGTCAAAAGATATATCATTAAGGAGTACTATTTGTCCCTTATCTTTTTTACAATGTTCTTTAATAAACTGATTACGAAATGAAATGGACTTAAAACTTTTCACAACCTCATTTGCAATGATACTTCCTTCTAACAAAATGAATTTACCATGTTTCTCATCGTAGAATCCACGACCTTGTGCAGGTCGATCTATGGATTCGACAAAATATAAATGCTCTTTTGTTTCTTTATGCGTGATAGTTTCAAAAATATTACAGCCATAAAAATTACATAACAACTGAATGTCACGGAAGAATACTTCCATATCATTTATACGATAGGGAGCAATGTTTGGTCTTTTAGGATTGATACCATTCAACAACTCGAATGAGCCAGCATTTTGTGCTGCTTCAATACCTAGATACTCCAAATATTTCACATCGTCACCATAAATTTTATGATTATCTGAAATAAAGATAAGGGCTATGTTCCAGAAATCTTTCTTTTGCACATGATCATTTTTTCTATTTGCGAAATCTGTCGTTTGACCAATATAAGCCTGTTTCCTCTTTGCGTCAAGAGAACTAAGCAAAATATAGAAGGCTGGCTGACCAGAAATGTCATTGATTGCATTGGCTAATGTAATCTCTTCACGAGGAATTACATAAAGATGACAGGTGGAATTCGCACCCATATATATATTTCTTGCCCCATTGAGTTTACCACCAAGAAGCTCTGTATGGATGGTAAAAGTGTTTTTATCCCTCATGATTTCCTGTCTATTCTAATAAGTTCCGTATAATCTATGTCTAGCAGAATAGCGATTCTCTCAATCATTTCCAAGGAAGGCTGAGAGGAATTTGTGCACCATTTAGAGACGGTGGTTGGCGCACACCCCAATTGTTCAGCCAACCATTTGTTTGTCTTTTTTTTCTCAGCCAAAATTACTTTCAAGCGATTTAAGTCTCTTACTACTTCCATGTTATTCACAATTGTTTGTTACAAAAGTAGTAAATTATTCGCTATACTTATTAATTTTTCAAGAAAAAGAAGCAGCAAAATAGAGTTTTAGTGAATTTATTTCACTTTATTACTCGAAACAATATGAAATATTCATAGTGTCGACCATATAAATGATTTATATGTAAGATAGAATTCCATTAAATGACTACACAGACGTTTTTTCTTCACTTATTTTACAGGAAACAATAATATGATAGTTGTTGATTCTTTATATGTATCATGTCATTTCATAGCCTAACTCAAACAGTTTGTTTACGCAGATAAAGAAAAAAGCAGTTACGAAAATTCGTAACTGCTTGATTTTTAATGTGGACCAGCCTGGGCTTGAACCAGGGACCTCCAGATTATGAGTCTGTTGCTCTAACCAACTGAGCTACAAGTCCTAAAGAATTACTTCTTTTTTGCGTCTGCAAAGATATTAATTTTCGGCTGAATGACAAAATTTTTCTAAAGAAATTAGGATGTTCTTTTGTTTTAAGTCTTTACGGGGGTGTTGTGCATGTATCTTTACTTTTTGTTTTAGGTCTTTGCGATGGTGGAGATGATGAGTGGGTGCGATGCTTTTGGATGTGCTTGAGTGTGTTGTTTGTCAGCAGGCTGAGTATGTTGATTGTCCATAAACGAATGCTTTGTTTGTCAGAAAGTTGAATATGATGATTGTCGGTAATCTGAATGTGATGGTGGGGGGTGATGAGGATAGGTTGGTATTAGCCGATGCGCGGTTGTAGTTGGGTTTTTGCGAAGTCGTCGAGTTCTTTGTCGAGGCGCTTGGCTTGGCTTTTACCTCCGCAGATGTCGTCGAGCGCATGCCAGAATTCGGGACTATGGTTGAGGTGGGAAAGGTGTGTGAGTTCGTGTTTGATTACGTAGTCGATGAGGTGGCTGGGCAGGAGCAGGAGCCAGATGCTGAGGTTGACGTTTCTAAGTGAAGAACAACTTCCCCATCGTGAAGAAATGTCCTTGACACAAATTCGGTTGATGCTGAAGTTGTGTGCTTGCGCAATTTTCAAGGTTCGGTTGTGGAGGATTATTTTGCCGTGTTCCTTCAGTGTGTTGGCGAGGATTTTGTTTGCCCACTCTTGTGCCTGAGCCGTACCGAAGTCAAAGTCCTTGGGCATATATATGGTGGCATTTCCTAATGTTTGGCGGACCAACGCATCTTTTCTGTCACCGGGTTTAAATTCAAAGGAGAAAAGGTCGGTATGTATAGTGTAGTTATAGTCGAGTTTGAATTTCATTTGAAAACAAGGGCGTTATGTGGGGATGGTGTGGATGCTCGTTTGTCTTGCGAGGGCACAAGTCATGGCTTAAACAAAGTAGCGGAACAGATGTCGCTTTTTGCGAGCAATGACTGTTCCGCTATATTATATTAACTGAAGTTTCGCAAGTGGATTGCGAAAGTTGAGTTATATTAATAAATGAGTGGCGATTAGTTGGCAAGCAGGGGCTTTACCATTTCAGAGATGGCTTTTCCGTCGGCTTTGCCTGCGAGTCGTTTTGAAGCTACGCCCATCACCTTGCCCATTTCTTTGGGAGAAGTAGCGCCCACTTCAGCAATGATTTCTGTGAGGACAGCCTTGAGTTCGTCAGCGCTGAGGGGCTTGGGGAGGTATTCTTCAACGACGAGCACCTGTGCCATTTCTTCTTCTGCAAGGTCGGGGCGTTTTTGTTCAGTGTAGAGCTGTGCGGTGTCGCGTCCTTGCTTTGAGAGTTTTGCGAGGATTTTGAGGGCTGCGTCGTCAGTGAGTTCGTCGTTTGCTCCGGGAGCAGTCTTTGCTTCGATAAAGAGCTTCTTGATGTTGCGGAGTGCGAGGAGGCGCACTTTGTCCTTCGCTTTCATCGCAGTAGCGATGTCTTTTGATATTTGGTCGAAAAGCATAGTTGTTTTTGTTTTAAGCACCGGTGCTGAGGGTTTCAGCGGGTGCGATTAATATTTTTTACTGAATTGTTTGATTTTTACCATGTCCTCGCGCGTGCGCTTAGCTGGCGGCAAGGCATCGATGGTGTCGATGATAAGTTCGTTGTCGAAGTCGTTAGAAGCGAAGATGTAGGTGCCGATACGTCTGGGTTCTTCTTGATTGGCGTTGTGGGCTTCTTTTCCGTAGAAGTGGTTGAAGCGTTCTTCCTTGCTCTTTAATATCCAGAGGTCTTCATCGCTTCTGGAGGTTGGGTTCTCGTCTTTGTTTCCTAAGCCCGACGCAAGGATGGTGATTTTGACTTCGTCTTTGAGGTTGTTGTCAACGGCTAATCCGTATTTGTACTCCAAGTCGTAGTGGTGGAAACGGTCGATAAATTGATTTATTTCGGCGATTTCTTCCATCATAAGCGTGTTGTGTGTGGCTGAAAACGTGATGCACATCACCATGCGTCGTGCGTTGTAAATGTTGTTGTCGCTCAGCAGTGGTGAGTTGAGCGCTTCGTTGATGGCAGTGGTGATGCGATTTTCACCGTGGGCATACCCTGTGGAGATGACGGATACGCCGCCCTCTCTGAGCACCATTTCCACATCGCAGAAGTCGAGGTTGATGACGCCGTGCATCTTGATGATGTCAACAATGCTCTTTACAGCGAGCGTGAGCACATCGTCGGCTTTTTGGAAAGCCTCCATGACAGAGGCTGTGGCATAAACGGAGCGCATGCGTTCGTTGTTGATAACGAGGATGGAGTCAACTTCCTTCGACATTGCTTCAAGTCCGTTGAGGGCTTTGTCAATGTTGCGCTTACCTTCGAAAAGGAAGGGGATTGTGACGACTCCTATTGTTAAGATGTTGCGCGCCTTCGTTTCGCGTGCAAAGATGGGCGCCGCCCCTGTACCTGTTCCGCCTCCCATGCCGGCGGTGATAAACACCATTTTGGTTTCGGAGTCGATAGAGTCGTAGATATCGGCCAGGTGCTCTTCAGCCAGGCGCTTACCTTCGTTGGGGTTTCCGCCACATCCGAGTCCCGGACCTATTTGCAACCGTTCTGTGATGGGGGAGTCCTCCAAAGCCTTGGCATCCGAGTTGCAAACGAGCAAACTGACGTCGTACATGCCCTCATGTTGCATATTGGCAACAGCATTTCCACCACCACCTCCCACACCGACGACCTTTATGAGTGTGCCGGTGTTTCGATTGGGAATTTCTATGATGTGTTCGTCAGTCATGTATTGTTTCTTCGTTTTTTTGTTGTTTGGCGACTTGTCTTTTTAGAATGTGATTGTTGGTGTAGCTGATATTTCGGGTTCGATAGCTACGTCTTTTGTGGCATTCATCTTGATGTCGTTCAACTGCTCCTTCGTGCGCTTGTATGTAGGAATCATTTCTACTGTCGAAACGATTTCGTCGTTGTCGAGGTCGTTGAGTTCGAAGAGGTACACTTTGGGGCGCTTTTTGCTACCGCTGATTTTATCGGAATTGCCGTAGAAGCGTCCGCGGCGTTCTTCGTTTTCTTCAGCAACTTCTTCGAGTTGCTCTCTGCGCGTCTTTTCTTCAGTATCGAGTTTTTCCTGCATGCCGGGAACGTTTGTGATGCCGAATCCCGTTGCGAGAATTGTGATTTTCACCTTTTTGCCCAACGATGGATCCACAGATAGTCCCCACTTTGTTTCTACGTCGTCGCGGAATTTGTCCATGAAGTCGTGCACTTCGTTCATTTCTTCCATCATGAGTGTGTCGCCTTCGTTTTCGGCGCAGAACGAGATGGAGAGCAACACTTTCTTTGAGTTGAAAATGTCGTTGCTATTGAGGAGGGGCGAGTGGAGTGCGTCCTTGATGGCTGCCGAAACACGGTTTTCGCCTTCGCCATATCCGCTCGACATGATAGCTACTCCGCCATCCTTCAATACGGTGCAAACATCGCGGAAGTCGAGGTTGATGACACCGTGCATCGTAATGATTTCGGCAATGCTTCGTGCGGCTACCGAGAGTGTGTTGTCGGCACGTTCGAAGGCTGAGAGCACGTTGAGGTCGGGGTAGATTTCGCGCAGGCGTTCGTTGTTGATTACCAGGAGTGCGTCAACGTGCTTTGAAATTTCTTCTACACCGTCGAGCGCCTGGTCGATTTTCTTATTGCCTTCGAAGAGGAAGGGGATTGTCACGATGCCTACGGTGAGGATGTCCAGGTTTTTGGCTTCGCGGGCAATGACAGGAGCTGCTCCTGTACCTGTTCCGCCACCCATTCCGGCTGTGATGAACACCATTTTTGTGCCATCGCTCAGCATGTTGCGGATGCTTTCGATGCTCTCTTCAGCTGCTTCGCGAGCACGTGCGGGGCGGTTGCCTGCTCCCAATCCTTCGCTTCCTAATTGCAGGCGCACGGGGATGGGCGAGTCGGCGAGGGCTTTGGAGTCGGTGTTGCAGATAACGAAGTTTACATCGTGGATGCCTTCGTTATACATATAATTAACGGCATTGCCTCCGCCACCTCCTACGCCTATCACTTTGATAATAGAGGGAGTGGCAGCCGGGGTGCCAAGGTCTATCAACATATCTTCGTTCATGATTCTTCTGTTTTTTTAAGAAAGTAGTACTTCCTTTTGTTTGTGTGCTACTGAAAGTGTGGATGTTTCTTCAGTAATATGTAAAAAATCAACTTGCTCCATTGTCCTTTTGGGTAAAGTGCCTTTTTATATTCTTTACATATTACCAAGGTGAACCTTGCTTTTTATGAATTCGCCTTAGTCTTCTCCCATAAGGTCGGTCAACTTTCTGCCGAGTGCCGACAATTTAGTCATGAACCCATTCTTTTTAGGTGGAGCCTCGGTAGGTGTCTCTTCCTGGGTTTCTTCTTCCGTTTCGGTTACTTCCTTTGTTGTAGCATCGGGGGTAGGAGTTTCGGTCAAAGTTTCGGCTGTGGTCTGCTCAGTTGTGTCAGGCGCCGTTTCTGTGGTGAAGAGGTCGGGATGTTCTTCGCCCAATTCTCCGCCGCAGCAGTTGACGTCGGCTCCTTCAAAGATGGTGAGCGCAGCTGCGAACACTTCAGCCGACATTGCGTCGAGGCGTTCGCCGCGGATGTTTACGCGGGCGTTCTTCACGATGCGGAGTTTTTCGTGTGCAATCAATCGTGTCATGATTGCTTCGATGCCCTTAAGGTTCGATGCGCCTCCAGTCAGGATGATACCTCCGATGAGTTGGTTGTTCTTGTATTCGGAGAGTTCTATCTGGTGCTTGATGTTCAGGACGATTTCTTCGGTGCGCGCTTCGATGATGTTGGCAAATTCTTCGTATTCAAATTTGCGTCCGTCGCTCGTGATGATGGGGCTTTCGTTTGTGCCCTGGTGTTGCGCCTGTCCGTGTTTTAACTTTAGTTTTTCGGCTTCGTCTTCCTCAATTTGCAGCGTCATGATGTCGCGAGTGATGTTAGCTCCTCCGAGGGGGATGGCTGCAAAGTGGCGCAGTACGTTGTTCTTGAAAATGGCGACAGTCGTTGTTTCGGCTCCCATGTCAACGAATACGCATCCGGTGCGTTTTTCGTGTTCGTTGAGCATGTGGTCGGCCATTTTCAGTACGGTGATGGGAGTGTCGATTACCGAGATGCCGGCTGCGCTGAAGCACTTTTTGATTTGCTCAATGGACTGCGTGTTGGCTACAATGTTGCGGTAGTTTACTTCGATGTTGTCCGTAAAGGCTCCCACGGGTTCGTTGGTGAACTGTGTGCCCACTTTGTATTCCTGCGGAATTACTTTTAGGATGTTTCGTTCGCCTACAAACTTTTGCTGGTTTTCATCGAAGAGGCTTTCAATAATTTCCTGCGAGATGGCGTGCTTTTCGCTGAATGAGCGACTGAGCGTGTTGCTTACTGTGTGCATGCCCATTCCGCCTACTCCGACGTAGGCCTTGTTGATGCTTTTCTTGCAGCGTTTTTCGAGCGCTTCCTTGATGTTTTTTGCGCACTGCGTCATTTTGTCAATGTTGCTGATGCGCCCCTTGCGAATAAATGAACTCGAATTTTCCTGGTGGAAACCCAGTACTTTGATTGCACCATCGGGTTGCTTTACGCCAGCCACGGCAGTTACGACAGACGAGCCGAGGTCGATGGTTACTATGAAATCTTTAATATCTGCAGCCATTATGTTGTAGTGTGTGAATTGGTTTGTGGATTAAGAATGTTGTGTTACTTTTTGCGTATGCCGATTACCTGGTTGGTGTGTGCAATGTTGAGTTCTTTGTACTTGTTCCATCCCACGACGGGCATCACCTTTTTGTAGAACAGTTTGAGGTTCGCCAGTTTCTTTTCTACTTTTTCAATTTTTCCGAAGTGCACCTTTTGATAGCCAATGCGTGGATAAATCGTAGCTTTGTGGTCGGGGGCGATGTGCACCTGTTCGATTTGGTTGTTCCAGAATGGGTGGTTCGTCACGTAGTTTGCCATGTCCTTAAGCCGGGTTGACGCAAACGTAGAGTCGATGTTGCCTGTAGCCACGATGATGTTAGCAGCATAGTTGAGCGGCGGCAGGCATTCGCCAACTTCGCTCACGTAGTAGTTGTCGCCGTTTTCTGCCATAACTCTCAGCACGGGGATGCGTTGGTCGATGAGTATGTTCACTTCTCCGTTGGGCGATTTGTAGCACACGACTTCCTGTATGTAGGGATTCTGCAGGAGTGTGTGCTCAATGTGCATTCCGTTGATGTTGTCCATCGCCACTCCCATAGGGTAGCAGTCAGCATTGTGGAGCATTTCGAGGATTTCGTCCTGGTGGATAAATCCGCGTTCTTCCTGGTTGATGCGAACGTTGATTTGCTTACACGGTGTGGGGTTGCCATTGCCTGTGAGTTCGATGAAGGAGTAGCACAGGTAGGCGGTGAGCGTGAGCAGCACGAGCAGTTTGAATATGATTCTTAGAACTTTCACGATTTTTGTTCAATCAGTGTCTTAAATTGTTTCATGTAGTTTTCTACGTCGCCGGCTCCGAGCACTACGAGTACGTCGTATTCGCCCTGTGCCACAATCTCTGGCAGGTCGGTCTTCAGGCAACAGCGCTTTTGCATGTCGGGGCGGAGTTCGTTGAAGATGAGTTCGCTCGTCACACCGGGTATGGGCAACTCGCGTGCAGGATAAATCTCTGTGAGCACCACTTCGTCGAGCAGGCTGAGTGCTTCGGCAAATTCTTTGTAGAAGTCGTTGGTGCGCGAGTAGAGGTGGGGTTGGAAAATGCCTGTCAGCTTGCGACCGGCGAAGACTTCGCGCAGCGAGAGGATGCTTTGGCGGATTTCTTCGGGGTGGTGGGCATAGTCGCTGAGGAGCACGTGGCGCTCGTTCTTGATTTGAAAGTCAAAGCGGCGATCTACTCCGCCAAAGCTCTTCATGGCATTGCGAATGTCGTCGGCGCTTGCTCCTGCGAGCTGTGCGAGGGCGATGGCACCGATGCTATTGTCGATGTTGATGCTCACAGGAACGCCCAATTCGATGTCTGCAATGTTCTCTATGGGCGACACGAGGTCGTAGATGATTTGTCCGTTGCCGATGCGGATGTTCGCTGCATGGAAGTCGCCTTCGTGGCGCGAGTAGTCGTAGCGGCGCACGCCTTCCTGGAGGCGTTCTTCAAACTTCAGTCCTTTGTGAACAACGATGGCGCCACCAGGCTGTACGAGCGAGGTGTAGTGGCTGAAACTTTCGAGATAAGCCTCCTCTGTGCCATAGATGTCGAGGTGGTCGGCGTCGGCCGAGGTGATGAGCGTGGCGTAGGGGCGAAGGTGGTGGAATGAGCGGTCGAACTCATCGGCTTCGATGACAACATATTCGCTTTCGGCATCGACCAGATAGTTTGTGCCGTAGTTCTTTGTGATTCCACCTAAAAAAGCATTACAACCCACACTGCTTTCGTGTAGCAGGTGGGCGGTCATAGCGGAAGTTGTAGTCTTTCCGTGTGTGCCGGCGCAGCACAGTCCTTTCATCTGTCGCGTGAGCAACCCTAAAACTTCAGCACGCTTCTTGATGTCGAAACCTTCAGCGCGGAAGTAGCTGAGCTCTGTGTGGTTTGCAGGTATGGCGGGGGTGAAGACTACCAGCGTGTTTTCCTTGTTTTTAAAACTATCGGGGATAAGCGCCACGTCGTCGTTATAATGGATGTTGGCACCTTCGCTGCAAAGTCGGTTGGTGAGTTCGCAGGGTGTGCGGTCGTAGCCGGCTACGTTTTTGCCTTGTGAAAGGAAGTAGCGCACAAGGGCGCTCATGCCGATACCTCCGGCACCGATGAAGTATATGTTGTCAATCATTTGAGAAGTTATGCGGTCGATTTAGAGAGCTGTTTGTAAGGGCGAAATCATGCTGAGATAGCTCTGCCGATGAGTTTTGAAGGCAGAATGAGAAGTCATGCTGAGACTCTCCAGTTTTTCGTTTGTCAACTTAAATGCGGATTTAGAGTTTAGCCAGTTTTATCACTTCGTCGGCAATCTCGGCTGCTGCATTGGGCTTTGCCAGCAATTTGATGTTGTCGCTGAGGTCCTTGAGTTGCAAGGGCTCTTGCACTAAGGCGATGGCACTTGAAATCAGCGACTGCTTGGCATCGGCGTCCTTGATATAAACAGCAGCGCCTTTGTTGACGAGAGCAAGTGCATTTTTTGTTTGATGGTCTTCAGCCACATTGGGTGAGGGTACAAGGATTACGGGTTTGCCCAAAAGGCAGAATTCCGAGATGCTTCCCGCACCGGCACGCGAGATGACGAGGTCCGCCACTCTGTAGGCTGCGTTCATGTCGGAGATAAAGTCCGTTACCACCAAGTTTTCGGGTTGTCCGCAGCGACGCAGGGCTTCCTTGATTTCTGTGCTGTAGAAACTGCCGGTTTGCCAGATGAATTGCACTTCGTCCTGCTGTCGAATCATTTCGATGGCGGAGAGCACACTTTCGTTGATGGTGCGCGCTCCGAGCGACCCGCCCACGATGAGCACTGTGCGCTTGCGCTCCTCGAGTCCGAAGGCTGCGATGGCTTCAGCATAGTTCATAGTGTCGTCGAGCAATGTCTGTCGTACAGGGTTGCCCGTGAACACGATGTTCTCCTTTGGGAAGAAGCGCTCCATGCCTTCGTAAGCCACGCAAATCTTATGGGCGGACTTTGCCAGGAGTTTGTTTGTCACGCCTGCATACGAGTTTTGCTCCTGAATCAGCGTTGGGATGCCCAAGTGAGCCGCCATATTGAGCGTTGGTCCGCTGGCATATCCGCCTACGCCTACCACAACGTCGGGCTGAAAGTCGATGAGCAACTTCTTAGCCATGCGCCGACTCTTCATAAGGTTCCAAACCACCTTGATATTCTTCAGAATGTTCTTGCGGTCGAATCCTTGTACGGGGAGTCCCACAATGTCGTAGCCGGCAGCAGGCACGCGTTGCATCTCCATGCGGCCTTCAGCTCCTACAAAGAGGATTTTAGCTTCCGGACAACGTTTGCGTAGTGCGTTTGCAATAGAAATCGCGGGAAAGATGTGTCCTCCCGTTCCGCCACCGCTTATGATAACCTTCAATTCATTCATTTCTGTAGTAAGAATCCGTTGATTTTAAAGGTGAAAAAATACGTTTATTGATTCAAATTTTCACCTATTTATGGATTTCTGCAAAGTTACTAAATGTTTTTCATTTTTGGCTTATGAAAACTTGCGTTTTTCGTGCATAAATCAAGAAAAAATCAAAGCTGAGGTTATGAGGTGAGGTAATGAGTTAAGGTAATGAGTTAAGGTTATTAGGTTTTGAGGTTTTAAGGTTATGAGGGCTATGCAGTGTGCAACCAAGGGTTCGAGTCTAGCCATCTCGTCTACTCGTTTACTTGTTTACTCGTCTACTATCTACGAAATTTGGCAAAATTTCGTAGATACGTTTTTTTAACATCCCTTAACATCGCTCAAAAAGTAAAAAAAGTTTAAAACTTTAACTTCTGTTAAGAAATTCTTAGGAAGTTTAACGAAATTTTTCGGAAAACGGCGCAAATTTTTCCTTCTTCAAAAGAAAAAAGTTTTTCTTCAAAGGAAAAATTTCCTACTTCAAAGGAAGAAAATCCTTCTTCAAAGGAAGTTTTCAGGAGGAAGGTCACAAAAAAAGGAGGGCACTGCTGCACTCCTTTAACTTTATGCAAATATACATCATTTTTCGGCGATCTCCAAATCTGCATTTCGCGCTGTTTTTACAAAAGTTAACAATTTTGCACCCCATTTTGCTATCTCCAACTTTACGAAAATGGCAGAATTTGCAGGGGTGAATTTTGTCCCGAAAATCGAAATGCACGAAAAGGTTCAAACCTGGATTTCGAATGTTTTATATTACGAGTTGAGATTTCAAGGTCGCTTCGCTTTAAGGTTTTGAGGACGATTCAGCGTGTTAATTCAAGTGTAGCAACTGCTTGCGAAACTTCTGTTTGTAATGAGAATATCATCCGGATGAATTCACCCCTGTAGATAATCACATGTTGTGCTTTACGTCCTTAGTCTCGTCGAAGCCAGTTGAGAAGTTGTTGTCCTTAATCTTCACGTTGATGGCGCGTTCGAGCAGGAAGCGGTGCTTGTTCCAGTGGAAGGGGCGGAAGTCTTCGTTCTGCACTACGGTGTTGTTCTTGAACGTGAGTCCATCGATGGACTTGGCGTAAACGATGGGGGCATCGAAGGTTTCGAAGTGGTTGTCCTTAATCACAACGCCACCGCCCTTGCCGCCGTGGAAATACTTCTTCTGCGCAGCGAGGTTGGGGATTTCGGGGTAGATGGAGATGACCGCATTTGTGAACTGGAACATGCTCGTCAGTGCGTTGATGAACTTGTTGTTGCGGATGATGACGTTGCGGCATGCGCCCGTTTCGAACCAACCGTTGCAGTCGCCGCAAAGAAGGATGGCTGTGCCCGACGTATGGTCGAAGAGGTTGCGCTCAACAACTACTTTCTTGGGCGTGCTGAAGAGGGCGCCGCGTGCGCGGTTGTTGCGGATGATGTTGTCGGCGAAGTACACCTTCGGTGCCCATTCGAGGTTTTCGATGCCGTATTCGCCGTTGGCAATGTCTGCTGCCACGGGCTTCTTAAGGCGGATTTTGAATTCCTTGGCTCCGTCGAGCTGAGGCTTGTCGTAGGGTTCGATGTCTTCGATGCTGTTGGCTTCGGTAATTTCCATCGTAGTGGAGTTGACAAATTGCACCTTGTCGTCCTCGCCACCCCAGTAGAAGCCGTAGGCTTGTCCGTGCATGTAGCGACCTACGATGGTGTAGTCGTCAAGGCGCTTGACGATGCGTAGATAGGTACCGTGAACGTTGATAGCGTCGTCCATCATGCCTTCGTAAAGGCCGCCGACCGACGTAATCTTGCCCTTGCAACCCGAGAAGTGGGTGGCATCAGCCTGCGTGGTGAAGTAGCGGTCGCTACCTTCGCGAATGGCTACGTTGAAGTTTTTGAGTGTGATGTCTTCGCAGATTTGTGCGAGCAGCCCCATGCCTTCGGCGTAGTGAACGTTGATGTTTTCGAGCGTAGTGTCGTCGTTGTCATAGAGGAAGATGCCCGGAGTGGGGCGTGCGTAGGAGCGCATGGCGATGACTGTGCCGGGCTTGAGGCGGGCGTCGCGCCAGGGAGCGCGGATGATACCGGGCGACACTTCGGTCACGTTGCTCGTGCCGAGTCCGATGTCGCTTGTGCCATATACTACGCGCTTCGTGTCGCCTTCGAAAGCGATGCCCCATGAGGGTTGCAATGTCCAGTTTTCGTCGTGCACAGTGAAGCGTCCGTTCTCAATGGTGTAGCTTGCGTAGGGCGCTACTTCGTAGGTGATAGTGCCTTGTTCGACGTTGTTTTCAAGCACTTTGACCTGTGTAATCTGCGGGATGCGCGTATCGACAGAGAGGTTCTTGATGGTGCAGTCGTTGCAATCAAGCATGGCGATGGGGAGCATGCGTCCGTTCATGTGGATGGAAGCTCCTCCGCCGTCGAGCGTGAAGTTTTCCATGTCCTCAATGATTATGGCCACGTGCTTGGGGTTGTCCTGGTCGTGGTTGCTGACGTAGAGTTCGCGCACGTTGGCTTTGTCGTAGAAGAAGTCGTAGTCGCCCGCTTCGAGACGCAGCACGGCAGCCTTGTCGTCGGCTTCGGTCTTAATCTTGCTGAGTGCGTTGGCAAAGGCTTGAGTCATGTCCTTGCCCGTGTTGGGTACGATGCCAAAGTCCTTGGCCTGGTAAACGCGTTGGCCCCATGCCATCGCTGAGCAGAAAAGTGCTGCTGCAATGAGTGAAAGATGTTTCTTCATAGTACTGTGTGTATTTTTTTGGTTTGTTATTTTGAGATTTTTTTAGGTTTTTAGGTTATGAGGTTTGCTGCGTTTTTAGAGTACAGAGTACAACTACCGTGCGGTATGCATACCAGCGTGCAAGCAAGCGTTCGAGGCTAACCATCTCGTCTACTCGTACCTAATACCTTGTCTACTAAGTTGAGTTATTTATTAAAATGAGCCTTAAGTTCGGCGATGAGTTTGCCTGTGAAGATATCTACTCCCTGTTTGTTAAGATGGTAGTCTGTGTCGTAAGCACAACTGTCGGGCGTTACGTGTTCGTAGGGCGCAACGTTGAAGGGACGTCCGAGGGTTGAAAGCTGGTTGCTGATTTTTTCGATGTTGCCCTTGTATCCGTTGTAGAACGTTTCGCGACAGGCAGGTGGGGTGAGGATGACGGTGCACCCTTTTTCGAGCTCTAACATGCGGAGTTTTTCGACAAAGTAGTTGCAAAACTCCTCGTCAATGGGAGGTTGAGGGTAGGTGGCTGCGGGAATCTCGGCGTTGGGCTCGTTGAGATGGTGGACTTCGTCGCCGAGATCATTAAAGTAGGTGGATTTATACCCGATTTTAGGTGCCTTGGCATAGTGGCGTAGTTCGGGGATTCCGGTAAAGACTACTCTCCATTGTTTGAGATTCAGCAAATGGAGGTTTTCCCAGTTAGCTGCTTTGAGCAATACAGGGAGTGTAAGTCCTTCGCCGTAGGCATTGCCGTCAAAGTGGTTGTATTCGGGTGCAACGACGATGATGTCGCCATTTTGGATACGATTGCTCAGGTCGTCGATGATGAATTTAAGTCCGATTCCGGCATGGAGTGCCACGTTGATGACCGGGATTCCCAGTGAGTCGGCAATTCGCTTGCTATCGACCCCGAACGCGAGGTTGCTACCACCTGTCAGAATGATGCGCGGAGTAGGCGTGTCCTTCAGCAGTTGGCACTTTTGCTTATAGGCTTGTATATAGACTTCTTCGTGTACGGGGAGTAGGAAGATGAAGTAGGCATAAATTCCGATGGGTATGAGCGTAAAGGCGAGCAGTCTTAAAAGGAAACGTTTCATGGCCTTTTTAGAATTGGAAGTAGATAAAAGTGGCTTGCGTAGCGCTAAGCGTGAAAATCATGTAGATAAGTGTGGCGTAAGCTATCCATCGTGTGAGTCGATACTTCATGAGTCCGTTGCCATTGATTTGGAGTCCGTGAGCGCGGTTGCGGTAAATCCATTCCACGACTATCATGATGGCTGCATATTGCAAGGCTTTTTCGCCATGTTCCAGTGAGGAAATGGTGAATTCGGAGCACATACGTTGTATGTAGTTCCAGGCGTGCGTAATCGTTTCGGCACGGAAGATGATAAAACCTACCATGGTCAGGAGGAAGGTGCCCATCATTTGTCCTAACTCTTTGAGTGTAGGCAGGTAGCGCCCTTCAGCCACAGTGTCGGTGTATCGGCGGTTCTTGCCGCTCAGGATGATGGGGATGAAGAGCAGTGCGTGGAAGGCACCCCACACGATGAAAGTCCAGTTGGCGCCGTGCCACAGTCCGCTGATGAGGTAGATGATGAGCGTGTTACGAATGATTTTCCACTTGCTGCAACGACTGCCGCCAAGAGGAATGTAGATGTAGTCGCGAAACCATGTGGTGAGCGAGATGTGCCAACGACGCCACATTTCGGCAATGTCGCGAGCGAAGAAAGGATAGCGGAAGTTGCGCATCGCTTCGAATCCGAACAGGCGTGCAGAGCCGAGCGCTATGTCGGAGTAGCCCGAGAAGTCGCAGTAGATTTGCAGCGTGAACATGACGCCGCCGCAGAAGAGGTTGAAACCATCGTAGGCTTCGTAGTTGCTGAAAAAGATGTTGACAGCCGTTGCGCAATTGTCGGCAACAACCATTTTCTTAAACAATCCCCACAGAATCTGGCGCAAACCATCGACTGCTCTTGCGTAGTCGAAGGTGCGAGGTTTCTCGAATTGCGGAAGCAGATTGCTGGCCCTGTCGATAGGTCCTGCCACGAGCAGGGGGAAGAAACTTACGTAGGCAAAGAAGGATACAATGTGGCGAGTGGCACTGATTTTTTTCTGAAAAACGTCAATCGTGTAGCTCAATGCCTGGAAGGTATAGAAGCTGATGCCTACGGGGAGAATGACGTCGAGCGTCACCCAATCGAGCTTGATGCCGGCGAGGGCAAACATTTCGGCAAGGTTCTCGGCAAAGAAATTGTAGTACTTAAAGATACAGAGAATGCCGATGTTGATGATAATATTGGTGCCGCAAGCCAATTTCTGAAGCAGGCGCTTTCCCTCGTACTTTTCGATAGCAATGCCGCTGAGGTAGCTGGTGAGCGTAGTGAAGGAAATGAGCAACAAAAACTTCCAGCTCCAGCAACCATAAAAGTAGTAGCTGGACAGCACGATAAGCAGGTTTTGCCATTCCCTTTTCTTAAAGGCAAACCAGTACAGCAGGAATACGATGGGCAGAAATATGAGATATTCTAACGAGTTGAATAGCATGGAGCTTAATGACTATATGTGTAAACAGATGCTTTGCAGCAATATATATAATTTGCAAAAATAAGTAAATTGTTAAAAATAATTGGAATTTATGGGAGGAAAAGGTTCCTCTCGTAGCATAATTCAATAAAAATCAGCGGGTGCGTCAAAAGAGAGGATTTGACGCACCCGCTGATTCTGTATGCGAGAGTTGAGAGATGAGGGAGATGAGAGTTGAGATGAGGGAATAAACGAGAAAATTTAATTCGAACGCATGCTTGCCTTCCGCATGGCAGTTGTACTCTGTACTCTGTTCTCTGTACTCTAAATTTGTTTCACTTGCAAATACTGTCGCGCAACACGAGTCGTGCCTCGGGACCCATATTGAAGAGCAAGTCGAGGATGCTGAGGTTGGGCAGGAACCCATGTTTGTGGGCAAACACCTGATAGTAGGGCACGGACTTGAAGCGTGGGTCGTGGTCCGTCGCGTGTTTGGGCGAGATGACTTGTCGCAGGTCGAGTGTGTCGGCGTCGGGCGTGGCTTTGTAGGCATTGGTGCGTACGAAGCGCGGTTCTAAATCGAGCGCTGTGAGCACCGTGCGCTGCAAACCTTCGTTGAAGTCGGCAAGAAACTCGATGGGCTGTTCGTAGAAGGGGCGCAGGTCGTCGGCATAGTAGTCGAAGAACGGACTACGCTCGTAGTTGCTGAGCAGTGCGTTCCAGTGGAGGTGGCGCCAGTTGCCGTGGTCGGAGATACGTATGTCTCGCATCTGCGACTTGCCATTCTGGGGTTTGATGATGGGGACTGTCAGCGCCTGCACTCCGTTGGCGCCTGCTACGAGGCAACGGTTGCGATAGGTTTGCTTCGCATAGTTGTCGCAGACTTCCACCTGTGCTTCGGGACAGGCGTAGAGGTAGGCGTAGTATTGCACGGGCGCAAGGTAAGCCGAGGGGAGGATGATGTTTGTCATTCGATGGTCAGGAATAAGCGGTCGAGGCGCAGGGTTCCGTCCTTCATGCCGTAGCTTACGCAGAACGGAGCGCCCAGCATAGAGCGGAGCGGCACCATGCCGTAGGTCGTGGCGTTCGTGGCGAGCCAGTAGTAGTCGTTGAGGAAGGCTACAGTCTTGACTTTGCGCCCGTCGATGAGGAGTTCGCCGTTTTCGCGATACGTTACGAAGGCGCGCTCCAGGCGGAGGAGGTGCCAATAGATGCGGGCGTTGTAGGGAGTCACCTGCATGTCCTTCCCCTTGGAGGGTACAACAATCGGATGGTCGGCGGGGCAGGTGGCAGTCGGAGTTATCTTGCCGCTTGCGGGTTGGTACCACAGCGTGTCGCCCGGCAGTGCCGTGCATGCTGCGAAGCACACGGGGTGGTCGGGCATCAGGGGGTGCTCGAACACGATTTTATCGCCGAGCTGTGGCGGGTGCGCACTGCTGTAAGCCAGTTTGTTGACGAGGATGCGGTCGCCGGGATGGATGCCCCATTCGATGAGTGCTCCGTCCGACGCGTATTGCGTGAGCACAAAGCTACGCACGAGCAGTAGCAGGGTGGCTGCTACGACTACGGGGAGGATGTAAACACGAAATACGGTTTTCATGGAGATGAAGTTTGAGGACCGGCGGACTACTGTGCCCGGAGGTCTGACTTAAAATTCTGATTTGAAGAAGCGTTCCCAACGAATCTTTCCGGAGAAGAGACCGTAGTCGGGGTCGAGCGAGAGCCATACGAAGAGCGGCTTGCCAACGATGTGGTCCTCGGGCACAAAGCCCCATGAGCGCGAGTCGGCAGAGCAGTCGCGATTGTCGCCCATCATCCAATAGTAGTTGTACTTGAAGGTGTAGGACGTTGCAGGCTCATTATTTATATATATAACGCTGTCGCGAACGGCGAGCGTGTTGCCTTCGTGGTCAGTGATGCAGGGCGCATAGACGGGGAGTGTCTTGAGCGAGAGTTGGAGCGTTTCGCCGCGCTTGGGAATCCAGATGCCTTCCTCGCCGCCGTAGTTGGCAGTCGTCCAGTCCTTAGCCATGTTGATGGGGTAGATGGAAGAGTTGCTTGCTTCGGTGTAGGGGGCATCGGGGTGGATGTATCCGCATTCTTCGAGGGTTTTCTTCACTGCTTGCGTGAGGGGAAAACCGTTGCCTGAGTTATAGCAGTAGATGTCCTCGCGCGTGATGCCCAGTTCCTCAATGACTTCGGAAGGGAGGTTCTTTTTGAATTCAACGTCGTAGTTCTGCTGTGCATATTCGGGCTTGGGTTGCTTCGCGCCGTCAAGGTAGATTTCGTTGTCAACGATGCGCAGTGTTTGTCCGGGCAGACCTACGCAGCGCTTCACGAAGTTTTCGCGACGGTCCACGGGGCGCGCAATGATTTCGCCATATTCAGCCTGATTCGCCATCAAGTAGTTTCGACCGAGCGTGTACCATTGTTCATATACGCGCTGCTGCTGTTCGTAGCTCATCGAGGGTGTGGGCACAAAGGTGTTGCCCGACTGCGCCAGGATTTGTTGTCCGAACATGTAGCAGAGGGTGCGGTAGTCGGGGTTTTGCGCTTTGAGACACACAGTGTCGCCTACGGGGAAATTGAACACAACGATGTCGCCGAGTTGAATGGTGTCGAGGCCCTGAACGCGGCGATAGTCCCAATGCGGATGGTCAAAGTAGCTCTTACCTCCGCCCAGGATGGCAGGCATCGTGTTTTGCGTGAGCGGCATCGTGAGGGGCGTTTGCGGAATGCGTGGTCCGTAATGCACCTTGCTTACGCAGAGGTAGTCGCCCACAAGCATCGTTTTTTCGAGCGAAGATGTAGGGATGACAAAGTTTTGGAAGAAAAAGTTGTTGAGGAAGTAAATGGCGATAAGGGCAAAGACAATGGCATCTACCCAGCTCATGGCCATGCGGTAGAGCGGATTTTCCAATTCTTTCCACCATCCCCATTTGATTTTCTTCGTGATATACAGGTCGAAGATGAGGGGCGCAACAATCAGTCCCCACCATGAACCTACCCAGTAGAGGAAGGCAAAGTAGAGAACTATATATATTGTGCACTTAATGATATCTGTGCGCGAGGGCGAAGTGCTTGCTTGTTTCTGGCTCATGATTTAGAAGTTAAAGAGGTTGTCCATCGAGAGCAAACCTTGGTGGTCCTTGGTGTATTCTGCGGCTAAAACGGCTCCGAGTGCAAAGCCACGTCGATTGTGAGCATCGTGAGTGATGCTGATGCAGTCGGCATCGCTGTTATAGGTGATGGTGTGGATGCCCGGCACTTCGTCGCGGCGGATGGCGTCGATGCGGATGGTGTCGGGGGCGCAAGTCTTTGAACCCGTAAGGCTGCCGTCGGCCTGATGTACTTCGCCGAGCGCCCAACTGTGCTTGTTGCTGAGTTGGTCAATGATTTGTTCGGCAAGTGTGATGGCTGTGCCCGAGGGAGCGTCGAGCTTGTGGACGTGATGTGTTTCTTCAAGGCTCACTTCGTATTCGGGAAACTGATTCATGAGCTTTGCGAGATAGCGGTTGACGGCTCCAAAGATGGCTACACCCAGGCTGAAGTTCGATGCCCAAAAGAGGGTTTTGCCTTCCTCAGAGCAGAGTCGGCGTACGTCGGCTTCGTGTTCCGCCATCCAGCCTGTTGAACCGCTGACCACCTTTACTCCTTGCTCGAATGCGCGGAGATAGTTGTTGTAGGCAGCTGTGGGGTTGGTGAATTCAATGGCAACGTCGGCACTGCGGAATGCGTCGCTGTCGAAGTCGTTGAGATTGTTGACGTCGATGATGGAAACAATTTCGTGGCCGCGCGAAAGCGCTATTTCTTCAATCATACGGCCCATTTTGCCGTAGCCTATGAGTGCTATTTTCATGATGATATTGTTTGTGCTGTATATTAATATATGAGTGATGTTAGTCGCAGCGCGGAGCGTTGAGCATGGGACGGGTTTGCTCCATGATGCTGAAAAGTTCGTCAACGGTCTCGGCGCGGAGCATGGCGATGCGTGTTTGCTTGAAGTCGGGAATGCCCTTGAAGAGCGGCGAAGCTGCGAGGTGGCGGCGCACATGGAGAATGCCGCGATACTCGTCAATGCGGGCAACGCTTGTCAGCACTTGCTCCTTAAGAACATCGAGTTTCCAATCGTTGCTCATTACGGGGAAGTCGCTCTTGATGACACTGTCGATGGAATGTTCTTCGGGGTGGAGCGCATCGTGCATTTCCTTGAACACCCATGGGCGGCCAAAGGTGGCACGTCCGACCATCGCTGCGTCCACTCCGAACTCAGAGAAAGCGCGGACAGCATCGTCGCCTGTCACGAGGTCGCCATTACCAATGATGGGGATGCGCATACGTGGGTTTTGCTTGACGTCGCGAATGAGGGTCCAGTCGGCAGAACCGGTGTACATCTGTGCACGTGTACGTCCGTGAATGGTGAGTGCTTCGATGCCGCAATCCTGAAGTTGTTCGGCAAGCGGAACGATGATTTTGCTGTCGTTGTCCCAGCCCAGGCGCGTTTTGACCGTGACGGGAATATCGACGGCATCAACGACAGCTTTGGTAATCTCCAGCATCAAGGGTACGTTTTGCAACATACCTGCACCTGCACCCTTGCCGGCTACTCGCTTCACGGGGCAACCGAAGTTCAGGTCGAGTATGTCGGGGTGGGCTGTTTCGACAACGATTTGTGCAGCGTCGCGACAAGCGATGGGGTCCTTGCCATAAATCTGAATGACTACGGGGCGCTCTTCGTCGCACACGGTAAGTTTCTGCAAACTCTTGTTGACCATGCGCACCAGTGCGTCGGCAGCAACGAACTCTGAGTAAACCATGCTTGCGCCCAACTTGCGGCACAGAAGGCGAAAACCAATGTCGGTGACGTCCTCCATAGGAGCTAAGAGCAGCGGTTTGTCGCCAAGGTCGATGGAACGTATTTTCATGATGTGGGTATCAACTTCTTAGTGAGTAGGAAGGCGGCGGTGCAGAGGAGTGCGCCGGTGCCAATAAGTACGGGGGTAGGAATGTTTTCCGCAACATTGCTTTCGGGAAGGTAAAGCGTTACGAATGCCAGGGCGTTGTTGATGACGTGGGCAAAGTAGGACAGACGCATGTCGCCGCTTACGATATAGAGAATGCCAAGCATGATGCCCATAATCATTGCGGGAATACCTTGCTCAAGGTTGCCATGAATAATGGCAAAGGCGAGCGAACTGGCAAAGATACTGAGCATCGGACTGAGCTGGTACTTCGTCATCAATTGGCGCAGGATTCCTTCGCGGAAGATGAGTTCTTCGAGCCAGGGACCAATGAATACCAACAGCAGCGTGCACATGATGGGGTCGGACTTCATGCCCGAGAACAGCAGGCGCATGCCTTGGTCTTCAACTCCAATGGCGCCAACAATGATGGAGAGCCCGATGGAGAGCAGGAGCGTCATGGCGAGCACAAGTCCCTGTGTGCTGAGTTTGTGGGAGGACCAATTGGGAAATTTGGCGTCGTTCACCAAACGCGTATAAGGCAGGGCGAGGATTACGATGAGGTCAATGATGAGCATGATGTAGCCCATGGCAACCACGTTGAACTCAAACCCCGGAGTAGGCGCAACGGCTGGTGCAACGATGGGGAGCAGGAAGGCTCCTGCCGTTGTCAGTACCTGCGTGAGGAAGAAGATGAGGAGTAGAAGAAATATATTCATGATTTCTATAAATGTTGTCGTCGCAACGGTGGAAAACCATTTTCCGATGTTGAACCTATTGATTACGACTGTCGAATAAAATGCAGCGAGCCATTTCGGCATCGAGCTGAATTTGTTGTTGCAGCGCTTCCAATGAGGGGAAACGTATTTCGTCGCGGATACGTGTGACGAATCTGAGCACAACGTGCTTTCCATACAGGAGGTTCGAGTAATTGAACACATGTGCCTCGACAGAAATGTTTTCGCCGTTGTTGACAGTAGGGCGTCTGCCAATGTTCAGCACGCAGGAGTGGGTGGTTCCGTCGATTTCAATCCAGGCAGCGTAAACTCCGCAGGGCGGAATGAGTTTGCAGGCGTTGCCAACTTCGATGTTGGCGGTGGGAAATCCGATGGAGCGCCCTATTTTGTGGCCTTCAACGACAGTTCCGCTGAGCAAATATTCGTAACCCAAGCATTGGTTGGCAGCAGATATGTCGCCCTTCATGATTGTGCGGCGAATGTGCGTGCTGCTCACCTTGACGGAGTCGACGGTGTGGCCCTCGCAGAGGATTACTTCGATGCCGAGAGCTTGACCATAGCGGTAGTAGTCCTCAAAATCTTCGTGCTGGTTGCAACCAAAGTGGTGGTCGTAGCCAATGAGGAGCACGGTGATTCCGTATTGGTCGCGCAGATGGGTACGCATGAACTCCTCTGCACTAAGATGGCGAAAATCTTCGGTGAATTCGAGAAAGACGACTTTGTCAACGCCTATCTGATGCAGCAAGCGCTCTTTCTCGGAATTAGTGGTGAGCAATTCGGGGATATAGTCCTTGCGCAACACGCGGCGCGGATGTTCCTCGAAAGTAATGACGACTGCGCTTTGGCCACGACGCTTCGCCTCGCTCACCAATTGGCGGAGCAAGAATTTATGTCCTTCATGAACACCATCGAAGAAGCCTATCGTAGCAACCATGTCAGTTTAAATTTGAATTACTTTAGAGGAAGTCTTAGTTAAATATGAATCGCTCGCAGATTACTGGAGCAATCGTTCGGCGTCGGGCAACCAAAGACTGTTTGCCGGCGCAACAATGGCTTGCAAACCGCATTGGCGTGCAGCGATGCAGTTGGCTTCGGCATCGTCGAAGAACAGAATGTCGGCTGCATCGCAACCGATGCCATCAACGACGGCTTTGAAAATTTCGGGCTGCGGTTTTTCGCAACCTAACTCGTAACTGAGAAAAACTTTGTCAAAGAAGTGTTCTACGCTGAGGCCTTTGTAACGAAAGTAGCCATCGACTGCCATACGCCAGTGCACGGGATTTGTGTTGGAAAGTACGTGCAGCGTGTATTTCTCCTTCAGGCGGAGCAACATTTCCAAGCGTTCTTCGGGCACAGTCAGCAAGTATTGCTCCCATGCCCCGATGATTTCGGCGTCTGTAGGCAGATAGCCGTTTGGGTCCATGAGATCGCGCAGATTTTGGCAAAACTCCTGCTCATTTACTTCGCCACGCTCGAATTGAGAGAAGATGCCCGCCTGACGATAGGTGCCTAAGAAGGGCGTGATGTCGAACCCTAATTCTTGGAATGCGGCGATACATCGTTGTTTGTCAAGGTCAACGAGCACTCCGCCGAAGTCAAATAATAAGTGTTTCATCTCGGGATGGACAAAGTCAGAGGTTAGACGTTGGGAATGAGTTTGTACAACTTGTCGGATGGGCGCACTTTCTCGGGCACCTTAATGGCTACAAATTCGCCCTTGCTTGCGCTCTGAACAGGACCGTCCGTGTGGATTTCGTCCGCAGTAACGTAAATTACGCCCGTAGTGGGACCCGTGATGAGCAAATTATCGCCCACGTTGAGTTCGCCTGCTTCGATTAAGAATTCGCCTACGCCTAACTTTGAAAAATATTTCATCGCCTTACCGATGTAGGTCTTTTTCTGCGTAGCGCTTGAACCGTATTTATCGCTCCATTCGCCAAGATGCTTGCCCTGATAGTAGCCATCCCAGAAACCACGGTTGAACACAGTGCTGAGGCGGGCGGTCCAGTTTTCGACTTTGGCTTCGCAGAAAGTGCCGTCGAGCACAGCCTGAATGGCTTCCTTGTAGCATTTTACGACGGTGTAGACATATTCCGCACTGCGCGCACGTCCTTCGATTTTGAAGACACGCACACCTGCGTTCATCATTTTGTCGATGAAGCCGATTGTCTTAAGGTCCTTGGGACTCATTATATATTTATTGTCCACCTCTAATTCGATGCCTGTGTCGCGGTCGGTGACGACGTAGGCGCGACGACAAATCTGCATACATTCTCCGCGGTTTGCCGAGCGTCCCATGTTGTCGAGCGACAGGTAGCACTTGCCACTTACAGCCATGCAGAGCGCACCGTGGCAGAACATTTCGATGCGTACGCGTTCGCCGTTAGGACCGCAGATGTTCTGACGATTAATCTCGTCGTAGATGCCACGCACCTGCTCCATGTTGAGTTCGCGTGCGAGGACCACGACGTCAGCGTAGTGCGCGTAGAACTTCAGTGCTTCGGCATTTGAAATGTTGAGCTGCGTTGAGAGGTGAATCTCCTGCCCGATTTCCTGGCAATAAGTCAGTACGGCAACGTCGCTTGCGATGATGGCTGAGATGCCCGCTTCTTTTGCAGCGTCGCAAATCTTGTGCATCAAGGGGATATCTTCATCGTAGATGATGGTGTTGACCGTGAGGTAGGACTTCACGCCACGTTCCTTACACTGCGCTGCAATGTCGCGAAGGTCGGTTATCGTAAATTTTGAGGCTGAGTGTGCGCGCATGTTGAGGCTTTCTATCCCAAAGTAGATAGAGTCTGCTCCTGCCTGAAGTGCGGCAGCGAGCGATTCGCGCGAACCTACCGGCGCCATTATTTCGTATTTGTCCATGTTCTTAAGCTTGAATAGTGGTGCCGCCTGATTGCAGGGCATCCGCTTTGGTGATAACTACTTTGGCAACGCCGGCATTGACGGCTGCCAGGGCATTCTCGATTTTGGGAATCATTCCGCCAGTAATGACGCCCTCTTCCTTTAGTTTTTCGAAGGATGCAGGAGTGATTACGGGAATGACGGAATTGATGTCTTCGGGGTTACTCAAAACGCCGGGGAATTCAAAGCAATAAACGAGCGTCGTTTCAAAGTGCTTGGCGCAGGCTTTGGCTGTTTCGCCCGCAATCGTGTCGGCATTGGTGTTGAGCATTGACCCCTTGCCGTCGTGCGTGAGTGGTGCCATTACGGGCGTGATGCCCGAGGTGATAAGCTGCGCAAGGCGGTCGGCATCTACTTCTTTAACATCGCCTACGAAACCATAGTCCACGTCCTTTACGGGGCGCTTGTCTGAGCGCATCACGTTCATGTCGGCTCCGCTGAGTCCGAGTGCGTTGATACCTGCTGCCTGGAGGCTTGCCACTACGTTTTTGTTCACAAGTCCGGCATAGACCATCGTTACAACGTCGAGCATTGCTGCGTCGGTGATGCGACGACCGTTGACCATTGTGGTTTCAACGCCGAGTCGCGCTGCTATATCTGTGGCAGTGCGACCACCTCCGTGCACCAACAATTTATGACCTTTGATGTTGGCAAATTGCACGAGTAGGGCGGCAAGACTGTCTTTGTCTTCCACAATCTTGCCACCCACTTTTATAATTGTAAGTTTTTCCTTCATTATTCCAAGTATGTATATCCGTAGAGTCCGGCGCGATAGTTGGAGATGAACTCCTTGCCTTCGTTCTCGGTAATCTTACCTTCTTTCACCGCCTTGCTTACCCAGATTTCGAGTCGGCGCACCAACTTTTTGGGGTCGTACTGTACGTACTCCAATACGTCGGCAACGGTTTCGCCATCAATGGTTTTCTCAATTTCGTAGCCTTCGTCGTTGACGTTGATGTGCACGGCATTGGTGTCGCCAAAGAGGTTGTGCATATTGCCCAGAATTTCCTGATAAGCTCCTACGAGGAATACGGCGATGTAGTAGTGTTCGCCCTGCTTAATCGTGTGGAGCGGGATGTAGTTGGTTTGCTGATTCTGGTTGACGTAGGTCACAATCTTTCCGTCCGAGTCGCACGTAATGTCCTGAATCGTAGCCGAACGTGTTGGGCGCTCGTTGAGGCGCGAGATAGGCATTACGGGGAAGAGCTGGTCGAGTGCCCACGAGTCGGGGAGCGACTGGAACAGCGAGAAGTTGCAGAAATATTTGTCCGACATTTGCTTGTCGAGCTTGCGCAACTCTTCGGGGGCGTGCTTCTGATGGTGTACGAGCTCGGCAACTTCGCGCGAGATGCTCCAGTACAGACTTTCGATTTGCGCACGTGTCTTCAGGTCGATGATGCCGTGGCGGAAGAGGTCGAGTGCTTCTTCTCGGATGTCCTCAGCGTCGTGCCAGTCTTCGAGCATTGAGCGTGTGGAGAGGTTGTCCCACACTTCTGTGAGGTCGTGAACGAGCTTGTGGTCGTTTTCGTTGGGGTGGAAGTCCTCGGGCATTTGGGGGAGGCACACACTTTCGAGCACGTCGAGCACAAGTACGGCGTGGTGTGCAGCCAATGAGCGTCCGCCTTCCGAGATGATGTTGGGGTGCGGAATGTTGTTCTTGTTTGAGGCTTCAACGAAGGTGTAAACGCAGTCGTTGACATATTCCTGAATGCTATAGTTGACGGAGCTTTCAGAATTGCTGGAGCGTGTGCCGTCGTAATCGACTCCCAAACCGCCACCGCAGTCCACAAACTTAATGTTGAAGCCCATGGCGTTGAGCTGAACGTAGAACTGTGCAGCTTCGCGCAGGGCGGTGGAGATACGGCGGATTTTGGTGATTTGCGAACCGATGTGGAAGTGCATCAGCTGGAGGCATTCGCGCATGCCGAGTTTGTCCAGCTGTTCGAGTGCTTCGAGGAGTTCGGAGGAGTTAAGCCCAAACTTTGAAGCGTCGCCGCCGCTTTCCTGCCACTTGCCCGAGCCGCTCGAAGCCAACTTGATGCGCACGCCGAGGTTGGGGCGCACACCGAGTTTTTCGGCTGCTTCAGCGATGATTTTGAGTTCGGGCAATTTTTCGATTACCAGGAACACGCGTTTACCCATCTTCTGCGCGAGCAGTGCCATTTCGATGAAGTTCTGGTCCTTGTGTCCGTTGCAGATGATGAGCGAATCCGAGTCCATGTTGGTTGCCAGCACGGCATGGAGTTCGGGCTTCGAACCCGCTTCAAGTCCGAGGTTGTATTTCTTACCATGCGAAATGATTTCCTCAACGACGGGTCGCATCTGGTTTACCTTAATGGGGAAGATGATGAAGTGGTCGCCCTGGAAGTTGTATTCCTTGGCAGCTTTCTTGAAG
>JAZQXH010000012.1:0-48656 GCA_045632745.1 Alloprevotella sp.
TTACGAATCTGAATGTGACGCTGCGAAGTTTGAAACACAGGGTGTCATCCAACTCTTCACCATCGGTGACCAGCAGGAACGTTATGCCATCAACGAACGTCCTGCGGACAACGGCATCGTAATGCTTGGTTTCACTGCTCCTACGGCAGGCGAGTTCAGCATCAGTGCTTCACGCATGGACACTCCCGTTTACTTGAAGGACCGCGAAACAGGCGCACTCTACGATTTGAGCAAGGGTGGCTATAGCTTTACAGCGAAGGCTGGTACGCACACGAACCGCTTTGAAGTATGGATGGAAAACATTGCTACTGGCATTCAGCAGGTAGGCGTAGCAAACGGTGAAGATGCAAAGGTCTATGACCTCGGCGGTCGTCGCGCTAAGGAAAACGGCAAGGGTGTGTATATCATCAACGGCGAAAAAACTTTGGTGAAGTAAACGGCCTATGAAAAGCACATTATTAAGACTCACTATGGGTTTGCTCATCTTCGCGATGAGCATTCCCACAGCGTGGGCACAGGAAGATAGTTTCAATCCCAGTAATCCCCCCGATCCACAGGAGAACCTTCGCTACAGAGTGAGCGTTGTGGCAGATCCAGCGGAAGCTGCGAGCGTCTCAGGGATTGGGCAGTATTTTGAAGGGGCGAGCGCTAGGATTCGCTATTCATTAAAGACTACGGGCTTCGTGTTTAAGCATTGGACGCTCAACGGCGAGGTGTATTCCACGGCGCAAAGTTTTACCTATAAGGTTGGAACTGAGCATGCGAATTTTGTGGCACACTTTGAGTTCGCACCCAATTCGCCCTCCGACCCTCTTGCAAGCGATGAATACCGCCTCTATGTGCAGAGCGACCCCGAAGGTGCTTGCTCATTTAATATTGACAACGGTAAGAAGGTGGCGTTTGACAATTACCAGTTGGTGACGGCTTATGCGAACCAGAACTACGACTTCTTGGGCTGGTACGAAAACGGGCAGTTGGTCAGCGAAAACATCAGTTTCAACTACCTTATGCCCAACCGCAAGGCGACGCTTGTGGCACGCTTCAACTTCAATCCCGCAAGTCCTGCCGACCCTGAAGGCGACGGTTCGCAAGAAAATGTACAAACCGCACCAACAGGCGATATCAACAAGGACGGCGTAATCAACGTGAAGGACGTTGTTGCCCTCATCAACCGCTGCCTGGATAGCGAAAGCACCGAACTGGGTGTGTACGACGTAACAGGCGACGGCAAGGTGGACGTGAAGGACGTGGTGCAAGTTATTAATCTATCGTTAAACCAGTAACAAAATGAAAAAAGAATATGTAGCTCCCATGACGAGCATTTATGAATTAAATCTTCAGTCGGTTTTAGCAAGTTCAGTTCAGTTGAAATATACGAACGAAACAGCCAGTCAAGAATTTGAAGTTCTTTCCAATTCAAGGCAAGAAGGTTGGAATCACGAGTGGGAATAATCCACCTATAGGTTAATAAAAAAAGACTTGGACGTTATCTGTTGGGATAATGTCCAAGTCTTTTTTATTTTAGAGTTATTACTCAACTTTCGCAAGTTTCGATTATAAGGTTATAAGGTGAGGTTATAAGGTTGTTAGGTCGCTTCGCTTGTGAGGTTTTAAGGTGAGGTTTTAAGGTTTTAAGGTCGCTTCGCTTGTGAGGTTTTAAGGCTATGCAGCGTGCAAGCAAGCGTTCGAGTCAAACCTCACTTGTCTACTCGTACCTAATAACTTGTTTGCTAAAAGTTGACAAAATTGTTTTGCTAAGTTTTTTAACATCCGTTAACGTCGATCAAAAAGTAAAAAAGTTTAAAACTTTAACTTCTGTTAAGAAAAACTTAGGAAGTTTAACAAAATTTTTTGGAAAATCGAGCAATTTTTTCCTTCTTAAAAAGAAAAAAGTTTTACTTAAAAGGAAATAATTCCTACTTAAAAGGAAGAAAATCCTTCTTCAAAGGAAGTTTTCAGGAGAAAGGTCACAAAAAAAGGAGGGCAGCAGCGCCCTCCTTTAACTTTATGCAAATATACATCATTTTTCAGCGAAATCCAAATCTGCATTTTGCGCCATTTTTACAAAAGTTAACAGTTTTGCACCATCTTTTGCTATTTCCTAATTTACAAAAAATGCGTTTTTTGCAACCCCGATTTTGGGTGCAAAAATCGAAATGCACGAAAAATATCAAAGCAGGATTTCGTGTTTATTAAATTACGAATAGTGCTTACATGAAAATAAACTTATAAATATGCTTACTCAACTTTAGCAAGTTTCAGTTGATTTAGGTTACGAGGTTGTTAGGTCGCTTCGCTTTAAGGTTTTGAGGACTACCCGGACTGTTAATCTTAAAATAGTAGACGAGCGAGGAGAAAGGAGAAAGGAGAAAGAAGAGACCATCCGGATTGGCTACCTTAAAACCTCACAAGCGAAGCGACCTTATAACCTCATAACCTCAAAATAGTAGACGAGATAGTTAGCCTCAAACGCTTGTTTGCACGCTGCATAGCAGTTGTACTCTGTTCTCTTTATTTAAAAACGCTGCATAACCTTATTACCTTATTACCTTAAAACCTTATAACCTAACAAGTTGAGTACTTGCGAAACTTGAATACAATATATTACGAAATGAAAGTTCCGCAGCCCCATCGCTTATCTACATTTTGGGGTTTTAAGATTGCCATTCGTAACTTCCTTGGTTCACTTCCTTATGGCGCGCCTCTATTGGGGTGCGTTTCTTACAATTTCAAGGCGATTTTGTCGCTCGTGAATTTACAATTTAACGACGAAGCCTAAGTAGAGCGAGTTGAAGTTGCGGATGGCATTGTTGTGGGAATTACAGTGACGGTATCCGGCGTTGATACCAAACCATGGCAATGCGCTTCGGGGTGTGAGCGACAGTGAGCAGTCGTATTACGTGTGGTTCCAGTCTGCTTTACCAACGGTGCTACCCATTGTGGCTGTGAGGTTGAGCGCATACTTCGTTTTGTCGCCAAAGATGTTGTCGAACGTGCAAAGGCGCATGTTCAGTCCACCGCCGAGTGTGGTTGAGTTGTCCCAATCCTTGATACCATTAACTTTGCTTAGCATCAGGCTGGCACCACCTTCTGCCACAACGCCCAAGCGCCACGTCGGTGTGTACGTAAAGCGGAAGTTGTCGGTCTGCAGAAACTTTCCCTGATGTTTGCCGGTGGCATTAACTACTAATTGGAAGTCGAATTTTGATTGCTTTGCGGGTTGGTTGGTTTCGGTTTGTGTTTGTGCGAATGCGCTTGTTGCGAGGCAACATACGAGCGCGAGGAATAGTTTTTTCATAATATGAGGTTTTTAGTAAAGATACGGGTTGAAAGATTTGATGTATTTCCGATGATAGTGGATGGCGTGGCTATGCGTTAGGCTGAACTTCGTTGAATGCCTGCGTGAGTTCTTCGAGCGTGATGCCGAGTTGCTTCATTTTTTGCACCATGCGCGGCAATTCGTGCTGGAAGAAGTCGTGGCGTCGGCTGTTGCGGATTGTCTCCTGAGCGTCGGCTGCCACGAAGTAGCCCAAGCCTCGCCGGCTGTAGAGCACACCGCGCTGAGCGAGCAGGTCGTAGGCCTTAACGGTAGTGTTGACGTTGACTTCGAGGAGTACGGAGTAATCTCTTACGCCCGGCACGCGACAATCTGCGCCATATTTGCCCTGAAGAATCTCATCGCTCAGGCGCTCGGCAATCTGTACGAATATGGGTTGGCCGTCTATAAAATTCATGAGGATTGATTCATTAGAGGGTTAAATCACTTGGATGCGACAATAGCGGCGGTAGGCAAAAAATACCGTTGCGCCGGCTAAAGCGAGGATGAAGAGACTGTAGCACACCGTGAGTTCGGAGTGAATTGCCGAATTCGGAAACAGTTTTCCCGGCACAGCTGTCAGAGTCATTGGGTTAACGATAAACATGATGAGCATCGTTTTGACAAATGCATGCTTGCGGAAATATGCACTGGCTAAGACGAACAAACTGCTTGTGAAAATATGTACGCACGCAAAGAGAATCTGAATTGATGGCAGTATTTCGTTGAGTCCAAGCCATAGTTGTGAGGTGCTGAGGGCATTACTGCAGTTGAGCAACAAGCTATGTTGCGGAACCTCCGAAATACCTTCCAGTGCCAACACATAGAGAGCGTTGAACAACTCAGAACACAGATAGCTCGCAATGAAGATGAGGTTGAAACCTATGATGGCGAGCACGTGGCGCACCAGCGCTTTTTCAAAGTTTGAGGCAGGCAGCATGAAGTTTTCGATGCGATGTTCTTTCGTGTCAATGTGCGCGTAGATACTACTTAGTGAGTAGTTCGCTCCAATGATTTGCGTTAGTCCTATGAAGGCAAGTTGCATGACGAAACGGTCGGGAGTTTCTTCAATCAGATATCCCAATAAGTGGGTCAGCGTGAAGGTGATGATAAGTACGCCTGCTATCGTGAGGTATGTGCGGCGATGCTCCGTAAGGTCGTGGCGCATGACGTTGCAGAAGCGGTTGAACGAAAAATTTTTCATCGTAGGTGAAGTGTGTGTGTTGTTAATAGTTTGGAGGTCGAGGGGGGTGTTTGATGCGTTGTATGGGTGAGGCTTTCTTACGGTTTGCTCACTTGTTCCATGAGGCTGGGCACGGCGTGGATTGCGTTGAAGAAGAGTTCGAGGTTGAGGGGTGTTTCTTCGTCGTGAGTGTTTGCTCTGACAATGAGTTGTCCACCGATGGAGGGGGTGGAGTAGAGTGCATCGTCGGTTGTCGCTCCCAGTGAGCGTTGCTCGAAGCAGAGTTTCTTGGTGATTTCGGCTGTAGAGCAGTTTGTCAGCAGGCGGTTGTTTTCGATGATGACAACGTTGTCGAGCAACATTCCGACGTCGCTCACTTGGTGCGTAGAGATGATGATGGTGCGGTCGTCCGTCATGTTCGAAGTGATGACTTTGCGAAATTGCCCCTTCGCCGGAATATCGAGTCCGTTCGTAGGTTCGTCCATAAGGAGGAGGCTCGTGTTCGTGGCGAGCGCAAAGCTTATGAACACTTTTTTCTTCTGTCCCATGGAGAGCGCACCGATGTTGATGTCGGAGGATAGCTCAAACTGTCGCAGGTTTTTCTCAAGGGTTTCCCAACTGAAGTTTGGGTAAAACGGAGCATTGATGCGCGCATATTGCTGCAACGTCAGCTTAGGTAAATCGAACTGCTCGGGCACGATGAAAATGTCCTGCAAAAATTCGGGCAATCGCTGTTGTGGGTTCATGGAATTGACAACGATAGTTCCGCACGCGGGGCGTAGCATGCCCGAGATAAGGTAGAGTAGCGTGGATTTCCCTGTTCCGTTTTTGCCCAACAAACCATAGATTTTTCCGTGCTCAAACTGGAGCGTAAAGTCCTTAAATACGGCGTCTTTCTGCTTACCGTAGCCAAAGGAAATGCGATTTACTTGAATCATAATTAGACTTGCGTTTTAGTGTAATAGTAGAATATGACACTGCAAAAGTATTTGTTAAAATCGAAACCAACAAATTTTTTAAGAGGATTTTTTTGTTTGAGTAAAAAAGTGTTATGTCATAAAGTGCAAACTGTTGCACTGTTTGTTGATTTCAGTTAGGATATAAATGTTCCTATTCTTCTCAATTTTAGCTTCTTGTATTTTATATATTTTTTAATGACTTAAATTGTGGACATATCAAAATGTATTGACCCCCAGAAGTTTTTGTTTAACTTCCGGGGGTCAATACATTTTGATATGTCTTTTTTGTTCGTAGAATAGTCGTAGGATTTCTACAATTATTCTTGCTTAGTTTTGTTTGATGCTCCGATTGTAGTCCAAGTATTTGAGTTTCCTGTGGTTTTTGTTTACAACTTTGAGGTTTAAAAGTCGGGATACTTGTGTTCGTTTATCGGAATGAGTTGGTGAGCAATTTGATTTCGATGCTGGGCGATATGCGTTCGTACAAAATGTTGTAAACAGCATCGAGGATGGGCATGTTGACACGGTAGTGTTTGTTGATGTCCTTCATGCACTTTGTGCCATAGTAGCCCTCGGCTATCATTTCCATTTCTATCTGTGCGGACTTTACTGAATAGCCTTTGCCTATCATCTGTCCGAATACTCGGTTGCGCGAAAAGTTGGAGTAGCCCGTCACGAGCAAGTCGCCAAGGTACACGCTGTCGTAAACATTGCGCTCAATGGGGTAAACGGCTTTGAGAAAACGATTCATCTCCTGCACCGCGTTCGACATGAGCACGGATTGGAAGTTGTCGCCATATTTAAGGCCGTTGCAAATTCCGGCAGCGATGGAGTAGACGTTCTTGAGCACTGATGCATACTCGATGCCGACGACGTCCTGGCTGGTTGATGTCTTGACGTAGTCGCTCGAAATTTTTTCGGCAAGCATCTGTGCTTTGGCTTCATCGGTGCAGCCTATGGTGAGGTAGGTGAGTCTGCCGAAAGCCACTTCTTCAGCGTGGCTGGGGCCTCCGAGCACGCCGAGGTTGTCCTCGGGCACATTGTAAACCTGTCGGAAATATTCTGTGCAGACGAGATTTTCGTCGGGCACAATCCCCTTGATAGCTGTGACGATGAACTTATTGTGTAGCTTCACCTTAAGCTTCTTGAGGTGGTTCTTAAGGTAGGGCGAGGGAGTGACGAAGATGAGTGTGTCGCAGTTTGTGATGACTTCGTTGATGTCGCTTGAGAATGTGATTCGGTTGATGTCGAATCTGACGCTCGTCAGGTAGGATGGGTTGTAGCCCATGCGCTTAAAGTTGTCAATGGTGTCTTGATTTCTCAAGTACCAGTGAATGTGAGGCGTGCGTTCAAGTAGCATCTTTGCGATAGCTGTTGCCCAGCTTCCGCCGCCCATTACGGCTATGTTTGTTCCCCATTCTACGTTTGCGTTGTTTACCGCATTGCCGTTTTCGTTGGAGAAGAAGTTAAAGAAACGAGACATATTTATTAAAGGGAGATAGCAGAAAGGAAAGGGGAAAGAACCTTGCGCAATGTTTGCCTTGAATTATTTCCACTTATACCTATCTACCCGTTTACTCAATGGAAGAAGGAGACGCGGTTGCGAATCTTTGAGGAAGAGAGAAATAAGTTTGCGCGACTGCTATCTCGCCAGCTTATTTCTCCTCTCCTCTATCTCCTTTTTCATTTCTATAAGGTCCACTGTTCGATTTCAGCAACGCTGGGCTTTGTCACTTCAAGTTTGTACTTCTTGATGACTTCGCCTATCTGCTGGTTAATCTTCTGAGGATTGCCACCCTGAAGGTCGCTTACGAGGTTGTAACCTACCTTGTGGAGAATGGGCACGAGTTCTGCAGGAACGCCCTTTTCGGCAAACTTTTCAGCCTTGTCGCGTGGAATCTTCTTTTCAGGGCGCATTTGTGGGAAGAAGAGTACTTCCTGAATCGTAGTCTGGCCTGTCATCAACATTACGAGGCGGTCGATACCGATACCGATACCGCTGGTGGGAGGCATGCCATACTGGAGTGCGCGGAGGAAGTCCTGGTCGATGATCATCGCTTCATCGTCGCCCTTGTCTGCGAGGCGCATCTGTTCCTTGAAGCGTTCTTCCTGGTCGAGGGGGTCGTTGAGCTCAGAATAAGCGTTTGCCAATTCCTTACCGTTGACCATGAGTTCGAAACGTTCGGTGAGTCCGGGCTTAGAGCGGTGCATCTTTGTCAGCGGCGACATTTCTACGGGGTAATCCGTGATGAATGTAGGCTGGATGTAAGTGCCTTCGCAGAATTCGCCGAAGATTTCGTCAATCAACTTGCCCTTACCCATTGTTTCGTCGATTTCGAGGTTGAGCTTCTTGCACACTTCGCGAATTTCGTCTTCGCTCATGCCGTTGAGGTCGTAACCCGTCTTTTCCTTGATGGCGTCGAGGATGGGGAGGCGGCGGTAGGGCGCCTTGAAGCTGATGGTCTTACCATCGACAACGGTTTCTGTGCAACCATTTACAGCCACGCAAATCTTTTCGAGCAATTGTTCCGTAAACGACATCATCCAGTTGTAGTCCTTATACTGAACATAGAGTTCCATACAAGTAAACTCGGGATTGTGCGTGCGGTCCATGCCTTCGTTGCGGAAGTTCTTGCCGATTTCGAACACACCTTCGAAACCGCCAACGATGAGGCGCTTCAGGTAAAGTTCGGTTGCGATGCGGCAGTAGAGGTCGATGTCGAGCGTGTTGTGGTGTGTGATGAAGGGGCGAGCGCTTGCGCCGCCTGCGATGCTCTGGAGTATGGGCGTTTCGACTTCAGTGTAGCCTGCAGCGTCGAGTTCGTTGCGCAGTGTCTTCACTACGATGGAGCGCTTCATGAAGGTGTCCTTCACGCCTTCGTTCACAACGAGGTCAACGCAACGCTGGCGATAGCGAAGTTCGGGGTCTTCGAAAGCATCGTATGCCACGCCGTCCTTGTACTTCACGATGGGGAGCGGTTTGATGCTCTTGGCGAGCACGGTGAGTTCCTGCGCATGAACAGAGATTTCGCCCGTCTGCGTACGGAATACATAGCCCTTGATACCGATGAAGTCGCCGAGGTCGAGCAACTTCTTGAATACTGTGTTGTAGAGTTCTTTGTCTTCGCCGGGGCAGATGTCGTCGCGAGTGACGTAAACCTGTGTACGACCCTTAGAGTCGAGCAGTTCGACGAAGGAAGCCTTGCCCATTACGCGGCGGCTCATCATACGACCTGCGATGCATACCTGGCGGGGCTCTTCGTCGGCTTCGTTAAAGTTTTCGCGAATGTCAGTAGAGTATGCGTTGACGGGATATTCTGCTGCAGGGTAGGGGTCGATGCCCATATCGCGCAACTGCTGAAGCGCATTGCGGCGTCCTATTTCTTGTTCGCTAAGTTCAAGGATATTCATTTGTAGTATAAATTTTTACTTGTAGGCAACTGCGTCACGTTGGTTGATAAGAGTTGTGTGCGAAGTTGCGGATTTTTAAATTTCGTGCAAAATTAAGCAATTTTCTTATAATCTCAAACTTATGATGAATTCTATCTATTGTTCGAGCGGAGTTATTATCAACTTGTCCCACTGATTTTTAATCATGGTGAGAATACCTTTGTGTCATAAAATCGGTATTGTCCGGATCGTTATTGCCACTTGTGTCGGTCGCAAAAGTGCATAGCACTCTCTTTCTTTTCGACAGACAAATAAACTCTGATTTTCAGGCAAGTGAAGAATTTGAATAGATAGCATCCACCTTACGGGTGTCGGCGGTCTGCGTTAGTTGGCAGATTCTTTACCCAGTTCGATGCTGCGCGACATGCCTACTTTCATAAATTCCTTATAGGCATTGTCGACTTCGGCTTGCTTTAGCTTATTGCCATTGAGTTCGTCGTTGATAGCCTCGCGGTGTGTGCGCTCAAAGTCAATCAGCGTTTTGGTGGCGGCTGTAATTTCGTCGATACTCTTGGCATTCTTGATAAGTTCTGTTGTTTCATTGATAGCCTTGATGTATTCGTCGGTCGTGTCTGAGCCGCAGGCTGTAAATAGTGCAACAGTGATAGTGAGGAGGAGGTGTTGAATTTTCATTGTTATTGGTGAAATATGTTTCAACATGGTGGAGAGGCAGGGCTTGTTAGTCATCCTCTCTTTCTTCCTCAGGAATGGTGGTGGGCTGGTAGGTTGCGATGATTTTTTGCTTTACTTCTTCAGCCAATTCGGGGTTGTCGCTCATAGCTCGCTTCACGGCTTCGCGACCTTGTCCGATTTTTGTTTCTCCGTAGCTGAACCACGAACCGCTCTTCTTGATGATGCCGGCTTCAACGCCGAGGTCTACGATTTCGCCAATCTGCGAGATGCCTTGACCGAAGGTGATTTCGAATTCAGCCTTGCGGAAGGGAGGTGCCACCTTGTTCTTGATGACCTTTACGCGCACTTCGTTTCCGATTGGTGTGTCGCCATCTTTGAGGGTTGTAACCTTGCGAATGTCGAGGCGTACGGAAGCGTAGAACTTCAGTGCATTACCGCCGGTAGTCGTTTCGGGATTGCCGAAGGTGATGCCGATTTTTTCGCGGAGCTGGTTGATGAAGATGCAGGTTGTGTTGGTTTTGCTGATGCTCGCTGTGAGTTTGCGCAGTGCCTGGCTCATGAGTCGAGCTTGGAGTCCTACTTTGTTTTCGCCCATGTCGCCTTCGATTTCGGCCTTAGGTGTGAGCGCTGCTACGGAGTCAACGACGATGATGTCTACTGCAGCCGAGCGAATGAGTTGGTCAGCAATTTCGAGCGCTTGCTCGCCGTTGTCGGGTTGCGAAATCAGCAGGTTGTCGGTGTCAACGCCGAGTGCTGCTGCATAGAAGCGGTCGAAGGCGTGCTCAGCGTCGATAAACGCAGCAATGCCTCCCTGGCGCTGTACTTCGGCAATAGCGTGGATGGCGAGCGTCGTCTTACCCGAACTTTCGGGACCATAAATTTCGATGATTCTGCCCTTGGGATATCCGCCCACACCGAGTGCGATGTCAAGGCCGAGCGAACCTGTGGGGATAACTTCTATGTTTTCAACTTTTTCGTCGCCCATGCGCATGATGGAGCCTTTGCCAAAATCCTTTTCGATTTTAGCCATAGCAGCTTGGAGAGCTTTGAGCTTTTCGCTTGCAGCGTTGGGAGCGATTTCTTCTTTCTTTGCCATATTGGTAATGATTTTAAATTGTCGAAAGTTTATGCTAATTCTGTTTCAAGTTTTTGGCTTGAAACGGCAGCATTGCATATTACTGCACAAAGATAATAAAAATATGCCACATAGCAAGCATTTTTTTGTTATGAAAAAAGTTGACTCGGATTTTATGCTTTTATCGCAGAAGGTTCTACCAATTTCCGTTTATTACCAATAACGGCGGGTGTCATTATCTTTATGTGGCAACGCCGGTTGTAGCCGATTGTTTTCGCCACTCTTGTCGCTATATTTTGATTTCTCGCCAGGGGGGGCTAATCGCATTTGTTTTTAGGCCTATCGTCTTTGCATGTTCAAAGTGTGCGAAGCTGTTTCTGCTTAATGTGTAGATTTGCAAACTTGAGTTGATTGAATGTGCGAACAAACGTTAATTTTCAAAGAAAACAGACTTTTTTTGATTTTGCAGTGTGAATTGTTCGCGTACATTTGCTGCGGTTATTTCACCCAATTTTTTTATTACAATCAGTTTATGCTCAGGCATTGTTTCAAGCAAATGTTGCTTGTGTTTTTCGCATCTTTGATGTTGGTCCAGCCTACTGGTGCTGGCGTGTTGCGAATTGTTGGTTTTGAGGGGCTCCCTCGAATGGCGCAACTGTTTATTAATGAGATGTATCCAACGGGTGAAGTCGAGACCGTGAGTAGCGAACATACGTTGTTTGCTCGTGTGTATAAAGTTCGCCTCAAGGGTGGTACGCAGCTTGAGTTTGACAGTGATGGCGAGTGGCTCGAAGTCGTGAGTGAGGATGGCGATGTAGTGTCTGAAATAGTACCTTGTCCGATTCTTTGTCAGTTAAAGTTGGTTTATCCGGAGTTTAAAATCTGTAAAATCGAACGTGCATGCAAGGGTTATGATCTTGTGCTGAACAATGGTGTAGAAATCTTTTTCGATGAAGAATACGAAGCTGTAGGTTGAATATGTTGTTGTTGCATTTGGGTTTTGTGTATTCCCCATTGCGGTGGCGTGTGTGCTGATAAAAGTGCAAGATGACAGAGATTTCAGAGAGCGATTGGCATTAACGTCGACCGTTGGTTCGTGTTCAGAAAAATAATAAGCATGTCTATATATTTATTTCCATGGAACACGAACTAAGCACGATTCGAAATATAATACACACGAAATTCTGCTTTGATATTTTTCGTGCATTTCGATTTTTGCGCCCAAAATCGACGTTGCAAAAACAGCCCTTTTTGTAAGTTCTAAAATAGCAAAAGGGGGTGCGAAACTGTTAACTTTTGTAAAAACAGCGCGAAATGCAGATTTGGAGATCGCCGAAAAATGATGTATATTTGCATAAAGTTAAAGGAGGGCACCGCTGCCCTCCTTTTTTTGTGACCTTTCTCCTGAAAACTTCCTTTGAAGAAGGATTTTTTTTCTTTGAAGTAGGAAATTTTTCCTTTGAAGAAAAACTTTTTTCTTTTGAAGAAGGAAAATTTTGCTCGATTTTCCGAAAAATTTTGTTAAACTTCCTAAGTTTTTCTTAACAGAAGTTAAAGTTTTGAACTTTTTTACTTTTTGAGCGACGTTAACGGATGTTAAAAAAAACTTGACAACGATTTTGTCAAGTTTTTAGTAGACGAGCGAGGAGAAAGGAGAAAGGAAAAAGGAGAAATGAGACTGCGAAGCTGATAAGCAGAAGCGAATAAATAGCCATGCGGAAAAAGGAGACTGCGTAGCTGATGAGCGTAAGCGAATAAATGAGAGACCATCCGGATTGGTTACCTTAAAACCTTAAAGCGAAGCGACCTTAGAACCTCACAACCTCATCTTACAACCTCACAAGCGAAGCGACCTCAAAACCTTACAACCTCACCTCTAAACCTTATGACCTTAAAATGGCAGTTGTACTCTGTACTCTATTCTCTATTCTCTATTCTCTATTCTCTATTCTCTGTTCTCTATCCTCTATTCTCTAATTTGTCCTTCGCCTCGAATGAGCCATTTGTATGTTGTGATTTCTTCCAAAGCCATTGGTCCGCGTGCGTGTAGTTTTTGCGTGCTGATACCGATTTCGGCTCCGAGACCGAACTGAGCACCGTCGGTGAACGAGGTGGGCGCATTGACATATACGCAAGCTGCGTCAACGAGATTTTGGAAACGCAGAATTGTATTTTCGTCTTGCGAAACGATACATTCGCTGTGTCCCGAACCATATTGGGCGATGTGGTCAATGGCTTCGTCTGCACTTTCAACGGTGTGGACAGACATTTTGTAATCCAAGTATTCTGTGCCGTAGGCTTCTTCTGGGAGGTGTTGAAGAAGTGTGGATGGATAATTTCCGGCAAGCGCTTCAAAGGCAGGAGCGTCGGCGTAGATAATCACATTGTGGGCAGCCATTGGGGCACATATTTCGGGCAGGGCTGCCAACTTGTTGCGATGAATCAGCAAGCAGTCGAGGGCGTTGCATACGCTTACGCGTCGGGTTTTGGCATTGACAACGATGCGGCGTGCGCAGTCGGTATCGGCTGAGTCATCGACAAAGGTGTGACACACGCCCGCACCCGTTTCGATTACGGGAATCGTGGCATTTTCGCGCACGAAGTTTATCAAATTGCTGCTGCCGCGTGGAATGATGAGGTCAACCCATCCTCGAGCGTGGAGCAGGGCTGTTGTTGCTTCGCGTGTAGAGGGTAGGAGGGTTACGACGGAAGGGTTGAGTCCTTCCTTTTGTAGTTCCTCCTGTATCAGTTCGATGATGGCGTGGTTGGATGCTTCGGCATCGCTACCGCCTTTAAGCACGCAGGCACTACCTGCTTTGAAGCACAGGGCGAATACGTCGAAACTTACATTGGGGCGCGCTTCGTAGATGACGCCGATGACTCCAAAGGGAACGGCAACTTTTTGTAATTGCAGTCCGTTGGGGAGGGTGCGTGTGTGCAGAGTGCGTCCGATAGGCGAAGGTAGCGAAGCCACTTTACGCATGTCGGCAGCAATCGCCAGCAAGCGTTCGTTGGTAAGTTTCAGACGGTCGTATTTAGGGTCGGCGGTGTTCATGCGTGCCAGGTCCTGCTGGTTGGCATTGAGCAATTTTTCGATGTTGCCCTCAATGGCGGAAGCAACATTCATGAGTATGTTGTTGACACGCTCTGTGGAAAGCATCAGCAGTTCGCGACTTGCAATTCGCGTATTTTGAAATGTAGAGGTAAGTGGCATGTGTTTATTGAAATGAAAAAGGAGAAAGGAGAAATGAGAAAGGAGAAATGAGAAAGGAGAAATGAGAAAGGGGAAAGGGGAAATGAGAAATGAGAAAGGAGAAAGGAGAAACCATCCGGATTGGTTACCTTAAAACCTCACAAGCTAAGCGACCTTAAAACCTTATAACTTTAAAATAGTAGACGAGTTATTAGGTACGAGTAGACAAGAAGGTTTGATTCTACCGCTTGCTCGCACGCTTGCGTGCATTCCGCAAGGCAACCTTATAACCTCACAAGCGAAGCGACCTTAAAACCTTATGACCTTAAAACGGTAGTTGTACTCTGTTCTCTGTTCTCTAATTTACACTGGTTCAAATCGGGTGAATTTAGCGTTTTCGGGCGAGAAGACGAGTGAGGTAAGGATGTTTTCGCGTTTGCCGTTGGCTATCCATACTGCGATGCCTTCGTCAGCTACCTTTCGGGCAATCGAGCACTTTGTTTGCATACCTCCTCTGCCGAATGCTGATTTCGATGTTTGGATGTACGAATCCAGTGAGCGTCCGGCTTCTACGATGCGTATGATTTCTGAACCTTCCGCTTCGGGTGCACCATTGTAGATGCCATCTACATTGCTGAGTAGGAACAAGGCTTGTACGCCCATCATCGTTGCGATGAGTCCGGAGAGTTCGTCGTTGTCGGTAAACATCAGTTCGGTGATGCTGACAGTGTCGTTTTCGTTGATGATGGGCAGTACACCGTTTTGGAGCATGACGCTCATGCAGTTGCGCTGATTTTGGTAGTGGCGTTCGGTGCTGAAACTTTCTTTCAGCGTCAACACTTGTCCTACGTGGATGCCGTATTCTCTGAAGAGTTCGTAATAGCGGTTCATTAGTTTAGCTTGTCCGACGGCTGAAAAGAGTTGGCGTTGGTCCACAGTGTCGAGGTCGCTCAGGGGCATATTTCGCAATTCGCTGCGTCCGCATGCCACAGCCCCTGATGAAATCAGAATCACCTCTATGCCCTTAGAGCGGAGTTGGGCTATTTGGTCGACGAGTGCCGACATGCGTGTGATGTCGAGTGTGCCATCGGTGCGTGTGAGTACGTTGCTCCCCACTTTTACGGCGATGCGTTTGTATGAAGATGTCTGCGTCATGATTTAGTTGTGTTGCTTGTGTTGTGGAACGTTATTTTATGGCAGCTCTCAATCCTTGTTGCACGCTGTGGGTAAATCCGGCTTGCTCCATGGCGTTGAGTCCGCGGATGGTGATACCTCCGGCTGTCGTGACTTTATCGATTTCCGTTTCGGGGTGAGCTGCTTCTTGTGCGAGGAGGTCGATGGCGCCTTGAAGCGTTTGAACTACGATTTGTTGCGCTTCGGCAGGGGTGAATCCCAGTTCAACGCCTCCTTCCATCGCGGCTCTGATGTATCTCAGCGCAAAGGCGATGCCGCAGGATGCCAGCGAAGTGGCAGCCGGGAGTAAGCGCTCGGGTATGATTTTCACTTTTCCCATAGGCGAAAAGAGCGCAGCCAAGGTGCTTTCTGTTTGCGCCGTCATGTTGCGTGTGGCGATGAATGTCATGCTACTGCCGACGGCAATCGCTGTGTTGGGCATAACGATGCAAAGGGGAGGGACTTTGGCTCCGGAGGCGGTGAAGCAACTCGCAACATCGTCAAGTGACATACCTCCGGCTAAGGATGCCACCATCTGTTGGTCGGCATCGATAACCTCGCTGATTTCGCGAACGACATTGGCAACAAACCATGGTTTTACAGCAAGGATGATGAGGTCGGCATCGGGGACGATGCTCAGATTGTTTGTGGCAATGTATGCGTTGGGAAATTCCTGTTTAAGCCTTTCCAGTTTGGTAGTGCTGGGATTGGACACGCGCACTTCGTGTTCCGAATGTGCCGTAAGTATGCCTTTGGCAATGGCGCTGCCCATGTTGCCTGCGCCTATAATAGCTATTTTCATAAATATATCAAAAAGTGAGGGTTAAGCATGCGACATCACCGTTGGATGTCCGGCATGAGTGGCAAAGGTAATATTTTCGGGAAAGTCAGCAACGAATTGTAACAAAAAGTTGGGGTTCGGTGTTGATAATAGTGTAAAAAGGCTGCTTCTTGCAGATTATTTTTGGGGTTGCATGCGAAATTTTGGGGATAAAAAATGCGAAGACTATGGACGTTTTCTTGTTCATAATCTTCGCATTGTTATAGAAAGGTGGTGGTGAAAATAGTCTTCTTTGCAGACTTACTTTTCGCTCGTAAGCTTAACTTCGTCGGCGCCTTCGCTCATCAAGTCTGTGCCCCAGTGGCTGTCGGCGAGTCGCTCTTCGCGGTCGCGCACTTCCTTAGCCTTGCGTGCGTAAACGATGAGTCGCAACGACTGGCTGTAGCTAAAGTAGTTCCACATCCAGTTGAAGAGTACGATTAACTTGTTGCGCACACCCAATATTGAACGCAGATGGACAACGAGCCACATTATCCATGCAATGAAGCCAGCCATTTTGATGTTGCTGAATTCAGCCACGGCGCGGTTGCGTCCTACTGTTGCCATTGTTCCGAGGTTGAGGTAGTGGAAGGGCTTGAGTTCCTTTCCCTTTTCGAGTCGCTGAAGGTTCTTAGCCAGCAATCGTCCTTGCTGAATGGCTACCTGTGCCAACTGAGGGTGACCACCCTTCCAGTCGGGGTCGCCTTCTTCCATAATACATTGGTCGCCAATGCAGAACACGCCGTCGAGCCCTTCCACTCGGTTGTAGGCGTCGACCTTGATGCGTCGTCCGCGTCCGAGGTTGGTTTCGGGCATATTGCCCACGGGCTGCGCTGCAACACCGCTCACCCAGATGAATGTACGCGTAGCGATGCTGCTGCCATCCTTGAGCATCACGCGGTGATCCTTGTAGTCGGTCACCATCTTGTTGAGCAACACGTTGACACCCATTTCGCGGAGGTACTGCTCTACGTGAGCCGACGATTGGGGGCTCATGGCGGGGAGCAGGCGTGGACCGGCTTCTACAAGGTAAACGTTGACAAGGCTTGAAGGGAGGTCGGGGTAGTCCTTGGGGATGATGAACTTTTTCATTTCCGAAAGTGCACCTGCGACTTCAACTCCAGTCGCACCGCCACCCACGATAACAACGTTGAGCAGCTCCATGCGTTCGCGTTCGCTGGCACAGGTGAGGGCACGCTCAAGGTTTTCGAGCAATGCGTTTTGAAGTCCCATGGCTTCGCTCACGTTCTTCATCGGAATGGCAACGTCTTCAACGTGCTTGTTGCCGAAGAAGTTGGTAGTGGTTCCGGCTGCAAGGACGAGGTAGTCGTAGGTCACCTTGCCGATAGACGTCTGGATAATCTTATGTTCGGGAAAGATGGAGCGCACCTCTGCCATGCGGAAGTAGAAGTCCTTGTGGCTTTGAAAGATTTTTCGGAAAGGGAAGGAAATACTACTTGGTTCGATCCCTGAAGATGCAATCTGATAAATCAGTGGTGGAAACTGATGATAGTTGTTGCGGTCGATTAATACAACCTGAAAATTCGACTTACGCAATTTGTTTGCTAATTTTAATCCGCCAAACCCGCCGCCAACGATGACCACGCGTTTCTTCTCCGTTTGAGGTACGTTAAAACTCATCTTTTAAACAGTAGTTATATATCCATTAAATCGGGTGCAAAATTACGGGTTTTGGACTATGCGAGCAAATATATCTTCTTTAATCCTGCGTTTTGCGCGCGCCATGCAGGGATATTGTCACCCCTATAAGTCAAACTTTTTGGAAAAGAAGTATTGATAAATCGATAGGTTTCTGCAAATTAGTGATTCAATTTGCGAAAATTCAGATTCATTTCAGAAATATTTGTTTACTTTGCAACACGCATTGGGAAGAGCTGCTCTACAAGTCGTAGAATATGCAACTCTTCTGCCTGGAAAAAACATATATTTTTAACAACACAAAGCCAACAGTCATGAAAATTCTGGTTATTGAGGACGACAACGAATTGCGCGAAATCATCAGTCGTTCGCTCCTGGCAGAGCGCTATTTGGTAGAAACGGCTGCAACGTATCGCGAGGCGCGCAATAAAGCGCTGGGATATGAGTACGACTGCATTCTGCTCGATATAATGCTGCCCGATGGCAACGGATTGAAAATCCTATCGGAGCTGAAGCGCAGCGAGCGCAACGTCAATGTCATCATACTTTCGGCAAAGGATTCGCTCGACGACAAGGTCGAGGGTTTGAATTTAGGGGCCGACGACTATCTGCCCAAGCCGTTCCACCTCGCAGAACTCCACGCACGCCTCAAGAGTGTGTTGCGGCGCAAGCAGCGCGAGGGGCAGCAGGCGCTCCAGTTTGGCAACGTCACGATTCATACCGACAGTTTCAGCGTCGAAGTTGCTGGCAAGACGCTCGACCTTGGGCGCAAGGAGTACGACATACTTGTATATTTCATGCTGCGTCCCAACCGCCTGGTCGAGAAGCACGTCATGGCAGAGTCCGTATGGGGAGATTATATCGACCAGGCGGACAACTTCGACTTTATCTACGCCCAGATGAAGAACTTGCGCAAGCGCCTCAAGGAGGCAGGGGCTGACGTGGAAATCAAAACCATCTATGGCTTTGGCTACAAGTTGGTACAGCTCTGACGAAAGCGCCTTGAATTTCCTTTTTTCAGCACACATACATACATTCCTTTTTTAAAAAGCCCAATAGAATATCTGTATATATATGAAACTCCTTCATGCCTCAACGTTGCGCCTCTCTCTGCTGGCAGCCTGCATCATGGCCTTTTGGTCGGTGATGTTCTACTATGCAATGATTGCGGAGGTCAACGACGAAATAGACGATACGCTCGAAAACTTCTCCGAGGACATCATGATGCGGTCGTTGGCGGGCGAATCGTTGCCATCGAAATCTGTAGGTTCGAACAATCAGTACTTCATGGTGCTCGTAACCGAGGAGTTCGCAATGAGCCATAGCCATGTGTACTACGAGGACCGCAATGTCTTTATCGAAGACCGCAATGAGCACGAACCGGCGCGCGTGTTGACCCACATATTCCAGACCGAGGCGGGCGACTGGATGCGCCTCGAGGTTTCGACCCCCACGATTGAGAAAAAAGACCTCATCGAAGCCCTCTTCGCATGGATACTCGTGCTCTACGCCGTGTTGCTCGTGTGCATCGTGCTCACGAATTATTGGGGCACCCTCAGCGGCATGCGCCCCCTTTACAGGCTCCTGGACTGGGTGAACAACTATACGCCCGGACGAAAGAACGAGGGGCTCAACAATCCTACGAACATCGAAGAGTTCCGGCAGCTCAACGAAGTCATCTCCCTTGCCCTGAAGCGCAGCGAAGCGCTCCACGAGCAGCAGAAGCAGTTTGTGGGCAACGCCTCCCACGAAATGCAGACTCCGCTTGCCATCTGCATCGGCCGTCTCGAAATGCTCCTGGAGGACGAGTCGCTCTCCGAGGAGCAGGCGATGGAGGTGATAAAAGCCTTGCGCACGCTCAAGAACCTCTCGAAGATGAACCGCTCCCTGCTGCTGCTCTGCAAGATAGAGGGTGGGCAATTTGAGAAGAAATCGACCGTCGATTTCGAAGAAGTCCTGAAGTCCATCCTGCCCGACTACGAAGCCGTCTTTGCCCAAAAGCAGATTACGACCCACCTCCTCGTGCACCAGCCTCTCCGCCTGAGCATGGACGAATCCCTCGCCACCACCCTGGCGACCAACCTCCTGAAGAATGCCTACGTCCACAACGTAGAGGGCGGAACCGTCAGCGTCGTGATGACGGAGAAAACGCTGCGCATCGAAAACACCGGCACGAGCCAGGCGCTCCACCCCACGGACATCTTCATCCGCTTCTACCACACTCCCGGCAAACCCGCCTCCACCGGACTGGGGCTCCCCATCGTGCAAGCCATCTGCCAGCTCTACGGTCTGAGCATCCGCTACGCGTACGAAGGCGCCAAGCATGTGTTCGAGGTGAGCAGGGAGTAGGGGCAGCATGCCATCCCTCAACTTCCTCCCTCATTATATATATTGTGGATACTTCATTGCGGTTGTTTAGAGCAACGCTGCAAAAGCGTGCGGCGTTGCCTAGGTAAAAAAGAGGAAATGATATAGCAGTTGACTCATTATCACAGACCCCTCCGCCCTTTGGGCACCTCCCCTAACTTCGGGGAGGAATTTTATATACTTCCGTTCGCTTGTTATTCCTAATTGGATACCTAAACGAGGTAGACTAACTAAAATTGTCCCCCAAAGTTAGGGATTTCTGTCCCCCGATAACGGGGGAAATGAAGGGGGACGAGCAGCTATGCTACGGAGGGGGGCTGTTAAAGTTCTTGGGGCAACTGCTATATTATTACCTTTTTAATTCCGAAGATTATCCCCCTTATCTTCGGCACGCCCTTCCTGATGGCGCGCGCACCATCTATTCGGAGAGGCTATTTATGTTACCAAACGGCAACTTTGTATCTACCACTGACGGGCCAACCAGTTACCAGTTTTCCATTAAAATTCCCTTCAATCCATACTTCAGCACCTCCTCGCTTCACGGAGGTTACAGTATGTTTGCCACTCGTACCGTATAGATATGCGCCTTCGACAATACAACTGATATCAAAATCGAAATTCTGCGGCTCTGTATTAGCGCAAAAGCGATATTCTCCAACTGGGGCAGCGACCAACTGACTTAAATCGGCGTAGGTTGTCAACGTAAAATCTACATTAGGAATCTCGGCAGAAGTCACAAAATTGAATTCACCATTGCCATTCTGGGAGAAAACATCAAGGTTATAAGTATTGGTTACACCACGAAAAGTAATCTCAAAATACCCGGAATCTCCTGCGACACTGCCTTCATCATCACTACTACAAGATACTGAACCAAGCATCAGAAGTGTCGCCATAAAGAAAAAGAAGAATCTATCTACAGTTTTCATCGTTACTTTGTTGTTAATGATTAATCGTAATATTAAAGTTATGAGCGTAGCCAACGACATTGACGATAAAGCATTTCCACACCCCCCTTATGGGGATATCAACCATTTCCAGCAGGGCAACACCTCTATGGTGCCATTTGCATCTGTAAAGGTGGTTTCTTCATCAAAGGTCAGGATAAGGCGGCGACGGCAGGCGAGGCGCTTAGGGAGTTTGGTTAATGCTCCTTTTTCACGATTCAATGTTTCTTCATCACGGAGGGAGTAGCATACTTGTATGGCGAGTTCATCTTCGGGCACATAGAAATCTACCTCAAAATTGTCGTTGTAGAAATATACGCGCTCATTTTCGGAATCATGACCGTAGATGCGGAAAAGTTGCAAGGCGACCATGTTTTCCAAAAGCATCGTATCCTTGTCTATCAAGAAAAGATTGAGTATGCCGTTATCGATAAAGTAATACTTGCAATTACTTTCTTTATCAACAAGACACGAGGCATAATTTCGTAGACGCAACAAAAGCCAGGCATCTTCACAATACTCTACATATTTAATGGTGGTCGCTAAACTAAGTTTCCCACCTACACTGGAGAGCAGATTGTTCATTCTATTGAATGAAATCGGACGACAAACACTCTCGGCTACCTTTCGGATTAAGATTCTGATGCCGGTTACATTGCTGATATTGTTGCGTGCAATGATGTCGCCCAAGTATATCTTTTGAAAGACACTACTCAAGTAATTTCGCTTAGCCGGCATCAATGCAGATGCGGGGAGTCCGCCATCGTGCAGATATTCGTTAAAGGCTCTCACAATGTTAGCCCTGCCTTCGGTAGAGAGTAAGTCGTTTTCAGATGATGGGAGGCGATGTACATTCACATATTCTCTGAAGCTATAGGGATAAACTTCGCTCGTAAGGAAACGCCCACCGAGCGTGGTGTTTATCTCGCCAGAAAGCATCTTTGCATTTGAACCTGTTATATAAACGGTGTAGTTAGAGTCTGCCATGCGACGGGCAAACTTTTCCCAATGCTCCACATTTTGTATCTCATCAAGGAAAAGCATGGGGCGTTTGCCATACATCTCTTGATGGCACTCAAGAAGACGGTTGAAGTCTTCTGTCTCGAAACGTTCCAAGCGCTCGTCCTCAAAGTTAAGGTAAAGTATTTCATCCCACTGCTTGCCTTCACGAAGCAACTGTTGAATACGGTGATACAACATATAGGATTTTCCCGAACGACGAACTCCCACTAAAACACAACAAGGAAAGTCCGCAATAGTAAGTTCACGCGGTTCTATTATATAACGCACAACCTCTTGCTGGTTATCACGCAATATTTGTTTAAGGAGTTGCTTATCCATACTGAGTTATAACTATTAATAAACATCACAAAGTTACGCTTTGTTTAATACATTAACAAAATAACAAGCGTTTTTATTCAATTCATTAAATAAAATGGACTAATTCCGCAAAATGTATACCGATAAATACGCAATTCCCAAAGAATTTGCGGCACTTGAAAAGACGTCATACATTGTGGCGTCAATCCAACACCATAAACCGGTATTTCAGAAAAAGAATAAACTCTACGTTCATTAGCACCTTTGCGCAATAACCAAATATCGGCGAAAACCAACACCCTTAACACCTACACGCAAATATATATCACGCAAGGGCGCCATGGGATGGTAACATTTATTTTTTAAACTTTGCGCACAAAAAAATCCTCGAAGCCTGAGCTCCGAGGATTTCAAATAAATATGTGCGGTGTTGATTATTCAGCAGATTCTGCTGTTGCTTCAGCTACGGGAGCTTCAGCTGCTACTTCTTCAGTAGCCTTCTTTGAACGACGTGTGCGCTTAGCCTTCTTTTCAGTCTTAGCCATGTTGTCGTTAAAGTCAACCAATTCGATAAAGCACATTTCAGCAGCGTCGCTTGCACGGAAACCTGTCTTGATGATACGAGTGTAACCACCGGGACGGTCACCAACCTTTGCAGCAACTACCTGGAAGAGTTCAGTAACAGCGTACTTGTCCTGGAGGTAGCTGAAAACTACGCGGCGTGAGTTAGTAGTGTCGTTCTTACTCTTTGTTACGAGTGGCTCAACGTACTTCTTCAACGCCTTAGCCTTAGCGAGAGTCGTAGTGATTCTTTTGTGCTTGATCAAAGAGCATGCCATGTTTGAAAGCATCGCAGCTCTGTGAGAAGCAGTACGACTCAAATGGTTAAATTTCTTATTATGTCTCATTTGTGTAATTAATCTTTATCTAATTTATACTTAGAAATGTCGGTTCCAAACGAAAGATTCAGACTTTCGAGCAAATCATCAAGCTCAGTAAGCGATTTCTTACCGAAGTTGCGGAACTTGAGGAGGTCGCTCTTGTTGAACTGAACGAGTTCGCCAAGCGTTTCGACTTCAGCTGCCTTAAGACAGTTGAGCGCACGCACTGAGAGGTTCATATCAACGAGCTTCGTCTTCAAGAGCTGACGCATGTGAAGAACTTCTTCATCGAATTCTTCGTTGTCGAGGTCTGCTGTATCATCCACCGTAATCTTGTCGTCAGAGAAGAGCATGAAGTGGTAGATGAGGATACGAGCAGCTTCCTTGAGTGCGTCCTTCGGTGCGATGGAACCATCCGTTGTGATTTCGAGCACGAGTTTGTCGTAGTCGGTCTTCTGTTCAACGCGGAAAGGTTCAACAGCGTACTTCACGTTACGGATAGGTGTGTAGATTGAGTCTATCGCGATTTGGTGGAGGTCTGTGCAGTACTCACGATTTTCGTCAGCAGTCACATAACCACGACCCTTATTGATAGTAATCTCTATCTGGATAGAAGCCTTAGAATCTAAATGACAAATCACCAATTCGGGATTTAACACTTCAAAGCCAGTGAGGCACTTGTTGAGGTCACCAGCCTTGAACTCGCTTTGGTTCATGATGGTGATGGATGCCTTTTCTGATTCGAATTCTTCAACTCTTTGCTTGAAGCGCACCTGCTTCAAGTTAAGTATGATGTTGGTTACGTCTTCACGCACTCCTTGCACAGTAGCAAATTCGTGCTCAACTCCTGCAATCTTTACAGTGTTGATAGCGAAGCCTTCGAGCGAAGAGAGCAAGATGCGGCGCAACGCATTACCGACAGTAGTACCGAAGCCGGGTTCCAAAGGACGGAATTCGAACTTTCCGAACTTAGGAGTACTTTCGATCATCACTACCTTATCGGGTTTTTGAAATGCTAATATCGCCATAATTAGGATTTTAATTAGTTTTTAGAGTAGAGCTCGACGATCAACTGTTCCTTGATGTTTTCAGGAATGTCAGCACGTTCGGGCTTGTGGAGGAGCTTACCAGACTTTGTTGCTTCGTCCCATTCAATCCAAGGATACTTGCTGTGGTTGAAACCAGCGAGAGAGTCAGCCACAACTTCGAGTGACTTAGACTTTTCGCGAACAGCAACTACCTGACCAGGCTTAACGCTGAATGAAGCAATGTTAACTACGCGACCATCAACAGTGATGTGCTTGTGGTTAACAAGCTGACGAGCAGCAGCACGAGTAGGAGCAATACCCAAACGATAAACTACGTTGTCGAGACGGCACTCAAGGTTCTGAAGAAGAACTTCACCTGTAATACCAGAAGCAGTAGCAGCCTTTTCAAACATGTTACGGAACTGCTTTTCGAGGAGTCCGTAAGTGTACTTAGCCTTTTGCTTTTCAGCGAGCATCACACCATATTCTGAAGACTTGCGACGACGACCGTTGCCGTGCTGTCCGGGAGGGAAGTTACGCTTAGAAAGAACCTTATCTGCACCAAAGATAGCCTCACCAAATCGACGTGCGATACGAGACTTCGGGCCAATATATCTTGCCATTTTTTATTCTTATTTTATCGTTCAACAATATTATACACGACGACGCTTGGGAGGACGGCAACCGTTGTGAGGAAGTGGAGTAACGTCGATGATTTCTGTTACAGCGATACCTGCACCGTGGCAAGCACGAATAGCTGATTCACGACCATTACCAGGACCCTTAACATAAGCCTTAACCTTGCGGAGACCGAGGTCGAAAGCTACCTTTGCGCAGTCCTGAGCTGCCATCTGAGCAGCGTAAGGAGTGTTCTTCTTAGAACCACGGAAACCCATCTTACCAGCTGAAGACCATGAAATAACCTGACCTTCGCTATTTGCCAAAGACACGATGATATTGTTGAAAGAGCTGTGTACGTGAAGCTGACCTTCAGCGCTAATCTTTACAACTCTCTTCTTAGCAGCAACTGTTTTCTTTGCCATGATTTCTATTTATTATTTAGTAGCCTTTTTCTTATTAGCAACAGTCTTCTTGCGACCCTTACGAGTACGAGCATTGTTCTTTGTGCTCTGACCACGGAGGGGAAGACCAATACGATGACGAACACCACGGTAGCAACCAATATCCATGAGGCGCTTGATGTTCAACTGAATTTCAGAACGAAGGTCACCTTCTACCTTGAATTCTGCACCAATGATTTCACGAATCTTAGCAGCCTGATCGTCTGTCCAATCCTTAACCTTGATGTCGCGGTCGATGCCGGCCTTATCCAAGATCTTTGCTGAGCTACTACGACCTATACCGAAGATATAAGTCAAGGCGATTTCACCTCGCTTGTTCTGAGGTAAATCAACACCAACAATTCTTATTGCCATATATTTATTTTATATTTTTGCGAAAACTTTATTAACCCTGACGAGTCTTGAACTTAGGGTTCTTTTTGTTAATCACATACAAGCGACCCTTGCGACGTACAATCTTGCAGTCTGCAGTACGCTTTTTTAAAGATGCTCTTGTCTTCATAATATTTATTATTATTTGTATCTAAACACGATTCGTCCTTTTGAGAGATCGTAAGGGCTCATCTCTACCTTCACCTTATCGCCTGGAAGAATTTTAATGTAGTGCATACGCATCTTACCAGAGATATGAGCAATGATGGGATGACCATTCTCAAGTTCTACGCGGAACATTGCATTACTTAATGCTTCTACAATTGTTCCATCTTGTTCGATAGCGACTTGTTTTGCCATATTAATATAAATGTCCTTCTATTTTTTCGATTTCTGCGAACGATGATAAAATATCAGCCTTTCCGTGATGCAAAGCTACTGTATGTTCAAAATGAGCAGCTGGACGAGAATCGCGAGTAACAACTCCCCATCTGTCCGGAAGCATCAATAACTCGGGAGAACCTAAAGTTATCATGGGTTCTATCGCTAAACACATTCCATTCTTCAATTGCTTGCCGGTTCCTCGCTTTCCATAATTAGGAATCTGAGGTTCCTCGTGCATATCATGCCCTATACCATGTCCTACAAATTCGCGAACAATGCCATATCCTTGCGCTTCACAATGATTTTGAACTGCATGACCGATGTCGCCAATTCTACGTCCGACAATCGTTGTCTCAATCGCTTGATACAAACTTTCTTTCGTGGTCTTAAGCAATTGCTTAACTTCATCAGCAACTTCGCCTACACAAAAAGTGTAGCATGAGTCACCGCAAAAACCATTAAGATAAGTGCCACAATCTATGGATACTATATCGCCATCCTTCAAAGGAACATCGTTGGGAATTCCGTGCACAACAACTTCGTTTACCGAAGCACAAATTGAAGCAGGAAAAGCAGGCCCATTAGGATTTGGAAATCCCTTGAACGTGGGTGTCGCTCCATGGTCACGAATAAATTGCTCAGCCAAAGTGTCCAACTGTTTAGTTGTGACACCAGGCTTAACAACTTTAGCTATTTCGGCGAGCGTTGCACTTACCAAAAGGTTCGCTTGACGCAACAACTCGATTTCATCGTCTGTCTTCAGATATATCATCAGACTCTCACATTAATAAGCAGCAAGGTTGCTATTCTTTCTTGTATGACCAGCATTGAGAAGACCATCGTAGTGGCGAACCAAAAGATGAGACTCAATCTGCTGAATAGTGTCGAGCACTACACCTACAAGAATCAAAAGCGAAGTTCCACCAAAGAACTGTGCAAAACCTTGCTTAATACCAATCGCTCCTGCGAACGCAGGCAAAATTGCGATAATTGCAATAAACAAAGAACCAGGAATAGTGATATTACTCATCACTTTGTCAAGGTAGTTTGCAGTGTCCTGACCAGGCTTAATACCAGGAATAAATCCGCTGTTACGCTTCATGTCTTCTGCCATCTGAACGGGGTTCATTGTGATAGCTGTGTAGAAGAATGTGAACGCAATAATAAGCACTACGAACACTGAGTTGTAAAGTACGCTTGTGTGATCAAGGAACTGTGACAATATCCAAGACGATTCAGCTCCAACACCCTGTGCAAGAGAAAGGGGGATAAACATAATTGCCTGAGCAAAAATGATAGGCATCACATTCGCTGCGAACAACTTCAAGGGGATGTACTGACGTGCACCGCCCACTGTGCGATTGCCTTCTACTCTCTTTGCATACTGCACAGGCACCTTGCGGATTGCCTTTACAAGCATGATGGCAAGCATCATCACTGCAAGAAGACCGATGATTTCGGCTAAGAACCAAATCAAACCACCTCCTTCAGCACCAGACAACGCTGAGGTAAGTTCCTCAATAATTGCACTGGGCATACGAGCAATGATACCTATCATGATAATGATTGAAACACCATTACCGATACCCTTGTCGGTGATTCGCTCACCGAGCCAAAGGACAAACATACTACCTGCTGCAAGGATAATCGTAGACGCGAACATAAATCCGAATCCATCTCCAACCAAGAATGCACCTGAACCAGCTGTCTGAGCCTTAAGGTTGATCAAATAAGTAGGAGCCTGGAAAAGAAGAATCGCAATTGTCAAGAATCGCGTAATCTGATTGATTTTTCTTCTGCCACTTTCACCTTCGCGCTGCATCTTCTGGAAGTAAGGTACAGCGACTGCGAGCAACTGAACCACAATGGATGCTGAAATGTAGGGCATGATACCCAATGCAAAAATAGAAGCATTAGAGAATGCACCACCCGAGAACATATTCAACAATGCCATCAAACCATCACTCGTCTGCGCTTGCAATTGTTGCAAAGCAAATGGGTCGATACCGGGGAGTACCACGAAAGACCCAAAGCGATAGATAGCAACAAAGAGGAGAGTAAGGAGGATTCGACTACGAAGGTCCTCAATTCTCCAAATGTTCTTAATAGTCTCGATTACTTTCATTGACGTAGGTTATTAGAGTTTAGTAATAGTACCACCAGCAGCTACGATAGCTTCTTCAGCACTCTTAGAGAATGCGTGAGCTACAACATCGAGCTTCGCTGTCAAAGCACCATTGCCAAGAATCTTAACAAGCTGCTTGTTAGAGATGAAACCAGCTTCGATAAGTTCTTCTACGCCAATCTTAGAAAGAGACTTAGTTTCCGCTAAGCTCTGAAGGATTTCAAGGTTAATAGCCTTGTATTCCACGCGGTTGATATTCTTGAAACCGAACTTGGGAACGCGGCGTTGGAGAGGCATCTGACCACCTTCAAAACCAATCTTCTTGCTATAACCAGAACGCGCTTTAGCACCCTTGTGACCACGAGTAGAAGTGCCACCGAGTCCTGAACCAGGACCACGACCGATTCTTTTACGTGTCTGAGTTGAGCCAGTTGCGGGGGTTAAATTATGTAATTTCATTAGAATTGCTTTTTAATAGACCTTAATTATTCTACTACAGTTACCAAGTGGTTAACCTTGAGAATCATACCACGGAGGGCAGGTGAATCCTGCTTTTCAACGGTGTGGTACAACTTCTTGAGGCCGAGCGCATCGAGTGTACGCTTTTGATCAAGAGAAGCTCCGATGCGGCTCTTAATCTGCTTAATCTTAATAGTTGCCATAATCGTTGTTTTATCCTCTGAATACTTTTTCCATTGAAATACCACGGTGCTGAGCAACTGTGCGTGCGTCACGCATTTCAGCGAGCGCTGCGATTGTTGCCTTTACCAAGTTATGGGGATTTGAAGAACCCTTTGACTTTGCAAGTACGTCCTTGATACCAGCGCTTTCCAAAACGGCACGCATAGCACCACCTGCCACAACTCCTGTACCTTCAGAAGCGGGGAGAATCAACACGTCTGCACCGCCGAACTTAGCAGCCTGTCCGTGAGGAACTGTACCCTTGATTACGGGAACCTTAACGAGATTCTTCTTAGCCGCTTCTACACCCTTAGCGATAGCTGCAGTTACTTCGCCAGCCTTACCAAGACCTACGCCAATAACGCCCTTACCATCACCTACTACTACGATAGCAGCGAATGTAAATGTGCGACCACCCTTAGTAACCTTAGTTACACGATTGATAGCAACGAGTCTATCCTTTAATTCTTCTGTATTTACGTTTACTCTGTTTGCCATAATCTTTTAGAATTTAAGTCCACCATTACGTGCACCGTCAGCAACTTCCTTTACACGGCCGTGATAGAGGTAACCGTTACGGTCGAATACAACCTTTTCAATACCTGCTTCGAGAGCCTTCTTAGCAATTGCTTCGCCAACCTTAGCAGCCTGTTCCTTCTTAGGCATAGCTTCTAAACCGAGAGAAGATGCTGCAGCGAGCGTTGTGCCAGTTTCATCATTGATGATCTGTACATAAATCTGCTTATTGCTTCTGAACACGCTCATGCGGGGACGTTCAGCTGTACCAGAGATCTTATTACGTACCCTATACTTAATCTTAATGCGTCTTTGTTCTTTTTTAGTAGTCATAATCTTACTTAATTAAAATTACTTACCTGCTGACTTACCTGACTTACGACGAATTTGTTCGCCAACAAAAAGGATACCCTTTCCTTTGTAAGGTTCAGGCTTGCGGAAAGAACGAATCTTAGCACATACAAGTCCGAGCAACTGCTTGTCGCATGACTCAAGACAAATATAAGGGTTCTTATTTCTTTCAGTCTTAGTCTCAACCTTAATTTCCTTAGGAAGTTGGATAAAGATAGCGTGAGTATAACCAAGGTTGAACTCGATGAGATTACCAGTGTTTTGTACACGATAACCAACACCTACGAGTTCCATTTCCTTCTTATAACCTTCAGATACGCCTACTACCATGTTGTTCACGAGTGAACGATAAAGACCATAGAAAGCTTGCTTCTGCTTCTGCTCAACTTCGCTTTCTTCATTGATGCTGAAAGTGATTACGTTATCAACGATTGATACATTGATAGAAGGATCAATAGACTGGGTCATTTCACCCTTTGGTCCTTTTACAGACACTACATTATCCTGGTATGTTACTTGAACACCTGCAGGAATGTTAATCGGCAATTTACCTATTCTTGACATTGCTTTCCTCCTAAATTAATATACATAGCAAAGAACTTCACCACCAATCTTGAGTTCTGAAGCTTCCTTGTCAGTCATTAAACCCTTAGACGTTGATACAATTGCGATACCAAGTCCGTTAATAACACGGGGCATTTCACGATAGCCAGTGTACTTACGCATACCGGGCTTTGAAACGCGTGTAAGGCTCTTAATAGCGCTTACCTTGCTTTCAGGATGATACTTAAGAGCAATCTTAATAGTGCCCTGAGGTCCTTCTTCAATGAACTTGTAGTTCAAGATGTAGCCTTTTTCGAAGAGAATCTTTGTGATGTTCTTCTTAACATTTGACGCAGGTACTTCAACTACGCGGTGATTAGCATGAATCGCGTTGCGAAGACGGGTCAAATAGTCTGCTATTGGATCTGTCATGATAAAAAATTGTTTAATTAATCGGGACTACCCCGACAATATTAAATAATAGATTTTGTATAAGTTTCTGGAGATTACCAGCTCGCCTTCTTAACACCAGGAATAAGACCTGCTGACGCCATTTCTCTGAACTGAATACGAGAAAGGCCAAATAAGCGAATATATCCCTTAGGACGTCCTGTAAGCTTGCAACGGTTGTGAAGACGAATTGGGTTAGCGTTCTTGGGGATTTCCTGGAGCTTACGAGCTGCCTCGTAAGCTTCTACAGGATCCTCAGACTTGTTAACAATTTCCTTCAACGCTGCACGCTTAGCTGCGTACTTGGCTACCATTTTAGCACGCTTTACTTCACGTGCCTTCATTGATTCTTTTGCCATGTGTTGTATTAATTGTTATTAGCGTTTTTAAAGGGAAGACCGAACTCTTTGAGGAGTGCATAGCCTTCTTCGTCAGTAGGAGCAGATGTTACGAACGTGATATTCATACCGAGGATACGGTCGATAGAATCCATGTTGATTTCGGGGAAGATAATCTGTTCCTGGATACCGAGTGTGTAGTTACCACGGCCGTCGAACTTGCTTTCGATACCCTTGAAGTCGCGGATACGGGGAAGTGCCACGCGCACGAGCTTTTCAAGGAATTCATACATGCGTTCGCGACGAAGTGTTACCATCACACCGATAGGCATCTTCTTACGAAGCTTGAAGTTAGACACGTCCTTACGAGACACTGTCGCAACAGCCTTCTGACCAGTGATTGCTGAGAGTTCGTTGATTGCTACATCAATGATCTTCTTGTCAGCAACAGCCATACCAAGACCTTGGTTGATAACAATCTTCTTCAACACTGGAATCTGCATAGAAGAAGAGTAGTTGAACTTCTTCATCAACGCAGGAGCGATTTGCTCTGCGTAAACTTTCTTAAGTTGTGCAGTATTACTCATTACTTAATCTCCTCTCCTGATTTTTTAGCATAGCGTACGAGCTTGCCATTTTCGTTCAACTTACGACCGATGCGAGTTGCTTCGCCAGTCTTGGGGTCAACCACATTGAGGTTAGAGATGTGAATAGGAGCTTCCATCTTCACAATACCACCTTGAGGATTCTTTGCGTTAGGCTTTTGGCTCTTAGACACCATGTTGACACCTTCAACGATGGCGCGCTTCTTTTCTACAAAGACCTTAGTAACCTTACCGGTCTTACCCTTGTCTTCGCCAGCAAGAACCTTTACAGTATCGCCTTTCTTAATATGTAATTTCATTACTATTTCGATTAAACTGGGATTAAAGTACCTCGGGTGCCAAAGAAACGACCTTCATGTTAGTAGCACGAAGTTCACGTGCAACAGGACCGAAAATACGACTACCTCTCAACTCACCTGCATTGTTCAAGAGAACGCATGCGTTGTCATCAAAACGGATATAAGAACCGTCAGCACGACGAATTTCCTTCTTAGTACGTATAATCAAAGCCTTTGATACGGCACCTTTCTTAATATCACTTGACGGAATCACACTCTTTACTGAGACAACGATTACGTCACCAATAGAAGCATAGCGACGGCGAGTTCCACCTAATACGCGGATGCAAAGTGCTTCGCGCGCACCGCTATTGTCAGCTACGGTCAATCTTGATTCTGATTGTATCATAATTACTTAGCTCTTTCTACAATTTCAACAACTCTCCAACGCTTTGTCTTGCTCAAGGGACGTGTTTCCATGATAAGAACAGTGTCGCCTACGTGGCAGTCGTTCTTTTCATCGTGAGCATGATACTTCTTCGTCTTAGAGATGAACTTACCATAAATGGGGTGTTTTTCCTTGAACTTAGCTGCAACAACGATAGTCTTTTCCATCTTGTCGCTGATGACAACACCCTGTCGAGTTTTTCTTAAATTTCTTTCCATCTGGATGATGATTATTTATTGTTAAGTTCGTTCAACACAGTCTTCATCTTAGCAATCGTACGACGCGCTGTTTTGATCTGTGCAGGATTTTCCAGAGGAGCAATGCTGTGGTTAAGCACCAACTGATTGTACTTAGCAACCTCAGTTTGGAGACGTTCTGCCAACTCGTTAGCTGGGATTTGACGGATTTCTGCAATTTTCATAATTAAGCGTTTTTATCGTAGTCGTGTCTAACAATAAACTTCGTAGTTACAGGAAGTTTCTGTGCTGCGAGGCGAAGTGCTTCCTTTGCTACTTCGAAGGGCACACCATCAAGTTCGAAGATAATGCGACCAGGAGTGATGGGGAATACGTAACCTACGGGGTCACCCTTACCCTTACCCATTCGGACGTCTGCAGGCTTCTTAGTGATAGGTTTATCAGGGAAGATGCGGATCCAAGACTGTCCTTCACGCTGCATGTAACGTGTCATCGCAACACGAGCAGCTTCAATCTGACGACCTGTGAGCCAGTGTGTATCGAGGCTCTTGATACCGAAGCTACCGAAAGCGAGCTGATTACCACGCATCGCATTGCCCTTGCTGCGGCCTTTATGAGGTCTTCTGTATTTTGTTCTTTTAGGTTGTAACATAATACTCTAACTGATTAACGGTTGTTATTTTTCTTGTTACGGAACTTGCGGTTGTTGTTGCCACCCTGACGTGCAGTTTCCTTTTCAGGAGTGAAGTTAGGTGCAAGGTCACGCTTTCCGTAAACTTCGCCGCGGCAAATCCAAACCTTGATACCAAGCAAACCTACCTTTGTAAGCGCTTCAGTCTGGCAGTAGTCGATATCTGCGCGCAATGTGTGGAGGGGTGTACGTCCTTCCTTGAACATTTCGCTGCGTGCCATTTCAGCACCATTCAAACGACCAGAGATTTGAACCTTAATACCTTCGGCGCCCATACGCATTGCGTTCTGGATAGCCATCTTAATTGCACGGCGATAAGCGATCTTGCCTTCTACCTGGCGAGCGATGCTCTTACCTACGATGTTAGCATCGAGGTCGGGCTTCTTAATTTCGAAGACGTTGATCTGAACTTCCTTGTCTGTAATCTTCTTAAGTTCTTCCTTAAGCTTATCGATATCCTGACCTGCCTTACCGATGATAACACCGGGGCGTGCAGTGCATACCGTAATTGTAATCAGTTTGGGAGTACGTTCGATAACAATGCGTGAAACGCTTGCCTTTGCGAGACGTACGTCGAGATACTTACGGATTTTGCTATCTTCGAGAATATTATCACCGAAGTTAGAACCACCGAACCAGTTAGAATCCCAACCACGAATAATACCAAGTCGGTTTGAAATCGGATTTACTTTCTGTCCCATAGATTAATCATTTTTAGTACCCACGTGTACTGTTACGTGGTTTGAACGTTTACGAATTCTGTAACCTCTACCCTGGGGTGCAGGACGCATACGCTTGAGTGTAGCACCACCATCAACAAAAATCTTTGTTACGAACAATTCGCCATCTTCTGCCTTGCGATCGTTCTTCTGTTCCCAGTTAGCGATTGCTGAACGCAAAAGCTTTTCTACATCCGCAGAAGCTGCCTTTTTGCAGAAGCGGAGCGTACCGAGTGCACGATTCACCTCCATGCCGCGGATGAGGTCAACTACGTAACGCATCTTGCGGGGTGAAGAGGGGCAATTTTGCAACTTTGCAAAATATTGGGTCTTAAGAGCTGCCTTTCTAGCTTCAGCAGCGAGTCTTTTTCTTGCTCCCATTTATAATATTATACTTTTTTATCTGGTTTGAATGAACCTGCTTAACGTTTCTTGTTACCACCGTGACCACCAAACTTACGTGTAGGCGCGAATTCGCCGAGCTTGTGACCAACCATGTTTTCAGTAACATAAACAGGAATAAACTTATTTCCGTTGTGAACTGCAATAGTATGACCCACGAAATCGGGAGATATCATTGAAGCTCTGGCCCAAGTCTTAACAACTGTCTTCTTGCCGCTTTCGTTCATAGCAAGAACTTTCTTTTCGAGAGAGACAGCGATATAGGGACCTTTCTTAAGTGAACGACTCATAATGTAATTCTCTGATTAATGCTTATTACTTTTTACGTCTTTCGATGATGTACTTGCTTGAGTGCTTCTTAGGAGCACGTGTCTTGAGACCCTTAGCATACAAGCCTGTACGTGAACGTGGGTGACCACCTGACTGACGGCCTTCGCCACCACCCATTGGGTGATCCACAGGGTTCATAACCACACCACGGTTGTGAGGACGACGACCCAACCAACGTGAGCGACCTGCCTTACCTGATGATTCGAGAGCGTGGTCTGAATTACCTACGCTACCTACTGTAGCCTTACAAGCACTGAGAATCTGACGAGTTTCACCTGAAGGAAGCTTGATTACGCAATACTTGCCTTCACGAGAAGTAAGCTGAGCGAAGTTACCAGCCGAGCGAACGAGAAGTGCGCCTTGACCAGGACGAAGTTCGATGTTGTGAATCACTGTACCAACAGGGATATTCTGAAGAGGAAGAGCATTACCAATTTCAGGTGCTGCTTCAGAACCAGACATCAACTTATCGCCTACCTTCAAACCATTAGGAGCAATAATGTAACGTTTTTCACCATCTACGTAGTAGAGAAGAGCGATACGAGCTGAACGGTTAGGATCATACTCGATTGTCTTAACCACTGCGGGTACACCATCCTTCTCGCGCTTGAAGTCGATGAAACGGAACTTTCTCTTGTGACCGCCACCGAGGTAACGCATTGTCATCTTACCTACGTTGTTACGACCGCCTGATGACTTCTTACCACAAACGAGAGATTTTTCTGGTACGGATGCAGTAATTTCTTCGAACGTACCAATAACTTTGTGTCTCTGCCCTGGTGTTGTGGGCTTAAATTTACGTACTGCCATTTTTATTTATTAGATATTGCTATAAAAGTCAATTGTTTCACCCTCGTTGAGCGTAACGATAGCCTTCTTAAAAGCGTTAGTACGACCTTTGAGCAAACCTGCCTTAGTGTAACGAGTCTTGCTCTTACCTGCGTAAATCATAGTGTTTACAGACTTTACTGTCACACCATACAACGCTTCTACTTCTGCCTTAATCTGAAGCTTGTTAGCTTCGGGGCGCACGATGAAACCAAACTGATTGTGCTTCTCCGTGATTCCTGTCATCTTTTCAGTGACAAGGGGTTTTACGATATATGCCATAATCTATTTAGCCTCTTATTACTTTGTTAAAACTGCTTCAATATTTGCAAGAGCTGATTCTGTTACTACGAGTACGCCTGCATTGAGGATACCGTAAGTGTTAATATCAGAAGCAATTGCTACATTTGCCTTAGGAAGGTTGCGTGCAGAGAGGTAAACGCTCTTGTTTGCACCAGGCATTACCATCAACACCTTCTTGTCTGCTACCTTGAGGTTTGACAAGATGCTCACAAATTCCTTAGTCTTAGGAGTTTCGATATTGAAATCTTCAACTACTACGATTGCATTTTCCTGAGCCTTGTAAGCGAGTGCGCTGCGACGAGCGAGCTGCTTAACCTTCTTATTGAGCTTGAAATCATAATTGCGAGGCTTAGGACCAAATACGCGAGCACCGCCTACGAGGAGAGGTGAGTTAATATCACCACGACGAGCACCGCCGCCGCCCTTCTGACGTCCGAGCTTGCGAGTAGAACCGCTAAGTTCGCTTCTTTCCTTTGATTTAGCTGTACCCTGGCGCTGAGCTGCGAGATACTGCTTCACGTCGAGATAGATGACGTGATCGTTGGGAGTGATACCAAATACTTTGTCGTTAAGAACAACCTTCTTGCCAGTATCTTCACCCTTAATATTCAATACACTGATTTCCATTACTTTTCAACGATTACGATTGAACCTTTGCAACCCGCAACTGAACCCTTGATGAGAAGGAGATTGTGTTCGGGGATTACCTTTAATACTTGCAAGTTTTGTGTAGTTACGCGATCGCCGCCCATTTGGCCACCCATGCGCATACCCTTGAACACCTTAGCGGGGTATGAGCAAGCACCGATTGAACCCGGCTTACGTGCGCGGTCGTCCTGACCGTGTGTTGACTGACCAACACCACCGAAACCGTGACGCTTCATAACACCTTGGAAACCCTTACCCTTTGATGTACCAACTACATTTACGTAGTTTACACCGTTGAAGAGTTCAACTGTGAGCGTGTCGCCCAAGTTAAATTCCTGGTCAAAACCCTTGAACTCGGCCAAGTGACGCTTGGGAGTAACACCTGCCTTCTGGAAGTGACCCTTCAAAGCCTTAGAAGTGTTGTTTTCCTTAGCTTCCTGGAAACCTACCTGAACAGCTGCATAGCCGTCCTTTTCAACAGTCTTGATCTGAGTTACCACACAAGGACCTACTTCGATAACAGTGCATGGCACATTCTTGCCCTCGGCACTGAACACGGATGTCATTCCGATTTTCTTTCCTAATAATCCTGGCATTTCAGTTTTACTATTAATAAAATTATTTGTTTTGATTTTTTAAAATTCGTAGCCCAATCAGATTGCACTCCTTATGGGGCGAAATGCTACTTTTAATATAGCTGATTATTAATAAAAAAGCAGGTGTCAAACGTTTCCTACTTTTTGCGAGTGCAAATTTACGAACCTTTTATAATCCGGCAAAGAAAATCACATTCTTTTGCCATAATATTTTCAAATCAAATAATTATTGCAAAATTAACTTTGCATTTATAATAGTAAAAAATCATTTTATGCGAAAAATCAATATTTTTGCCTACTTAGGAAAGTTCGGAAATCCAGGTCCATCCAGCCGATTCAACCATAATCTTTATCGCTGCCTCACTCCATATATAAATGTATAGGCGCACGAGGAGCATGCCGCCCAATCTTCCCCGGAAATGATTTGCGCTTCAACAATCATTTGCTCACAATCCGGAAACTTAGCTGTTGCAAACAACACCGTCGCGAACCACTTCTTATCAATCATCCTTACATTGCCTACTCGGCACACTACCTTACAAAGATACACTATTTTACAAAGTCCTAAAAATAAATCATTCAAAATCGACTAAAAATAAGTTTACCAACATTATTTCGCCCTTGTTCTGCACCTCTATCCAGCTATAAACCCACATACTATTGGATAAAGTAGCAACTTATTCTTTACATATCACTAAGCAACAACCCTCGGCAATTTTGCTGATACCTACGAAATCATTAACTTTGCTTTAACAAAAAAACTTCTAAAGTTCATAGGCGAACGTACATCCCATGCGCAGGTGCACTCTGCTCTCTGTACTTTTATAATAAATGTAAGACTCCTCGCTATTTCAAAACTTTTGAAGTTGACCACACGCAAATCTTCATAATAATAAACATCATGCCTATCCTCCCTCCCCACCGCGACGCAATGGGCACCGCTATACGCGAGTACTATACAAAAGGAAGTACAAAACCTCTGCGCGTACTTTCAAGCATGTTCGAAACCGACATTCTCCCCGTAGCAACCCTCTTCCGTACTTTTGACGAAATGAGCTCTGTGGAGCAAAAAGCCATTGAACTCAGCAAGGGCAAAACCTTAGACGTAGGAGCCGGAGCCGGATGCCACACACTGGAACTGCAAAAGCGAGGCTTCGCTGTAACAGCCATCGACATATCATCCCTGGCTGTCGAAACAATGCAATCGCAGGGCATAACCGATGCAAGAGCCGAAGACTTCTTCGAAATGACGACTGAAACTCCGTACGACACAATCCTCATGCTCATGAACGGAACGGGAATCGTCGGAACCTTGAGCAATCTGCCCACTCTATTCGACCGCCTTGACGTTCTACTAAGCAACGAAGGCCAACTTCTCATCGACTCGTCCGACCTTCGCTACGTCTTTGAAGACGAAGAAGGCAACTTCGACCCTACAGAATTCGACTACTACTATGGCGAAGTCGATTATCAAATGGCATACGGTAAAATCCGTTCCGAAAAATTCAACTGGCTCTACGCTGACTTTGAAACACTGAAGCAGTGTGCAAACAGCAAAGGCTACAACGCAGAAATCATCTGCGAAGGAAACAACTACGACTATCTGGCACGCATCACCAGAAAAACAAAGTCATAGAAACTTTCACCAGCAAAAAAAACAAACAGACAGCAATGAGCCGGTGGGCACTCCAATCATAGCCCAACGCTCATTGCTGCCTGCTTTATGTTGTAAACACACCGAGCACCAGAAACCACGCCATGCGCAAACAGTTATGTCCAGGCACACTGTTTGCATTACATACGATATCGTTAACGCAAGTTGTTCACACGGCTATCCGAAACGGAATCACGACTGAGGTTCCTCACTCTTCAAGCGCTTCACAATGCGAAAACCTGTCGCTGCAATAATGATTGAAAACAGCGGACACAAGTAGTTGAACACTGCGTAAGGCAAGTAAGTCCAGGTCGAAACGCCCATCACCGTGGCTTGCGTCATGCCGCACGTGTTCCAGGGAATAAGTGGCGACGTCACCGTCACTGCATCCTCGGTTGTACGACTAAGTAATCGTGCCTCGCAACCGCGGTCGTGATACGTCTGCTTAAACATGTTTCCAGTCAGAATAATGGAGATATACTGGTCGGCTGTCACGATATTAAACAACAAGCCCGACGCAACCGTAGAACTTACAAGGCTCAACGTGCGACCTACAAACTTCAAGAACGCTCGGCTGATGCCCGCCAAAAAACCTCCCGACTCCATCACTCCGCCAAAGCACATCGCACATAGGATGAGCCAAATCGTATCCATCATGCCCGACATCCCACTTGTGGCAACAAGTTCGTTGAGCTCAGCACTACCCATTTCTACCTGCGTTTCGCCAAACACGGCCTGCATCGTACTCTTAAACAACGCCATCGTACCCGACGCATCCGGCGACAATGCCAACAGCACTTCCGACTGATACAGCAAACCATACAACGCCGCCAACACCGTCGAAAGGAAGAGCGTAATGAGCGAGGGCACGCGCTTATAAATCATGACTGCCGTAAGAACCGGCACCACGAAAGCCCAGGGCGAAATCACAAAATGAGCCTTCAGTGCAATCGTATAAAGTTCAATAGAAGTTGCACTACCCACAGGCAACATCAACCCAGCTACGAGGTAAACAATGAGCGCCACAGCAAGCGCCGGAATTGTGGTGTAAACCAAGTAACGGATATGCGTAAACAAGCGTACACCTACGGTCGAAGATGCGAGCACGGTTGTATCAGAGAGCGGCGACATCTTATCGCCAAAATACGACCCCGAAATAATTGCGCCTGCCACCCAACCTTCATGATAACCCTGTGCCTGTCCGATACCGATAAGCGCCACACCGATCGTTGCCACCGTAGTCCACGAACTACCCGTCATCAGCGAAACTATCGCACAAATCACGCAGGTCGTCAGCAGGAAAAAGACCGGATGTATAATTTGCAAACCGTAATATATCAGCGTAGGAACGATTCCGCTCACCATCCACATGCCCGACAAGGCACCAATCACAAGCAGGATGAACAAAGCCTCCGACACACGCTTGACGTTCATCTCAATAGCAGATTCAAACGTCTTCCAGGGCACTCGATACACCCACATACCAATCGTAGCGCATACCGCCGACGCAACAAGCAGGCAAACCTGACTTCCGCCCGACAAAGCTCCATCGCCAAACGCTGTAATTGTGACAAACAACAATGCCATCAACACAAGAAGCGGCACAAACGAAACCAAAGACGAGGGCCGACCCACAACTATTGACTTATTTTTCATTTCTTCAGACATAAAAAATTCATTTCACAACAAACACGCTACTTCAAACAACCTACACAAAAGACTGTTGATTCAGGCTAAAAAAAAGTTCCTGCAAAAGAAAACTTTCACAGGAACCCTTATTCTGGATTCGTAGAGAACTAACAAAAATGCATTCAAGCTCTCTAAACAGAAGACTTTGTCCTTAGACTACACCTTGATTTCAACTTCAACACCACAGGGGAGTTCGAGCTTCATGAGCGCGTCAACAGTCTTAGGAGTAGAGCTGTAGATATCGATAAGACGCTTGTAAGTTGAAACTTCAAACTGTTCGCGTGACTTCTTGTTAACGAATGTAGAACGGTTAACAGTGATGATACGCTTACGAGTAGGGAGAGGAATTGGACCACTGATAGTAGCGCCAGTTGCCTTTACAGATGCAACGATCTTTGCTGCTGACTTTTCAACGAGCGTGTGATCGTAAGACTTCAATTTGATACGAATTTTCTGACTCATTTTTGTATTTATTTTTTAAACTTTTCAGGCAAGCGAGTTAAGAGTCATTCGTTAACTCGCTGCACTGAGAAAGATGTTTGTTTTAATTTATCAAAGATATTACTTGATCAAGTCAACGCGACCCTTAACTTCTTCGAGAACTTCGCGAGCGATGCTTGAAGAGAGAGCTGAGTGATTGAAGTAAACCATTGAAGATGTAGCACGACCTGAAGTGATAGTACGGAGAGCTGTTACGTAACCGAACATTTCTGCGAGGGGCACCTTAGCCTTAACGATACGTGCACCTGAACGGCTGTTTTCCATACCTTCAACCTGACCACGACGCTTGTTCAAGTCACCGATTACGTCACCCATGTTTTCTTCGGGAGTAACTACTTCGAGCTTCATGATAGGCTCCATGAGGCAAGGACCTGCCTGAGCGCAAGCGTTCTTGTAAGCCTGGAGCGCAGCGATTTCGAATGACAACTGGTCAGAGTCAACGGGGTGGAATGAACCATCGAGCAACTCAACCTTGAGGCTGTCGAGAGGATAACCACCGAGCACACCGCTCTTCATAGCGTTTTCGAAGCCCTTCTGTACTGAAGGAATGAATTCCTTAGGAATGTTACCACCAGTTACCTTGTTTACGAACTGGAGACCACCCTGAGTGAAGTCTTCATCAACAGGACCAACGTTAACGATGATATCAGCGAACTTACCGCGACCACCAGACTGCTTCTTGTAAACTTCGCGGAGGTTAACTGTCTTAGTGATAGCTTCCTTGTAGTTAACCTGGGGCTTACCCTGGTTACATTCTACCTTGAATTCGCGCTTCAAGCGGTCGATAATGATATCGAGGTGAAGCTCACCCATACCAGAGATTACTGTCTGACCAGACTGTTCGTCAGTCTTAACTGTAAATGTGGGGTCTTCTTCAGCCAACTTAGCGAGACCGTTAGAAAGCTTATCGAGGTCCTTCTGAGTCTTAGGCTCAACTGCGATACCGATAACGGGATCGGGGAAGTCCATAGATTCGAGAACGATAGGAGCACCTTCAGAAGCGAGTGTATCACCTGTGCGGATATCCTTGAAACCTACACCTGCACCGATATCACCGGCAGCGATCAAGTCAACAGGATTCTGCTTGCTTGAGTGCATCTGGAAGAGGCGAGAAACGCGTTCCTTCTTACCTGAACGTACGTTGTAGATGTAAGAACCAGCTTCTACCTTACCTGAGTACACACGGAAGAATGTCAAGCGACCAACATAGGGGTCAGTTGCAATCTTAAATGCGAGCGCTGCAGTCTTTTCGTCTTCAGAAGGCATACGGCTTTCTTCTTCGCCAGTTTCGGGATTAGTACCAATTGTAGCACCACCGTCCATAGGAGAGGGAAGGAACATACATACGTAGTCGAGCAACTTCTGAACACCCTTGTTCTTGAATGAAGAACCACAAGTCATAGGAACGATATCCATTGCGAGTGTAGCCTTGCGGATTGCAGCAACGAGTTCATCCTTAGTGATTGAAGAGGGATCTTCGAAGAACTTTTCCATGAGTGCTTCGTCAGTTTCAGCAGCTGATTCAACGAGCTTAGCGCGCCATTCTTCTGCTTCGTCAACAAGGTTTGCGGGAATTTCTTCCACGTCGTAGTCAGCACCCATAGTTTCATCGTGCCAAAGGATAGCCTTCATATCGATGAGGTCAACGATACCCTTGAAGTTTTCTTCAGCGCCGATAGGAATTGCGATAGGAGCGGGGTTTGCACCAAGAACGGCCTTCATCTGACGTACTACTTCAAAGAAGTCAGCACCAGAGCGGTCCATCTTGTTAACGTATGCGATACGGGGTACGTTGTACTTATCAGCCTGACGCCATACAGTTTCTGACTGAGGTTCAACACCACCTACTGCACAGTAAGCAGCAACCGCACCGTCGAGCACACGGAGTGAACGTTCTACTTCAGCAGTAAAGTCAACGTGTCCCGGAGTGTCAATAAGGTTAATCTTATACTGAGTATTTGCGTAATTCCAGTAAGTTGTTGTTGCAGCAGAAGTAATCGTGATACCACGTTCCTGTTCCTGCTCCATCCAGTCCATTGTTGCACCACCTTCGTGAACTTCACCAATCTTGTGAGTCTTACCAGTGTAGAAAAGGATACGCTCAGACGTTGTAGTCTTACCGGCATCGATGTGCGCCATGATACCGATATTACGCGTCAAATGCAAATCATTCTTAGCCATGACTTATTTCAGTATTAAAAGATTAGAATCTGAAGTGAGCGAATGCACGGTTAGCTTCAGCCATGCGGTGCATATCTTCCTTACGCTTGTAAGCACCACCCTGTTCGTTGTATGCATCCATAATTTCAGCAGCGAGCTTGTCTGCCATTGTCTTACCACCGCGCTTACGAGCGTAGTTAATCATGTTCTTCATAGAAACTGATTCCTTACGGTCGGGACGGATTTCTGTGGGCACCTGGAAAGTAGCACCACCGATACGGCGAGACTTAACTTCCACCTGAGGAGTAACCTTAGCGAGTGCTTCCTTCCAGATTTCGAGTGCTGACTTTTCAGCATCCTTCATCTTTTCACCTACGATAGCGAGAGCGCTATAGAAGATTTCGTAAGAAACATTCTTCTTACCATCGTACATAAGGTGGTTAACGAACTTAGAAACCTTCTGGTCTCCGTAAACGGGATCGGGGAGGATCAAACGCTTTTTAGGCTTTGCTTTTCTCATTTTTGTAAATTTTGGTTTTGTAGGCTGCAAAATTTGTCTTCAACTCATTTATATATATATAATAAGGAGTACATGAGTTTACTCAACCTTTCTGCAAACCAAGATTAAAATAAAAAATTCTTACTTTAAATCAGCTAATAAATATTACTTCTTAGCTGCCTTAGGACGCTTAGCACCGTACTTAGAACGACGCTGTGTGCGGTTAGCAACACCTGCAGTATCGAGTGTACCGCGTACGATGTGGTAACGAACACCAGGAAGGTCCTTTACACGACCACCACGTACGAGAACAATTGAGTGTTCCTGCAAGTTGTGACCTTCGCCAGGGATGTAAGAGTTAACTTCCTTAGAGTTAGTCAAACGAACACGTGCAACCTTACGCATTGCAGAGTTAGGCTTCTTGGGCGTAGTCGTGTAAACACGAACACAAACGCCACGACGCTGAGGGCATGAATCCAACGCGGGAGACTTTGACTTGTCTGCTGCCACTGTTCTACCCTTTCTTACCAATTGTGAAATAGTAGGCATTTTGTTTAATTTTTTATTATTATATTATTGTTATTTTACTATCTATGAGGAAGTTTGCATAGCACTTTTCGCTCTGAAAAGAGCACACTATGCCCGTTTGGGGTGCAAAGTTACAAAAATTTATTAGAACAAACAAAAAACTCCTTTCTTTAATTTATAAAAAATAACAATTCACATCCCACAAAGTTAAATTCAACATGTCAAAACAACAAAATCAAGCCTCAACCTCGTATTAAACCCTCTTTTTAAAAGCTATTTTTCTGTAAAAACCATAAAAAAGTCCCGCGCAACTTGCAACTACAAATTGTGCGGGATTTTCATATTCATACTATGCCGTGTGAGATTCATCGGGCACTATATCAAAACGCAAAATTCGTTTTCGCCCGACTTTTCGTTACACTAATTCCAAAACTATAGCAGCAGAAAGTCTCAAAAATCCTTAACCACCATCTTACGACCATTTACAATGTAAATTCCGGGTGCAGTAATCTTATCAATTTTTCGACCTGTAATCGTAAAGATGCCCAAACTAATATTGTTCCCGGTGCCAACTTCCTTTATACCACTCACTGTCGGATCGGTACATGCTTCAAAGAACACTCTCGAACCTTCATCCTTGCTTCCGTTGGCATTATAAAGTCCCATCTGAGGACCGCCTGTCTGCCAATTTCCGAAATGACTCAGGAAAGTCTTGCCGTCCGACGACTTAAAAGCATAATATCCGTTCGTCTTATCGAGCGTCCATGTGTAATAATCGTTGGTGCGTTCTTCGGCAGTCTGCATATATACCTTCTTTGCACCATCGTTGGTGTCAGCAACTGTAAGTATGCGGTTATCCAAAGCCGAAATGATTTTTATCTTGCCATTTTCTTCCATGAAATACCACAACTGCGAAAGTTCCGCCTTGTTGGGGTTCTTATACATCAACACCAACTTATAAAGACTCTCGCCATAAGGTATTTCGCACGAGAAAACGCAACCGCCTGCCTCCCCATTGCCATCACGACCTGTATAAATATAATAGAGCGAAGGTTTAGCAGGATCTTCGGTCAACACAAACGGATAGTCAGCCGGTTTAACCGCCGAATACGAAGTTTGTGCCTGAGCCGAAAACGCTACGGACAAGATTGTAAATAAAAAGAGTAAAGTTTGTTTCATTCAATCTCGTTTTTGAACGGCAGGCTCTGCAAGCGCCAAAGCATTTGCAGAACCCACCATTAATGTTTTTAGTTTACAGAAATTTCATCAACGAAGAGGAATGCGGGCGAGCCCTTACCGCCATGCCAAGCAGGCATGCTATGTTCGGGTGTAGCCTTAACCTTTACGAAACGAGCGTTCGCGGGTTCGAAGTCATAGCTATGAACATATACTTCGTTGGGTTCGCTCTCTGTCTGTGCAGGGATTGACTTCTTCACTACAGAAGTATAGTTCGCACCATCTTCTGAAACACTGATTTCAACTTCGCGTGCATTAAATATCCAAGCACCCTTTTCTACACAAACGTTGAACTTCACGTTGCTTACGCTTGTAGCTTCGCCAAGGTCGATAACAGCTTCCATATCATTGCGGTAGAAAGCAATCCAACGTCCGGTCTGATAGTTTGTATCGGGACCCAACAAGCCATCAACGAGCGTTATAGCGCCGGCATATTCGTATTGGTCGTTAATGGGCTGCAACATCACTACAGGACAACCTGTTGACTTGCTGAACTGGAATGTTTCAGTTGCGATATTCGTTGCTTCGCCGTTGCGGAATGTAGTTGCCTTGATTGTGCAAGATTCCTTAATTGTTACAGGTTCCTTGTAGAGCGCTGACGACATTGTAGGATCTGTTCCATCGAGTGTGTAGTAAACATCGCCATCATCAATCGTCTTATAAGTTGCTACTACTGCGTGGTTCACAGTGTCGGTTGTGAAAGTAGGCTGTACTTCAAACACATGCTTTGCATAGTTGTAACCCAACTTTTCGTAGAGGTCAATCAAGCGAGGCAAGCGCTTCACAAAAGTATCAAAGTCCTTCTGCTCAGCATTCAACCACTGCACTTCGCAGAGCGCAGCCATACGTGGCAATTCCATGTACTGTGCATGACTGAAAGTGGGGATATATTCCGTCCACAAGTTAGCCTGCACACCTGTGATGTAGCCATGATACTCGGGTTCGAGTTGCTTAGGCATTGGTTCGTAGCTATACACACGTTCGATGGGCAAGAAACCACCGATAGCCAAAGGAACACTGTTCTTGTCTGCTGTCTGATAATAGTCGAAGTAGCAGTAAGTATTGGGTGTCATGATTACGTTGTGCTTCATGCGTGCAGCTTCGATACCGCCACCTTCGCCACGCCATGACATTACCGTTGCATTGGGAGCAAGACCACCTTCGAGCACTTCGTCCCAACCAATCATCTTGCGACCACGTTCGTTGAGCACGCGTTCTGCAAAGCTGATTACGTAGCTCTGCAAGCGTTCTTCAGCAGTATGCTTCTTATCCGCACGAAGTCCTTCCTTACGAATGCGCTGCTGACACTTAGGACACTTCTTCCACTGATCCTTAGGACATTCATCGCCACCTACGTGAATATATTCCGAGGGGAAGAGGTCAACAACTTCATTCAACACGTCCTTAATAAACTGCATTGTAGCATCGTTGCCGGCACAAAGCACATTGTCCGAAACGCCCCAATCCTGCCATACCTTGTAGGGACCGCCTGTACAACCAAACTCAGGATAACCGGCAAGCGCTGCCTGCATGTGTCCGGGAAGGTCGATTTCAGGAACGATAGTGATATGACGCTCTGCTGCATACGCAATAACGTCGCAAATTTCGTCCTGTGTATAGAAACCCTGATGAGGAGTTCCATCATAGCGTCCTGTATTGCGTCCGATTACGGTTTCAGGGCGATAGCCTCCTACTTCTGCCAAACGGGGATACTTCTTGATTTCGATACGCCATCCCTGGTCGTCGGTGAGGTGCCAGTGCAAGCGGTTAATGTTGTGGAGCGCAAGCATATCGATGAAGCACTTCACTTCGTCAACAGTAAAGAAGTGGCGTGACACGTCGAAGTGAGCACCACGATAGCCAAAACGGGGAGCATCTGCTATTTCTACTGCAGGCATTTCTACCGAAGAAGCCTTTTCAGCTACGGGCAATGACTTGCGAAGCGTCTGGATACCATAGAAGCAACCTGCAGCCGAAGCACCATTGATAACGATTTCATCGCTACTTACTGTCAGAGTATAAGCTTCGGGATTTTCGTTTTCCAACTGTGCAAAGAGCACAATCGCGTTGCTCGACAATTGATTTGTAATCTGCAACTTCATACCAGTGCTCTGCTCAATGTATTGTGCAAGCAACTGAGCATTCTTCTCCATTGCAGCATCTTCAGCAGAACAATAAATCACAGTACTTTCAGAAAGTTTGAAACTTCCCTTTTCCGTAGGAGTGACCTCTTTGGGCAACGGAATCACTTCGTAATTTGCCTGATAAGTTTCGCCACACGAAACAAGCATCAAGCTGATTGTAGCACAGGCTACAAATGTCGACTTAAAGAACTTTTTAATCATAGCACTAAAGTTTATAAGTTTTTATATTATAATTGATTGGGAATATTCATTTGTAGAAAACGACCATCTTATTAGTGGGAAACAACCATCCTGTTCCTATTCTTCACCAACAATTGTCTTCAACCGTCTTATCTCCTCATCACGTTCCTTTACCATTTGTCTCAGGTCGTTCACCTTTGCTTTGAGCGCATCCACCTGTGGTTGGTCGTAAAGTTTGGCTCGCGTGATATAGTGCTTGCCGTTCGAGGATTTAAAGTAATAAGTCATTCCAAGCGTCAAACGAAAGTCAGCAGCATTCACCGTATATGCCTGGCGTTCAAGATTCCACACTACATGCGGACGTACCGAAATTCCCCAAGCCTTCTGTTCTCCCAATCTGAAGTTGAAGTTCATCCCCGCAGTTGAGGTAAAATGCGCTCTATCCTCCGCTTGCGATGCCGGGTAATAATGGTGCTGATGTCCAAAACCATACACAGCCTCCATCTCAAAAGTACGTTGACCAACGTACCCATACAACAGATTCGTTACACTCAAACGCATAAGCAGCGACGAATGGATATCATCAATCATGTTCGCCGAACCCTTCGCATGCACACCGCTGGTATTAAGTCCTAACGTCGTCTGTAATTCGAGTCCGAAAGTTGGTATCAACTGCTTTGCAACGTGCCACCCCACCACCGTGCGCGCATCGTTTATCATCGCATGATGCTTTATGGGCGAAACACCACCCACCTGAATACCGGCGCTCCAATTGTCCCAAATCCTATGACATAAATATTGGGCAGGAGCAACGCACGTCGCCCCTACAAAAAACAATAACATTGCTACACTGCGAAGCACGAATTTAATTTGCACTTTCATCAAAATCTCATGTTTGTTTTTCTGCGAAGCACGCTCTCACCTTTGCCTAACCCCTCCTACAGTTCTTCGCTTACAAACTTTCATGCTACAAATATACAGTTTTTATCTGAAACAAAAAATTATCATGCAAAAAAAGGACTGCAACCCTCCTCTCCTGACTTCGTCAATGCGCCACCCAAATTAAGATATGCATTCTGCCTTCTCAAAAAGAGGTCTTATTGCTAAGTGTTTATCTGTCAAAAAGAGTGTTTTGGTAAAGAAACTTCCATGTTCTGGTAGTCTAACTCTTATT